>JBBSWI010000016.1:0-8309 GCA_038046405.1 Nanobdellota archaeon | reverse complement strand
TACTGAAACCATTCAACATTACATTTCTTCTTCCCAAGGTTTTTGGCATTAACATCTTTTCTCGGATACCCCGGCCCTTTAGGGCGGGGTCATTCATTTTAATCATTTTTAAGATATCAAAAACCTTTTTAAATTTAATTATACGGTTTTAAGACATGGTTAAGGCATATATCGCAGGTTTATTATGGGAAGAGACCAATAGGAAAAAGCTGGAACAAATAGACGAATTATGTAAATCTCTTGGGATAGACACTTACTTGCCCCATAGAGACGGTGGCATATATAAAGAAGGGATGGATCCCAAGCCTATTTTCAAAAAAGACAAAGAAATGATTGACTGGTCTGATTTTATGGTGGCAGTTTTAAGCTGGGAAAGTATCGGCTCCGGAACAGCATGGGAACTTGGGTACGCATACGCAAAAGAAAAGCCAATAATAGGAGTAGTAGAGGACAAAAAAAGCATAAATAAAGAGTTTAGAACTTGCGTGATGTGCTTTAATTCTGCAAATCTGATTGAAAGTCTTGATGAACTAAAAAAGGAACTTGTTAAACTGCAGAAAAAATTCGTTTAATCGTCTATTTTTGTAGTCTTAAGGTTTTCCTCTGATCTCCATCCATCAGAATATTTCTTTTCTAATATATCGGTTTCAAAGGCTGCAGACATCCAAACATAAAGCCTGGAAAAGGCCATTAAAACATACCAAAAATATTCTTTTATATTGTTTGGATATTTAAAAAAGAAACTCAGGCCTCTCCACGCCTCTCCAAAAATAGTATTCTTTCTTTTGTCGAAATGTCCTATAACGCGCCTTAGTGCCAGATGTCCCTTTATGTTCCTATTTTTTTGTGTTTTCCATTCATTAAAATTTTTAGGGCTCATAACAAAAACTTCAGCTCTTTCAGCGTATTCTACTTTATATTCATTTTTCCTAATCAACATAGGTATTACATTATCTTCAGATGCACCTATTGGAAATGACTTTATGATTCCATTCCTTATAGCAAATAAATAGCCAGAAACTTCAAAGAATTCTTTGCTGTTGGAAAGTCTTTTTCTGGTAGAATTCATTTCTTCAAAAGCAACATGGGACCAATATCCTAGCATATTACTCTTTTTATTCAAGGAAATGGGTCTTCCGCAAACACATCCAACATTGGGGTCTTCGAATTTTTTTAATATTTCATTTACTGAATTATTTCCAACATAAACATCACCATCACTAAATATTATTATATCATCAATTTTTTTTGAATCAATTTTTTTCATCAACATATTAAGGGCATAACTTTTTCCTTTGTCTTCATCCTCAAAGTATTCTATTTTTTTTTCATTAAAAAATTTCTCTTCGAGCATCCATTTGGTTTCAGTATAAGGATCTGCCACAATAATTTTAAACGGCTTTGTAATCTTTTGATCCAGGAATGATTTAATAGCCTTTTCAGTAGAATTCAATTCTCCATATGATGTAATAATAATATGTATCATCGCTGTCTTATAATTTTTTTATCTCTTGGTCTGCAAGAACAATGAATATTTTTTTCTGCTTTTTAGTGTCAGTTCCCTCAATTCTACATTTTGCCTTGCCATGCTTGGCTATTTTTGAAACATCAATTTTAGAAACTACCAAATTGATATTCTCAATTGATATTTTGTCATCTTTTTTAAGTTCCTTAGCCTTTACCATGTATAAAATATCGAAAGCTAGTTTTATAAATGTTTTTAAAGTAAGAATTTCTTTTATTTTTCTGGATGCACATAAGCCTTATTACCCTTCTTTAAATTTAGGTAATCAGCTATTTTTTTTGGAATTCTTACTGCTAAGGAATTTCCAGTTTTTGTTATTTTAGTTATTGAACCTAAACCCCACAAACCTCTTTTCTTTGATAAAGCCTCGATTTTTTTAATGGTATCAGAATCTGTAAAAGATTCCTTGCACTTATAGAGAAAGTCTAAGGCAAATAGAAGAGTTTATATTAATTATGCTAAAATTATAATTTAATAAAAAATGAAAGATATAAAAAATGCTATAATTCTTGTAAGTGGCGGCTTAGACAGCGTTGTTACCGCATATAATGTTAAGAATAACCTAGGCTATGAAACTCTGAAGTTTTTGTATATGGATTATGCGCAACGAGCCATTAAAGAAGAAGAGTATTGCTCAAGAAAAATAGCAAAGCTTCTTAAAGCAGATTTCATAAAAATAAAAATTCCATGGCTTGGAAAAATTAGCACAGCTTTCATAAATAAAAATGACAAAATACCAAAGACTACGGAAAAAGACCTGGAAGACGGAAGAAAGGAGATAATAAATTGGTGGGTGCCTACTAGAAATTCTATTTTCATAATAAATGCACTTGCACATTCAGAGTACTATTTCATAAAGGATAAGAAAAGGTACGATATATTCATGGGATTGATAAATGAGGGCCAAGTTTTTATGAAAGATACTACCGAAAAATTCATAAAAAAAGTTAATGAACTGTCTGAAGAAGCAACCTACCATGGAGGCTATAAAATAATTACGCCTTTAATAAAGATGGATAAGACAGAAGTTATTAAGCTAGGAAAAAAACTAAATGTGCCTTTTCGATATACTTATAGTTGTTACATAAAAAACGGATTTAAAAAAGGTATTCCGTTGCATTGTGGCGAATGTTTAAATTGTATGCTTAGAAAAAAAGGTTTTTATTGGGCTGGAATAAAAGATCCTAGCCTTTATACAAAGAAATAGTTTTTGTGTAAATGTCGTCCCATTTATAGTTTTTAGCTTTTTTGATGTTGTTATTTCCTATTTTTAAAGCTAACTTTTTGTTGTCTATGACATTCAAGATTTGCTTCTTCAAGCAATTTATGTCTCCGTAATCGCAAAAAAAGCCGTTTTCCGGCTGTTTCATTTCATAAGGAATGCCATTTACAGGGCTTGCTACAATAGGAATTCCTGATGCCATCGCTTCAAAAATTGTCAATGGAAGTCCTTCTCTAAAGCTCGGCAATACGTATACTTCTGAAGCCTGGTACATCTCAGCTACCTTTGCCCTCTCTTTTATCGGATCAAGTAAATAAATGTTTTTTTCATTTCCAATCAATTTTTTTACTTCTTGTTTCATGCCTTCGTCATTTCCAATTATAACAAAAGTAATATCTTTTCTTTCTTTCAGAATTTCTTTGGCTGCTAGAACAAATTTGTCTGGGCCTTTTGTTACATTCAACCTACCAAAGAAAAGCACTATGTTTCCATTGATTTTATTATTTTTTTTGAAGCTGTTATTCTTGACTCTTTTAAAGAATATATCATCAACGCCATTTGGAATTACTTCTATTTTTCCTTTGCCGCCGTATTTCTCAATAAAATGGATTTCCCAAGGAGTTATAGCAATAATTTTATCGCTCCATCTATAGGAAAGACGCATAAAAATATTATAAGAGATTATTTTCCAGAAGTTTCCTGCGAATGTCCTATAAGCATCCGTCCAAGGACAGTGTGTTGTGTGTATTAGCCGTATCTTTTTTATTTTAGCTGCCAAAGAAGCAAAGAAAACATGCGCCCATCCTGTAACATGAGTGTGTATAACATCAAAATCTTCTTTAATTAGCTTAAAAAACACGCTGGGAAAAACTGTTGAGAACTGGGAAACTCTTAATATATGATAGCATCTGTGTACTTTTACGCCGTCAATTGTTTCTTCTTTAATTTTGACTCTTTTAGCTTTGTCCCAATCAGAGGTGTAAACATGGACATCATGGCCTTCTCTTATTAGTCTAGATGCAAGTTCCTTAATAACTTGTTTCGGGCCATCTATTGCAGGATCATAGTATGGGCATACAAAAGCAATTTTCATAAGCTAAAATTCCCCCTGATTAACGCCGGTATCAATGAGAATCTGCCCTTTATTAAATAAACCAAAATCTGGAATGGAAATATAACCAAGAAATTAATTACTAAAAAAACATAAAACCTTGTCTTCGGGGAGAATTTTCTCATAAAATAGATGCGGTTCTTGTTTAATAGGTAGACAGTCCTCTTGCTTTTTTTTCCTTTAGAACTGCCGTACATTTTATGGTAAACAATGGCTTTTGGGTTAACATAAATCTTAAATCCTTGTTTTTTGGCCCTTAACATAAAGTCTTCAGTTTCTAAATACATAAAATAATTTTCGTCAAAATAGCCAACCTGCTCAATTACTTTCCTAGAAATCAATAAAGAACATGCATCTGCGTATTCAGTTTTTCCATTTAACTCCCTTATTTCATTAATGTCTTTAATCGTGAATGCTAATCCAGTAAAAAAATTTCTTTTCCCAGCCATGGCATATATTTTATTTGTATTGTAGTCATAAATAGCACTTCCAACAAATCCTGCGTTGTATTTTTCTGCCGTGCTTATGAGCTCTGTTAAGGTATTTTTGTTTACTATTGTATCGGGGTTTAATAGCCAGTAATATTCATATTTAAAATTCTTTAATGCATGATTTATTGCCTTTGTAAACCCTATATTTTCTTTGTTTTCAATAAGTTTTAATTTCAAATTCCTTAGTTTTTCTATATACTCAGAAGAATTGTTATCAATCACAACGATATCATAAGTTTTATAAGAAGAATTACCAATAGAGCTGATTAATTGCAGCAGGTCTTCAGTGGAATTATAATTCACAATTACAATTAAAACCTTGGGGTTTTTCATGGTATTTTATTCTAGAAAAAGCTTTAAATAGTTATTTATGGCGCTAGTTATTTTAATGAAAAAGAAATGCCTCAATCTCGGTTCGGGGAAGGATTACATTGGTAGTAATGAGAAAGAAGAATGGGTTAATTTGGACATAAATGATGACTGGAAGGTAGATGTAATTTGGAACCTTGAAAAAACCCCCTATCCATTCAAAGCGAATACTTTTGATTTTGTAAAAGCTCATGATATTTTCGAGCATTTTGATCATGAAGGAGTAATCAAGGTTATTAATGAATTAAAAAGAATTGCTAAAGAAGAAAATTTAATCGATGTTGAAGCTCCTTATTTTACCACACCAAACGCCTACGGCTACCATCATAAAACACAATTTCACAGAGATACTTTCCATCCAACTATATTTCCAAATGTTGAGGTTTTAAAATGCGAAATAATTTTCTCCAGAAGCTATCCTTTAAAAATATTAAACTGGTTTATTAATAAAAATCAAAGAATTTATGAAAGGTTCTTCTGCTATATGCTACCTAGTCAAGTGATAAGGTTTCAATTAAAGTTAAAGAAAGACATAAAAAACAAGATAAGGTGACAAAAATCCCAATCAAAGTTTGTTTCATAGCTTTTGATGCATACCAGCTGTTTAATGAGTCATTAAGCGGTTTTAAGTACACTGGAGCAGATATACAACTGTACCAGCTCGCTAAAGAAATCTCAAAAAATAAAAATTTTGAAATCTCTTTTTTAGTAGGAAATTTCAATCAAAGGAGTATTGAAAAGTATGATGGAATAAAAGTTTATAGATACAATGGAAACACATCGAACAAATTTTTCTTGATGCATCATCTGCAAGGATATGGCTTATTTAAAACACTAAAAAAAATAGACGCTGACATCTATATCCAAAGATCTGCCAGCACTTTAACAGGCCAGATATCCTCATTCTGCAAGATGTTCAACAAGAAATTCATATTTATGGTGGCGCATAAAAAAGATTGTGATATAAGTTACTCAAAAATTGAGAAGTTATTTGGCCATTATCTTTACCCAATAGGAATTTACAGGTACTTATTTGGGGTAAAAAATGCAGACTTGATAATAACACAGAATCAGGAGCAATACGAATTATTAAAGAAAAAACTGGGGAGGACGTCTAAGCTCATTAAATCTGCCTATAAAATAGAAAAAAATAGTGTGTTAAAAAAGAATCATATACTATGGGTTGCCAGAGGCATTAAATGGAAGCAACCGGAAATATTTATAGGACTAGCAAAAAATTTCCCGAAAGAGAAATTCGTTATGATTTGTCCAGGCAATACCTCTTATAAAGAAAGTATAAAAGAAATTGCCATAAACGCTAAAAATCTTAAATTCATAGATGAGGTTCCTTTCAATAACATAGATGAATATTTCAAAAAAGCAAAATTATTCGTCAGCACTTCTGTTCATGAAGGATTCCCAAACACATTTGTACAGGCTGCAAAAAATGGCACGCCAATCATTTCACTAAACATAAATCCAGATAACATTTTGGATGGTCATAAGATAGGCTTTCATTCCAAAAACTTTGAAAACCTAAAGAAAGACATAAGTTGTTTATTAAATGATAAAAAATTGTATAAGAAAATATCCAGTAATGCATTATTGTATGCAAAAGAGAACCATGACATAACTGTAATAAAAAAACAATATGAATCGTTGCTAGAAAGCTTATCAAAAACATAACTTTTTAAATGTATTTGTGTTTATAAAAAAATAGTAAGGTAACTAAAATGAAAGACATATCTGAAAATGACGTAAAAAATAACATACCTTTGGTTTCTAAAAAGCATGAAAAACACAGTTCTACTGTAAAAATCGGCAATGTTGTTTTTGGCGGCAAGAAAATTGTTGTTATAGCAGGGCCATGTGCTGTTGAAAGCCAAGAGCAAGTTCTCGATATAGCTAAAAACGTAAAGAAATCTGGAGCAACAATGCTTAGGGGCGGCGCATTTAAGCCTCTGACATTTCCTTACAGGAATCAGAGAATGAACGAATTAAAAGAAATAGGTCTTGAGTATCTGTATAAGGCCGGAAAAAAATATAATATGCCAACTGTCAGCGAGATAATGGACTATAGATTGCTTGATTTGTTCAAACAAAAAGTTTCTATGCTGCAGATAGGTGCCAGAAACATGCAGAATTTCGTGTTATTGGAAGAATGCGCAAAATCTGGCATGCCAGCATTGCTTAAAAATCATCCTGGAATGAGCATGCGGGACTGGCTGGGTTCAGCTGAATATTTTCATTATCATAAAAACAATAATGTAGTCCTTTGTCAAAGGGGAATCACAGTTCCTTTCACGAATAACCCAAATTCAAGGTTTATTCCAGATATCTTGTCAATAATACAGTTAAAAAAGAAATTTTCACACTTACCCGTAATCTTTGATCCAAGCCATTCTACTTTTGAAAGGGCTTATGTGGCAGATACTGCAAAAGCTGCTGTTGCAGCAGGGGCTGATGGGATTATTATAGATGTGCATCCGGATCCGCCCAATGCAATGGTAGATCCTTTGCAAGCCTTAAACTATGAAGATTTTTCTAACCTTATGAAAGACTTGAAGAAAATAGCCAAGGCCATTGGCCGCGATGTATAATGAAGAGTTTTCAAGAGTTTATCAGCAACGATATTGGAACTGTAGAAGGCAAATTAATTACTGGCATTATAGGGGAAATTCCTTCAAAAACAGCCAGAAGCCCGAAATTATGGAACCCTGCGTTTGAAAGATTGAAATTAGAAGCAGTTTTCTTGCCTTTTGATGTTTCTAAAAATAATCTTGAATCACTAATTAATGCTTTGAAGCAAGATGAAAGAGTTCTAGGATTTAGTGTTACCAATCCTTATAAGAGTGAAATAATAAAATATCTTGACGAGATTGATGAAATCGCAAGACAGATCGATGCCGTGAATACAGTAGTGAGAAGCAAGGATGGAAAAATCAAGGGATATAACACAGACGGTAAGGGATTTATTGACAGTTTATTAATTCCTCATCCTGGCTATGACAAAGAAGAGCCTTTTCTAGATAGTTTAAGATTAGAGGGCAAAAAAATATTAGTGATTGGTGCTGGAGGGGCTTCAAAATCAGTTTCTTTTTATCTTGCCAAAGAAATCGGCAAAGATGGCCGAATTTATATTGCAAACAGAACTTTGGAGAATGCAAGGTCAATAACCTCAAAGATTGAAAGCTTCTATAAGTGTGCAGCAACACCGATAGATGAAATCGACATTGCTTTTTGTCTGTCAAATGCAGACATTTTAGTGAATGCTTCGATAAAGGGTTCAGACGGCCTGAAGCAAGTTGATGGTAGATATTTTTGCTTAAGAAATTTCTCTTCATTAGCGCCGGCAACACCGATTGCTATCCCAAGACTAGAAGATGAAGATGATACAAATTTATTAGACAGAATAGACATAGCAAACCGCCGCGAGATTCAAAAAAATAAATATGATTCTACTCGACTGTTTATTAATCTTCCAAAAGATAAAAAATTGCACATTGCCGATATAATTCACACGCCGGCAGAGACTATTCTCTTAGCTCAGGCAGGCCATTTCGGGCATTCCACTATGAACGGCATTGGAAT
>JBBSWI010000015.1:0-20315 GCA_038046405.1 Nanobdellota archaeon | reverse complement strand
TCTATGCCCGCAGCTAGATAATTACGCAAACTTGTAATATTTTTTCTGCCGGATCACAATTATAGGAGCATGTTTTTTTCTTAATCTTCTTTTCAGCTCCTTGTCTTGCGTTGCGACTATAATATCTTTTGAGGCCGAATCAACTAGGATATCATCCACGTTTTTTCCAGGTTCTTTCGTGTTTATAATCTTAAAGCCATCTATGAATGACAATGCAAGTTTCGCCTCACTTGATTTTTGCTTTTTTATTTCTACGATACTTTTGTCAAGAATACAAAGAATGTAATTAAAGTCACATATCCTTCTTAGTTCTGAAGCGAAGTCAATTCTGTACTTTAAAGAATGCAATAAAAAATTCGTGTCAAAGATTATGTTTGTTACCATTAATTTTATTTTTTCTAATATGATTAAATAGTTTTCCTTATTATGGCAGACCGTAAATATGGCCGCGGTAGCATTTTAAGAACATTATAATCCTTTTAATGTCATTGAGGTATAATGGTTCTAGGATACCTTCCCCATAATCAACTATCTTCTGCAATTTTGCAAAAACAAAGTCACTCAAAGATGCAAGGTTTTTATCGTCAGAATCTTTTGTGGATTCTGCTAGATTTTCCAGCAAGTTAAAATGGCCTGCCGTCCTGATGTCAAATTCCATCGGGAAAAATACAGGATAATCTTTCTCAGTAAGCTTTCTTTTTTTTGTGCTGTAGCCATGCCTCCTGTTCTTCATGATGATTAGTATATTCTCACTAGTTATGGCATAATAGTCTAATGTGGCCTGCAGTTTTTCTATTTCTGTTTCGCGGCCCATTTTTGATTTTTAAGAGTCTAAAAATTTATAAGAATCCCTTTATAAATCTTTCTATAAAACATCTGAAAATTAGCGTTTTTAAGGCTTAAAAGCTTTGAATTTGGCACTTTTAGGCATAGAAAAATTAATAAACTCCACCTATCTCAAAAGTTAGTTTCTATGCAATAAAATGACAGAAAAAAAATCTGACTATAAAGCTGAAAGTATCCAAGTTTTAATGAAGTTACAAGATGTTAGAAGTACTTATGATAGTAATTGTATTACTGATCAAACTAAAGTGCGGGGTTCAATAAAACCATTCATAATAGAATTAATGGTATACAAAATTGAAGAAAATAATGACAGATCATAATAAAAAATATACTGCAGAGAACATTCAGGTACTAAAGGATTTAGAAGCAGTGAAAGCAAGACCTGCTATGTATATAGGTGATATAGGGATAAGAGGTTTGCATCATTTAGTTTATGAGGCCGTTGACAATGGGATTGATGAAACTCTAGCCGGCTTCTGCAATTTTATTTTGGTCCAGATAAACAAAGACGGGTCTATTACCATAACGGATAATGGAAGAGGGATTCCTGTCGATATCCATCCAGAGCTTAAGAAACCTGCCGTTGAGATTGTAATGACTATGTTACATTCCGGTGGAAAATTCGATAAGAAAAGCTATAAGGTTTCTGGCGGATTGCATGGCATCGGAATTAGTGTAGTAAATGCATTGAGTGAATGGGTTGAAGTTATAGTACAAAG
Source organism: Nanobdellota archaeon (assembly GCA_038046405.1). Taxonomy (GTDB): domain Archaea; phylum Nanobdellota; class Nanobdellia; order SCGC-AAA011-G17; family JAGVZF01; genus JACPNH01. The sequence goes on along the minus strand of JBBSWI010000015.1, from coordinate 18,750 downwards.
AGACGGGCATGTTTACAAGCAAAAATTTGCCTTCGGCAAAAAAGCAACTGAACTAGAAGTAATCGGCGATTCGCAGAATACCGGAACGCAAGTAACATTTCTTCCAGATAAAAATATTTTTGAAACAACAAATTTTCAATATGATATATTAGCCAATAGGCTTAGAGAGCTGGCTTTTTTGAATGCCGGACTGAAGATACAGATTATTGACGTACGCAATAATAAAGAAGAGACGTTTCAGTACGAAGGCGGTGTTAAGAGCTTTGTGCAATTCTTAAACAAGAGCAAAACTCCTATAGTTCAAGATGTGATTTATTTCAGGAAAGAAAAAGAGAAAACAGAAGTTGAAATAGCAATGCAGTATAATGACGGATATCAGGAAAATATATTTTCTTTCGTGAATAATATTAATACTATCGAAGGTGGAACTCATCTAGAGGGATTTAAGACAGCTCTGACAAGAACGATTAACACTTATATTGTAAAGAAAAAGCTTAATGGAAAAAACAATAACACAGGATTAACAGGAGAAGATGTTAGAGAAGGCTTGACAGCTATAATTTCAGTAAAAATACTAGAGCCTCAGTTTGAAGGGCAGACAAAGGCAAAACTAGGCAATTCTGAAGTTAAAGGATTAGTAGACTCGTTAGTTTACGAGAATCTGACAAATTACTTTGAAGAAAATCCAACTATTGCTATGCAGATTGTGGGAAAATCTTTGAATGCAGCAAGAGCCAGAGAAGCTGCCAAAAAAGCTCGTGAATTAACTCGAAGAAAATCTGTCCTTGAATCAGGAAGCTTGCCCGGAAAACTAGCAGACTGCCAAGAACGAGATCCTAGCAAATGCGAAATATTCCTTGTGGAAGGAGATTCAGCTGGAGGCTGTTTTTCTGGAGATACTAAAGTTACATTGGTAGATGGAAGAAATCTTACTTTTAAGCAACTTGTAGAAGACTTTAATCAAGGAAAAAGAAATTTTTGTTATTCTATTGATCAAAATAATAGTCTATCAATCGAGGAGATATTGTCACCCCGAATAACTAAGAAAGACGCTGAAGTCATAAAAATAGTTTTAGATAATGACGAAGAGATAATCTGTACACCAGATCATATGTTTATGTTAAGAAACGGTGAATACAAACAAGCAAAATATTTAACCAAAAATGACTCTTTAATGCCTTTAAATAAGATAGAAGTTGCAACTACTTATAATCATAAAATTAAAGAAATTATAAAATTAAATGAGCAGATAGATGTTTATGATATTGAAATACCAAATACACATAATTTTGCATTGGCTTCAGGAGTATTTGTTCATAACAGTGCAAAACAAGGACGTTCGAGAGAATTTCAAGCTATACTTCCATTAAGAGGAAAAATTTTGAATGTTGAAAAGGCCAGAATTGACAAGATTTTCGAGAATAATGAAATATCTATTTTAATACAGGCGCTTGGCACAAGTATAGGAGAAGAATTTAACATTAATAAATTAAGATACCACAAAATAATAATAATGTCAGATGCTGATTCTGATGGAAGGCATATAGCATGTTTAATACTGACTTTTTTTTACAGATATATGAGATTACTAATAGACAAAGGACATCTTTACCTAGCTATTCCCCCCTTATACAAGATTAAAAAAGGAAAACAGGAATCTTATATTTATAGTGACGAAGAGTTACAGAAAATACTTGATGAAGACCCCGGAGTTGAAATTCAAAGATATAAAGGACTTGGAGAAATGAACCCAGAACAATTATGGGAAACTACAATGAAACCTGATAATAGGATATTAAAAAAAGTAACTGTTGAGGATGCAATTCTCGCAGATCAAATATTTAGCACTTTGATGGGAGATCAAGTAGAACCAAGAAGAAAGTTCATATTCGAACACGCAGCAGAAGTAAGGAATTTGGATGTTTAAAATGGAAAAAAATATGCCTAGAAATATGGTGCAGCTTGACGGTCTAGAAAATATAATCTATTTTTCTAGTGATAGTCATGATGTCGGAGAAGTATTATGTTTGGAGGTTGAAAGAGGCATTGATTTTCTTTATCAAGTGTACCAGACTCCAAAAGAACAATATGCAACAATCAAAACCTATTATGCTAGAAGGATAAAATCCTAAGAAAATGGCTGAACAAATCCAAAACAGATTAATTGAGGAGGAGATGAAGGAAAGCTATATAGACTATAGCATGTCTGTTATAGTTGGAAGAGCCTTGCCAGATGTACACGACGGATTAAAACCGGTTCACAGAAGGATTCTCTACACAATGTACCAACTTGGTTTGGTACATAATAAGCCAACGAAGAAATCTGCTAGAATAGTTGGGGACTGTTTTGTTAAAGGAACTTTAGTTTTAACTAATAAAGGTTTGGTAGAAATTGAAAACATAAAAAGAGGCGATATAGTTTATACTAAAAATAGTAAAAACAAAGTTACAGAAATCTATGAACTGCCCGTAAAGCCGATTATCAATATAGAATTGAAAAATGGAGTCTCTGTATCTGCAACCCCTTCTCAAAAATTTAAAATTATAAATAAAGAATTAAAATTTATTTGGAAGGAGGCAAAAAATTTAACTGAAGATGATTATGTAGTAATTAGATCGGAATATCCTAATATCAAAAAACTTATGTATCTTGGAAAATTAAACAATAAAAAAATTTATCTTAATGAAAATATCGGCTACTTGCTGGGTCAATTGATTTCAGATGGCTGGGTCGAACATGGTAATAAGAGAGGCTATCCTTTAAGATGTGGATTCTCTTCATCTTCTAAATCAATAATTGAAAAATTGGTTGAAGTAATAAAGCTAGAGTTTGATTATAACATTACTATAGAAGAACGCAGTTCTGAATATAAGAATTCTGAAACTCAGTTATTGTTAAAAAAAATGTATACATTGAGAATTCATTCCAGCGAAATTAACGAGTTATTAGTCTCAAAATTTAAATTGCATGATGCAATAGCTGTTACGAAGCATATTCCCACTCAGATAATGAAGTCTCCGAAGAGTGTGGTATACTCTTTTATTAGCGGATTAATTGACGAGGATGGAAGCGTTCATTCTGAACGATTTGTAATTCATTATGGATCTGTATCTGAAAAATTGATTGATGGCCTTCAGATATTACTACAGCATCTAGGAATTTTAACTAAAAAATATGTTAATAATAATATGGAAGGTCACAGATTTTTTAATACTTTTATTAAACCGAATTATCCATTTTATTATTTAGAAATCCATTCAAGATTTGCCCTTACCCTCTCCAAGTATCTAAGTCTGCACGAAGAAGAAAAATCTAATCGTATACATAATATGTTAGTTTTCTCTGACTATGTAAAAACTAGCGCTTTTGACACAATACCTAATGCTGGTAACGTCTTTTTTAAGGAATTTAGTGAAAAACATATAGGCGGCGGATGGTATAAAGACAATCAAGGGAGAAAATTTCGATTAGGAATAAAATATAAGAATGGGACTAAGATAAGGTATTGTAAACATATAAAAGAAAAGAACTTGGGCAGAAACCAAATACTTGACTGGGGAGTACTTAATAAATTAAACAAACTTGGATCTAAACATTTTAATTTTGTAAATCAAACTTTAGAAAATAATCTATTTTTTATTAAAATCAAAAATATTAAACAAGTTACCGAAGAAAAAACTTATGATATTCAAGTAGAAAAAACACATGAGTTTTTAGCTAATGGTATAGTTTCCCATAATTGCCTCGGAAAATATCATCCTCATGGAGATATATCTGTTTATGATGCCTTAGTAAGAATGGCTCAAGATTTTTCTCTTAGATACCCATTAATAATTGGCCAAGGAAATTTTGGATCAGTTGATCAGGATCCAGCAGCGTCAATGAGATACACGGAAGCAAAATTAAGCAAGATAGGCGAAGAACTCCTTGAAGACTTAGAAAAAGAGACAGTAAAGTTTGTTCCTAATTTTGATAATTCAACCAAAGAACCTGTTGTACTGCCTAGCAAATTCCCTAACCTTTTGCTAAATGGAACGAGTGGAATTGCCGTCGGAATGGCAACAAATATGCCTCCGCATAATATGGCAGAAGTTGTAGAAGCGACAATAAAACTAATTGATAATCCAGAAACTGTGCTAGAAGAACTGATGCAATCAATAAAAGGTCCTGATTTTCCGACAGGTGGTTTAATTCTTGGAAGAAACGGAATATTAAATGCGTATAAAACGGGCCGCGGCCAGATAAAATTAAGAGCTAAAGTTAGCATTGAAGCTAAAAGATTGATAGTTACTGAAATTCCTTATCAAGTTAATAAATCAATTTTAATAGAGGGCATAGCAGATTTAGTAAGAGACAAAAAAATAGACGGCATCTCAGATATAAGAGATGAAAGTGACAGAAAAGGAATGCGCATCGTAATTGAACTCAAGCAAAACACTAATCCTGAAATAGTATTGAATCAACTGTATAAGCATTCCCAATTTCAAACAACATTTGGCGTGATTAATCTGGCCTTGGTTGCTGGCCAGCCAAGAGTTTTAGACTTGAAAAGCCTGATTAATAGCCATATAAAACACAGGAAGAGAATAATAACAAGACGAACGCAATTTGATTTAAAACAGGCTGAAGACAAGGTACATCTTCTTGAAGGATTAAAAATTGCTCTGGCAAATATTGATCAGGTTGTAAAAACCATTAAGAGCAGCAATTCTGTCGAAGACGCCAGAAATGCATTAATAAAGCAGTTTAATCTTAGCGAGAAACAATCTGTTGCAATTCTTGATATGAGGCTACAGAGATTAACTAGTCTTGAAACAAGCAAGGTAAAGAAGGAACTTGATGAACTTCTGAAATTGATCGTTGAGTTAAAAAGTATATTGGCTGATGAAAAGAAAATTTATGATATAATAAAAAAAGAACTTCTTGAATTAAAGCAGAAATACTCTGACAAGAGACGAACTGAAATTACTGATTCTACAGATGAGGATATTGATGATGAAGACTTGATAAAAAAAGAGGATGTAGTTGTCACAATGACTCATCAAGGATATGTTAAAAGGACTTCTACTGAGCTCTATAAGCAGCAGAAAAGAGGCGGCAAAGGAATTATCGCGACAGAAACCAAGGAAGAGGATTTTGTAGCGCATTTGTTTGTTACTAACACACATAATTACATATTGTTCTTTACAGACAAAGGAAATGTATTCTGGCTTAAATGCTATAAGGTTCCAGATGCATCTAGATATAGCAAGGGCAATAATATGGTGAATCTAATCAGCCTTGAAAAAGATGAAAAAATAACCGAAATGATCCCTATAAAAGAGTTCAGGGAGAACATGTACTTGCTGATGGCGACCAAGAAAGGGGTTCTAAAGAAAACAGGGCTAATGGAGTACAGCAATCCAAGAAAGAATGGGATTATTGCCATAAACTTGAGAGAAAATGACAGGCTAATTGATGTAAAACTCAGCGATGGAGAGCAAAAATATATTATAGCCACCAGAAACGGATTGGCAGTGAAGTTTGATGAGAAAGATGTCAGAGCCGTTGGAAGAAATGCAACTGGAGTAAGAGGAATTAAACTTCAGGGCAATGATGAAGCTATAGGTTTAGAACTTGCAACTAATGACCATGATACTTTATTGACTGTTACGGAAAAAGGACATGGCAAAAGGTCTTTGATTGAAGATTATAGATTAATAAAAAGGGGCGGAAAGGGAGTTATTAACATTAAAACTTCCGAGAATGGAAAAGTCGTGGCTATAAAGACTGTAAATGATAATAGTGAATTAATACTAATCACAAAAAAAGGAATCTTGATAAGAATAAGCTTGAAAGACATTAGGACTATTGGCAGAAATACACAAGGCGTGAGAATAATGAAATTAGATCCTAGTGACAAGTTAGTCAATGTTGCGCATATAATAAATAATGGTAATCATGCTGATGACAATAAAAAGAATAAAACAAGTTAATGAGTTAATAAATTAAATTTTATTCTACGATATTAGAGTAGCCTATTAATCTCCATCTGGAACCGAGCATTCTAGAAATCGTAATTCTATCTTCTTTATCTGCGCAGACTGATATCTTCAGTTTTACATAGATTAGATTTTTCTTCAACTCAACTACTGTACCTATAGTTGCTGCAGAGTTGACATTAAGCATTAATATTTCACCTTTCTTTATTGGATCTACAACTAGTTCTTTTTCTGTTCCAACAATCCTCTCAAGCAGTTTTGGCTGCAAATAGAATTCATACCACACTCTTGGCAATTTATTTATATGGCCAACTACATTTCCGGTCAATGAATCTGACTTAACAAGGCTCGGGTCAAGCTTAGTCAAAACACCTATGGATCCTCCTGGACCAACTTCATCTACTTTTTCTTCACCTGTCCTTAAATCAATAATTTCTGTAATTATCGGCTCCCAGAAAGTCTTTCCCTCTTTTGAAACCTTTAATCCGGGCCTTATCTCTATTTTTTCGCCAGTCTTTAAGGTGCCCTGCTTTAAAGCGCCGCCAAGAACACCACCCACTAAACTGTCTATCTCTGCACCAGGCTTGTTTATGTCGAATGACCTGGCAATAAACATTATAGAATCCTTATTTGGATCGCGAACAGGGGTTTCAAATCTTTCGCAGACATTCTTAATTAATAAATCTACATTAATCCTGTGCTGCGCAGAAATAGGTATTATTGGAGAGTTCTCTGCTATTGTGCCTTTTATAAATATCTTTATCTGATTGTAGTTATTTAAGGCTTGCTCTTTAGTGACTAAATCTATTTTGTTTTGCACTATGATGATATTTTTCACCCCGACAATTGACAGTGCAACCAAATGTTCTTTAGTTTGAGGCTGCGGACATTGTTCTGCCGCACTAACTAACAATATAGCTGCGTCCATTATAGCTGCCCCGCTTAGCATCGTTGCCATTAATGTTTCGTGCCCTGGAGCATCGACAAAAGATATTTTCTTTACTGGAATAGTTTTGTTTCCGCAATTGGGACATTTTTTTTCTGTTGAATAGCATTCTGGATCGTTGCAATTTGAACATTTGTAAAAAACAGAATCTGCATATCCAAGCCTTATTGTTATGCCTCTCTTGATTTCTTCGCTATGGGTGTCTGTCCATCGCCCCGATAAAGCCTGTGTTAATGTCGTTTTTCCATGATCTACATGTCCCACCAAGCCAATATTCATCTCTGGCTGTACTGGGATTTTTTTATTTTCAGAAATAGTTTTCTCTTTATGAATTTGCTTTACGGTTTTATCTTTAGTTGAGCTTTTTTTAGGCATTTTTATGAAAATAATTCAATGAGCCGGGAAAAATAGTTTAAGCTCCTGGTTTTTCCAATTTTTTTTCTTTGGTGTCTTCAGAAGCTTCTTTTGGTTTTATTCCTAGGCTATCTTCAACTGATTTCGAGCCATATTTGGTGATTTTCAAATTTACTGAATGGACTGAGCTGTTTATTGTGTTGCCCATCATAGTTTTTCTTGTCTTTTGACCGTGCTTAAGGCCTCTAACTCCAGGGCCGTGGGAAACATATGGTCTTTTTCTTGCAGAGCCTTCAATATCAAAGCGCATTGGAAATCCTGCATCATCGCTACCGCCCCTTAATTCTAGCTCGTAATCATTCAATCCTATAAAACCTCCGGAAACTTTCTGGCCTATCTTCAAGCCGTACAAGTTATTCGCATCACTTTCTGGAACCACTTTTGCATAAGTCTTGCCAGTTTTTACATCGTTTATCACAATCTTCAATTCTGCCATTATTCATAGTGAAAATTATGACTTTTTAAACCTTTTGAATGCTCTAAAATCTTCTTCTGTTCATCCAGAACAAGTGTAATATTGAAACTAAATTCTTTAATAATACTGATATAACAAGAAGAAATAGTTCTCTTTATTTAAAATTTGTTATATTTTTTAGTTTATTAAAAAAATTTAAAATTTAGGCGAAAATAACAACATTTAAATATAAGTTTTCATTAATTTTTAATAATAATTTATGATTCAAGAGGTGATAATCAACATGGCAAAGAAGAAGAAGAGAAGATAAACAATGTTTTTATTTTAAAATCGTCGGTAAGCGACGATTTTTCTTTTAAATTAACCCCAATTTCTTAAAAAAACATAATTTTAAAATACTATCTCTACTTAATTTTTTCATGAGAAATAAGAATCTGTTTGCTGCAATACTGTTAGTTTTCTTTATACTAGTCACGTCTAAAATAGTTATAGCTTATTTTGTCAAATCACCAACTGTTTTTGCCGATGAATACTACTATATGAAGATGGCCAGGAGCTTCTTTTACCATGGAAATTTTTTCATAGACAACACATTTACTGCTTCTTATCCGCCATTGTATCCTATGACTCTCTCGGTTTCTTATATGTTTCATGACATGAGAATTGTTTATTTTGCGATGAAAGTTATTAATGCATTAGTCTCGTCTCTAATTATATTCCCACTATACCTGTTGGCGAGAGAATTTCTCGACAGAAAAAATAGCCTCTTGATTTCTGGTATGATATCTATAATGCCACCTTTTTTTAGCATATCTCCGTACATATTAAGTGAGAATCTATTTTATACGCTCTTCGTTTTCAGCATATACTTTATCTATAAGGCTTTCTCTAAAAAAAGATTGAAATATGATTTCTTTGCAGGATTATTCATAGCATTAACAATGCTGACAAGGGTTATCGGAATAATATTAATTGCCATTTTTATTATAGTGCTGCTATTGAGGAGAAAAGATTTCAACATTAAAAAGACTCTTGTTGTTTTAATTCCCATAGTATTAGTCATACCATGGATTATGCTAGTTAATTTTTATCTAAGCCTTCCAGGAATAATAAAAAATACTGGATATGATCTTACGATAAGCAACATATTAAGCACAAAATATTTCATACATGCTTTTTTCTGGATTCCAATAATTCTTACATACTTCATCCTGGCTTCTGGATTCATATTTTTCGTCGCTTACTTGCTGTTCATGAACAAAAAATACCTAGATGACAAGCTAAAAATCTTCTATTCAATAACAACAGTCACCATTCTAATGTTCCTGCTTTTGGCGTCTTTTTATATCTTGGCTTATCAAGATCTAGATAATATCTTAATAGGAAGGCCGATAGAAAGGTATTTTGCACCAGTGCTTGCACTAATTGTCTTAAGTGGGTATATTGCAATATACAATAATATACTCAGAAAATCGTCTTATAAAAGTTTGTCTTTAATTGCAGTTCTGCTGTCAATATGTTTTTTGTTGTCAACACCACTAATATTGTACAGTTTATTTCCGGCAAATAACCCCTCTTTGATATACCTGGGAGTTATGTCGACTCTTATAAACATGAGCTTATATTATAAACTCCTTGTTTTTGGGATTATTTTTTTCATATTGCCATACATGGCAATACATCTTTATAGATTAAGGATGATTAATCTTGTCAGGATTTTTATAATATTTTTTGCATTAGTGAGCATCCTGGATTCTTCATTTACTATATTAAACTCAAACACAAGATGGTATACCTTAGAACAGACTAGACTAGGCTTGTGGATGAATGACTATGACAATGGCAAATCAACAATCTTATTCGACAAAATAGACATAAATAGAGATTTCAGATGGTCTAAGACCCTAGAGCAAAGAGAAAGATCGATAGGGGTAATAGGATTTTGGCTTAATAACGAAATAATCGTAGGAGATATTAACCTCGACAAAGCCAGAGCAGACTACATAATCTCGACTCAAAAATTAGAATACACAGTAGTAAATTACGGGAAAAGCAGCGACATTAGGAACATATACATATACAAAATTAATGATGCTTCTTTATAAATTCTTCAAATTTTCCCAGCATAAAGTCCATCCTTTGTTTGTCTATGCCAGGATAAACACCCACAAAAAAAGTATCGTACATAATCCTATTAGTATTGTTTAAGGTATCCACAACCCTATACTTAACATCTTTATAAGCTGGCTGTTTTGTAACATTGCCGCAAAACAACATTCTCGTTTCAATCATATAACTTTCCAGAAAATTAGTAATTTCGTCTCTAGTAAACTTATCTGTGTTTACTGTTATTGGAAATGCGAACCAAGATGGGTCTGCTTTTTTGACAGATCTGGGCATTATAAATTCGTCATATTTTGATAGTTCCTTGTACAATATTTTAAAATTCTTTCTTCTAGCTTCAGTAAACTTTGGCAATTTCTTCAATTGTTGCAATCCAATAGCCGGTTGTATATCTAATGGTTTCAAGTTATATCCAATATTGGAAAATATATATTTGTGATCATAGCCATGCGGCAAATCCCCTAGCTTCCAATCAAATCTTTTCTTGCAGGTATTAGACTTTCCAGGTTCACACCAGCAGTCTCTACCCCAATCTCTTAAAGAGTTTACTATTCTTTGAAATAAGGAATTATTTGTGATAACTGCACCAGCTTCTCCCTGGGTGATATGATGAGCCGGGAAAAAACTAAAAGTCGCTAAATCACCAAAAGTTCCGCATAATTTGCCATCATATCTTGAGTCTAGAGCATCACAACAGTCCTCAATTAAATAAAGATCATTTTTTTCTACAAATTCCATAATCACTTCCATGTCGTTAGGATTTCCCAAGGTATGTGGAATCACAATTGCTTTTGTCTTTCTAGACAGAGCCTTTTTCAAATCTTTAAGGCCCATATTATAGGTTCCAATTTCTGCATCTAAAAATACCGGAATTAAATTATTCTGTATTATTGGATTTAAAGTTGTAGGAAATGTTGTGGCTGGCGTAATTACTTCATCCCCCGGTCTTAACCTATCTTCTTCCTTTAACATTGGGGACTTTAAAGCAGAAACTGCCAACAGATTTGCGGAACTGCCAGAATTTGTTAAAGTTGTGCTTCTAACATTAAATAACTTAGAGAATTCCTGCCCGAATTCAAGATCCTTCTTTCCTACTGTGAGCATAAAATCTAAAACTGCATCGGTAGCTGCAATCATCTCATTTTCATCAAATATACGACCTGCATAATTCAACTTAGTTTCCCCAGGAACAAATTTCCTTTCTTTATGAACTAATTCGTAATATTGTTTTACTCTTTCAAAAATCTCGTTTTTCAGTTTTTCTGAGGCATCCATTTTTTTAGCTCTCCAGACTTAAGCATAGAAGAACACCATTCTATTGTTCTTTTCAATCCTACGCCTAATTCTGTGGTGGGTTGCCAGTCTAATAAATCCTTTGCTTTTTTGTTTGAGCAATAAAAGTGCATTGTTTCTCCAGGCCTGTATGGCAGAGAATCATCTATTTTTGACCTTGATTCGGTTAATTTTAGAATTAATTTCACAGTATCAATAATCTTACGCTCTTTCCCGGAACCGATGTTTATTATTTCTCCAATTGCCCTTTTTGAGTATGCAGCTTTTAGGTATGCTTCTACAACATTTTCTACGTAAATAAAGTCCCTAGTCTGCTCCCCCCTTGTCATCTGAAAATCCTTATTTTGCAAGGCTGAAATTATTGACGAAGGAATAAGCATGTTATTGACTTGTTTTGGGCCATAAGTTAAGAAAGGCCTTAATGTTGTTATAGGGAGTTTCTGTGTTTCATATAGCATTTTGCAATAATAAGTTGTTGCCACTTTTGAAGCTGAATATGGGGAGACGGGCGTAGGTGTTTGATCTTCGCTGAATGGCACTTTACCATTGCCATATTCTTCACAAGTTCCTGTGTTGACAAAAACATTATATTTTATGTTACTTAATGCATTTAACAAATTTAAAGTGCCCATTAAATTATTGTTGATATTGTCTTCTAATAAACTGATGTCCCTAGAGACATTGGTTTCCGACGCTAAATGGAATATTATTTCTGGCTCTATGCTTTTAACTGACTTCCTCAATAAATCCTTGTTTGTTAGGTCAACTTTAAAAAATTTGATTTTTTTTATTAAATCATTTATTTTTATTGAATTTCCGCTTCTAGAAAAAACCGAAACATCCGCATTTAATGAAACTAATCTTTCTGTAAGATGGCTCCCTATAAAGCCATTGCCGCCAGTTACAAGAACTCTTGTTTCTGAAAAATTTTTCATGCTAGTCATGGGTTATGTTTAAAATAGTTTATATACCATTCTATTGTCTTCTTTAAACCACTCTCTAGGCCATATTCAGCCCGCCAGTCCAGAACTTTTAATGCCTTTTCACTAGACAAATACTGGTGCTTTATCTCGTGTTTTGCCTCATTCAATATAACAGGTTTTAGATTGGATTTCATCAGCTTTAGTATCAAATTAACAAGTTCGAGTACACTTACCTTATTTTTTATGCCAAAATTGAATGCTTCACCATGAATTTCTTTTCTGTCTAGATTGCCAGCCAAAACCAGGCATCCTTTTACTATATCTTCAACATAGATGTAGTCTCTTACATAAGTGCCATCGCTTCTTATTACAGGTTTCTCCCCGAAATAAGCGGATTTTATTGTCCCCGGAATTATCCTATTAAAGTTTAGGTCTCCACCACCATAAATATTGCCACATCTCGTTATTGCCACAGGCAGTCCATAGGTCTTAAAATAGGAAAACGCAATCAAATCAGTGCATGACTTAGAAACATCGTAAGGATTTTCTCCCCTTAGAGGCATATTTTCGGTATAGGGCAGGGTTTTATGGCTTCCATATGCCTTATCGCTAGACGCTACAATTATTCTTTTTACTAAATTGGATTTTCTTACTGCTTCCAAAATATTCCATGTTCCCTCTACGTTTGATTTAAATGTAGATATTGGATTCCGATTTGCTGTGCCTACTATAGCCTGGGCCCCCATATGGAATACGGCTTCTGTTTCATATTCATTCAAGGACCTTTCTAAAACAAAGTAATCCAGTAAGTCTCCGTTTACAACATTTACATTGTTTATAATGCCTGAAGTAAACAGGTAAGAACTAGGAACTTTGTCTCTTAACAATATAGTTACATTTGCTTCTCTCTCAACCAATGCCTTAGTCAACCAAGACCCCAAGAAACCAGATGCCCCGGTTATAAATACATTCTTGTCTTTCCAGTAAGACTTTTGCATATGCCTTATAATTAAGAAAGATTTATAAAATAATTACTTCTCTTATGATTGGTTAACACTAAACCTCTTCTTATTATACTGTTTACCCTGTCTACAAAAATTCTGGGTTCTTTACTTCATAGCCTTTTAAATTTCTTTTTAAAGCCTCTAAGATGTTAGATGCTTTTTTGGTATTTTTCCTAACTCCTCAGCGTAATGAGATACAAATTTTTTTCTTGCTTCTATGTCTTTCCTTCAGGTATGAAAGCATTAACCCCATCTATCTTTACCTAATTTTAAATTTTTTTGAAGTAATTTCTTGACAGTATCTGGAACTTCATGCTCATTTAAGAAAATATAATGACTTATATCTAAAAATCTTCGTCCAGATCTGACATCTGTAAGGGCAAGTTCAAGGTTTCTTCTTGCCGAATTAGTAGATGGATATCGACTTAGGTCGAAATATTCTGGTTCTTGCCCAAAACCGCAACTATATAATTGAATTACAAGCACGTCATTAAATGGAAAAAGAGTCCTTATAAATCTGTTCGTACTATTTGTAGGTATTCTTTTATAAATGCTATACTTTATTGTTCTTGCATCATATTCATCAGCATTGTTCAATTGTGATTCTTGTAATTCTAAATAATGGTCTTCTCCAAGCTCTTTTAATATTGTTTCCAAAATATTGTCAGCTTGAAGCATTTTTAATCACTATCATTTATATATTATGTAATATATATCTTAAACAAACGGTATTTAAATCTTTCGTTTATATTCTCTTTCTTTACTTCCACACTTTCCAGAACGCATTGCCAGAATTCCAAATTTTGTTTAGCATCTCATAGTCCCTATGAGTGTCCATACATTCCCAAAATCCATTATGTGGGTATGACATTAATTCCTTGTCCTTTGCTAATTTTATGAGCGGATCCTGTTCAAAGACATCATTCTCTCCAATATAGTCGAAAACATCCTTTTTCAGAACAAAAAATCCGCCGTTAATCCATCCGTCCAATTTTGGCTTTTCTTTAAATGATGTAATTATTCCCTTATCATCAAAGGTTACTATACCAAATCTTGACATAGGTTGTATCGAAGTTAGAGTTGCTATTTTTTTGTGATTTAAATGGAATTTGTAGAGTTCGTTTATATTTATGTTAGCTAGTCCATCCCCATATGTCATGAAAAAATTGTCATCGTCAATATATTTTTCTACCTGTTTAATCCTGCCACCAGTATTAGTTTCCAGGCCTGTCTCTACAAAAGTGATCTTCCAGTCTTCTAGTAGATGATTGTTGTGGTAAAAGTGAGTAGAATCTCTATTAGCCAGGTTTAATGTAAAATCATGTTTTAGCAAGTCATATGTCATAAAGAAGTTCTTTATTTCATGTCCTTTGTAACCAAGGCACAATACAAAATCCTTATGGCCAAAATGAGAATAGATCTTCATTATATGCCATAGTATAGGCATATTACCGACATGAACTAAAGGTTTTGGTACAAACTCAGTATGTTCCCTCAATCTAGTCCCTTGACCTCCACAGAGAATCACAGTTTTCATCAGACAATTTAGAGAAGTGAATGTTTTTTAAAGCTTTTTATTGTAGCCAAAAGTATTTATCGCACTATATAATAAACCAATTTATCTTACCACCCACCTTCTTTTTCTTGGTATAAGCTTGCTAATTCTCCTATCCCAAAACCGCATAAAGAAGCTAAAGACAAAGCGCCTGGATGTAATAAATACCTATCTTCGTCTTTTCTAGGTCTACTAACAACTACACCCCTATAATTTTGCTTTATAAAGAGTCGGATGTCGGCTGCAGCATTTGGTATGAATACTGGTGAGTCATGCTCTTGCTTGTCTGGATCTAGATTTGATCGCCACCTGTTTAGTAGTTGTTCTCTGTTTACTTTAACATTAACTTTGAATACATACGTCGGTCCTTTGTCTATTACATAATCATAAATTCTTGAATGCAGAACAGCAGATGCTATATCTTCATCTCTGATACCAAACTCTTTTATTAATTCTTCTTGTCTAAAAATATCATATGCAGTCACTAAACCCTTTTTGAAAGGTTCTGTTGCTTTCAACGCTCCAGCATTTATATGGTAGGTATTTTGATAGGAAGCGCCACCCCTTAAACCAATCATAACATTACCATTTTGGGCTTCTTCCTCTGGACTAGTGATTATAACACCTCCAACACTTACATTTCTTACGGGTCTTTCAACATCAACTCTCATTAACTGAGTTTCTATGCTATGCCTGGGTGCCAATTTGATATGAACCACACCACCACCTAAAACTCTGTGCTCTAATTCCCCAGCTGCAACCTCATTCCACCAAGGAATAGAAGTTTTAGTAACTAAATCATAATCTATTTCGAGAATTTCAAATACCCTCTTAAATCTTGAATCATCCCAAAATTTTCTTTTAACGGTTTCTCCCATATCACCAAGCTTGAATGTATTCATATCTTGCCCTGTTGACTTTTTATACCAATTTTCAACATCTGTTCTTAATTCCTTTAATGAAGCATATATTTCCGCAAATGGAATTTCTTGTCCTTTGCTGTCTTGTCTGCTATCAGAGTAGGTATGAGTTAGATTTACTGGTGTTACTCCATCATAAATGAGTATTGCCTCATCAGAAAATATTTTTTCAGGGCTTATTACCATTTTAAAGTAGTAAACATAGAAAAGCTTATAAAAGTTCTGATTTTAAAATTTTCATGAATAAAAGTAACACATTAATATTATTCGATGTTGGCGGAGTCTTATTAAGATTGGACTACGGAAGTTTCTATAAAAAAGCTGCCGAATTTTCTGGGGAAACTGCAGAAGAATTTGGGTCAAGATATAACGAAAGCAAACTGGAATATTATGCACTCATCGGCAAAGTTTCAGCTTCACAGTATATCGAAAAACTAAGAAAACTTATAGGTAACAATGACTTATCTGATGATGGAATAAGAGGTGTAGTAAGCTATTGTTGGCCATCTCAAATAACCGAAAACATAGAACTAAAAAGAAAATTATTTCAGGTAGGTTACAATGTTGGGATATTATCCAATATTTACGATTTGGCTCTTGAAATCATAGCTGGAAAATTTCCTGAAGTTTTTGAAACTTATGAAACTGATGCACCGAGAATATATTCTTTCGAAGTTGGGGCGATAAAACCAAACTTAGATATTTATAGATTTTTTGATATGTATGAAAATGTCATATTTATTGATGACAAAATTAGTTATATAGAACCAGGGATATCTAATTTTGGATGGAATGGTATTTTATTCACACCTTTCATAGATAACTCAGAATCTATAAGAAACATTCATAGGGAAAATATTGGCCAAAAAAATATTGGTATTCTTGTTGCAAATTCCCCCGAAGAGTTAAAGTCTAGGTTGTGTGGTTTAGATATAACAATCAAATAAATATTTCATCTATTTTTTAATGTTTCGTGGTATATACTTTCCAAATTTCTTGTTTGTACATCATTATTGAACTCTTTGAGGATATAGTTTCTTCCCTCAATGCTAAATTTCTGCCTTAACTTTGGGTTTTCTGCTAGGTCTATCATTTTTTCTGCTAGCTTCTCTATATTTTTCTGCTCAACTACGAATCCTGTTTTTCCATCCAAGACAATTTCAGAGTTTCCCGCGTCTTCAAAAACCACACAAGGAATGCCCCTAGCTTGAGCCTCCATCAAAACTATCGGAGTGCCTCCATAATCATTTGTGGTAGTAATGCTAGGCAATAAGAATATGTCAGCTTTATTAAACTCGTCAAAAGTTACTTGTCTAGGATTAACTGCTTTTAAATTATTTATGAACTCAACATTTTTCTCAAGTTTTAAATCTTTTGTCAAGTTCATTAGATAGGCCAATTGAGGGCCGTCACCAACCAATGATAGTTTACATTTTGGATATTTTTTAACTACTTTTGCAAAAGCCTTGATTCCGTAATCTATGCCTTTCTTTTCTATAAACCTGGCCACACTTAAGAACCTAATTTCGTTTTTGCTAACTGAAGGTTTTTTGTAGCTAAATTTTTTGCAATCTATCCCCAGATGATGTACTTTAATCTTATTTTTATCAATCCCTATGTCTATTAACATTTTTTCCATATCTTTGCTTAATGCAAGAATTAGTTCTATGTTTTTTAGCATTGGCCTGTACAAATTAAAGTTTTGCTTGCAATTTAATATATCTTTTCCGTAAAAGGAAACAATAATGGGTGTTTTTTTTCCTGTAATAAATCTAGCCATGTAGGCTGCAAATCCTGCAAAAACCATCTGTGCGTGCACCAAATCGTATTTTTTCAAGTCTTTGGATATAGTTTTTAACAAGGTTATTCCAAGCATGGGCACTTGAACTTTTGCAAGAAAACTCTTTTGGAGGTTTACATGTATGCCCTCCCCGTAGGTAAGTCTTTGGTATTTCGGGTGGGGCATATAACTAACCCTCTCTACAAATATATTCTCTATTTTTTCTTCTAAGGGAGCTCTAACATCAGAGGGAGCCACTACTTTGAACTCTATGTCATTTAACCTCTTAAACATGTCAAGTATAAAAGTTCCGTTGACATCCCCAGAAAATCTGGGAAAGGCCGTTGTTGGTGCCAAGACTTTCATAAAAACAAATATATAGGCAAAGTTTTTAAATTTAATCTATTGTGAAGCCCCATGAACAAGGATGAGAACATAAGGAAAATAATTACTGGATCTCTGATAGTGATACTTGGACTTATAGTAACAAAACTCCTTGGATACATATTTAGGTTGATAATAGCAAGATTCGGGCCTGAACAATACGGACTTTTCTCATTGGGGTTAAGCATAGTAACTATAGGATCACTAATTGCATTAATGGGCTTGGATAGAGGAATATTAAGGTATGTCTCTTACTATATTGGAAGCAAAGACAATACAAAAATAAGGGGAACAATAATATTTGCATTTAAGGCCACTATAATCTCCGGCTTGTTATTGGCAATAATTATTTTTTTCCTCGCGCCTATAATTTCAACAAAGATATACCATAATAATGGCCTAATAAGCATAATAAAGATATTGGCTTTTTCCATACCGGCATATGTGCTTAGCGAGGTGTGCCTTTCAATAATCAAGGCGTATAGAGAAGTAAAATACATGGTTTACTCAAAAAACATGCTGGAAGGCATAATAAAAATCATTTTATCCCTAATAGCAATTTATCTTGGGTACAGCATATTCGGGGTGAGCATAGCCTATACATTATCTTTGTTTTTTACATTTATTATAAGTTTATATTTCATAGAGAAAAAAATCTTCCCTTTCTTAAAGGACAATGTAAAGGCACAGTACAACAATAAGCAATTGCTCGTATTTTCGCTGCCACTTCTCCTTAACAATATAATGGAACTTACTTTAATTTCAACAGACACGCTTCTTATAGGCTATTTCCTGTCTAGCAACTATGTAGGAATTTACAATGCTGCATTTCCAACTGCTGCCTTGGTAATGAGCATTCCAGTATCGATACTTACTATATTCACACCTACAATAGGGAAGCTTGCAGGAGAAGGAAATATCGAAGAACAAAAGAAAATATTCAGGATTAGCAGCAAATGGATTTTTTTTGTGTCATTGCCAATAAGCCTGATTTTCATATTTTTCTCTAA
>JBBSWI010000014.1:0-15208 GCA_038046405.1 Nanobdellota archaeon | reverse complement strand
GGGTTAAGTCGTCACAAGGTAGCCGTAGGGGAACCTGCGGCTGGATCACCTCCTTTAAACTTTTAAAAAAGTTTAATAAAAATAAAAAATATTTATTATCTAACTATTCATACATTTTTACCATTTCATGATCATATGGGCCCGTAGCTCAGCCTGGTAGAGCATCCGCTTTGCAAGCGGGGGGCCTCGGGTTCAAAACTTTTTTTCGAGCAGAAAAAAAGTGAACTTCCCGACGGGTCCATACAACCTTTTTTAAAAAGGTTGATCAAAAACAACTTTTAAAAAGTTGTATCAAACAATAAAAAGTTATACCCAAGCTTTTTTCAAAAAAGCTTTCATGATCACAAATTAAATTGTGAAGATGCATACAGCAAGATGAATTTCTTGTTGTAGAAGTGCTGAATAAATAACCCAAACTTTTAGAAAAAGTTTGATCAAAAATAAAAATTTTGATAAAAGTTATTTTAATATGATGCTGTGCATAAAAAGATTACCTAGGCTTTAACGCCATTAGGTGGAGGACTTGGCTTGGGACAGTGAAGAAGGGCGTGGCAAGCTGCGAAAAGCCTCGGGGAGACGCATGCGGTCATAGATCCGAGGATTCCTGAATCAGACTTCTGTTCTCGTTAAGAGAAATCCAGTAATGGAGACAAACGCGGGGGATTGAAACGTCTTAGTACCCGCAGGAAAAGAAATTAATAAAGATGCCGGGAGTAACAGCGAGCGAAACTGGCACAGAGCAAACTGAATCCTACTAGTAATAGCAAGGAGATGTGGTGTTATAGGACCATCTTTTAGTCCGAGTTGCAAGAATCAAAGTCATCTGGAAAGATGTGCCGTAGAGAGTGATAGCCTCGTAGATGAATTGCAACGGATGTGATGAGTTCCTGAGTAGGGCTCATTGGATATTGGGCCTGAATTTGGGAGGCATCAACTTCCAACTCTAAATATGTCTCAAGTCCGATAGCGTACCAGTACCGCGAGGGAAAGTTGAAAAGAACCCTTAACAGGGAGTTAAAAGAGCCTGAAACCTAATGGTAATAGTAAGATACGGCATCAAGGTGTTGTATCGTACGTTTAGAATAACGGACCAGGGAGTGCATCTGAGTGGCAAGATTAACTCTTAAGAGGAAATCGAAGCGAAAGCAAGCGCGCGCAAGCAATGAGGCGCATGGTATGAAAATGCCACTAGTCACTTGGGTGCGACCCGAAACTAGGCGATCTAACCCTGAGCAGGGTGAAGCTCCAGAAATGGAGTGGAGGCCCGAAGAGGTTCTGTGGACAAGCGTTCTTCTGACTTGGGGTTAGGGGTGAAAAGCCAATCGAGCCTAGTGATAGCTGGTTCCTGCCGAAGTTGGCCGCAGTCAAGCCTGAGCAGAGGCAGTTATGAAGGTATAGACACGGATTAAGGAACTTGGGATAGAAATATCTCGGTCCTTTGTCCAACTCAAAATGTCATAACGCCGTAGAAGCTCGGAGACGGGGACGTCGGGTAAGCTGATGTCTCGAAAGGGCAACAACCCAGACTGTAGTTAAGGTCCCTAAATAATGATTAAGTGTTAGTGGGCAAAGGGTGTTTATAGTCATATACAGCAGGGAGGTAGGCTTAGAAGCAGCCATCCTTTAAAGAAAGCGTAACAGCTCACCTGTCTAGATTATAGGCCCCGAAAATGGACGGGACTAAATCATTTACCGATACTACAGGCTCCAGAAATGGAAGCGGTAGGCAAGGCGTTCTGCCAGAGCAGAAATTTGTTCGAGAGAATGAATGGATCTGGCAGAAATGAGAATCCTGGTAGTAGTAGGATCAATACAGAGTTAGAATCTCTGGTACCGTAAGGGCAAGGGTTCCTTAGCAATGTAGTTCAGCTAAGGGTAAGTCGATCCTAACTAAACTCGTAATTGAGGAAGGGAAAGGGAAACTTGTTAAGATTCAAGTACTAATTGAATACGTGCAGCAATGCAAGACTAATTATAAGCTTAGGGCTAAATCGACATTAACTGTCGTTAATGCTAATAAGGATAGATTAAGGAAGTATCTTAAGGATGAGAACTTGATCAAACTTAGAATGGCCTCCCGCAAGGGGAGTTCGGTTGATGCCTAGAGCCCGTGAAAAGATAATTAGTAAGGATTTCAATTATTCGTACCCAGAACCAGCACTGGTGCCCTAGGTGAGAAGCCTAAGGTATGAGGGAGTAATCTAGGTAAGGGAACTCGGCAATTTGGTTTCGTGGCTTCGGTATAAGAAATCCCTGCGCTCGTGCATTAATTGTGCGAGTACAGGGCTCAGTGACAAAGAAGGCCCGACTGTTTAACAAAAACGTAACATCTCGCAAGTCCGCGAGGATGTGTATGGGATGTGACGTCCGTCCAGTGGTCGTATCTAAAACCTCAGTTCAATGGGGCTAAGGACGGCTAAACGACGGGAATTTTGGAATAAGTAATAAAATTATTTTTCCAATCCCAGAACTATAATTCTCTTAAGGTGAGAGATTCGTCGCCTTAGTAAAATCTGGCTATATGCTGGAACATCTGAGAATCCCACACTACCAGCAATGGTAAAAATGTGATGGGTGACAGACTATCAGCAGGAAAGACTAGATTTGGCGTTGGAACGGATACCTTTGTTAGTCGGTTACAACACAAGACTAGAATCCTCAGAGACTATACGCCAGAAATCCATTAAAATGGATTAAGATATAGTCCGACCCTAATAGCGATATTAGGAGCTATACAGAAATGTATAGCCGCCTCATAATTTAATGAGGTCAACTAAGTAACAGATGTGAGCGAAATACCTTGTCGTTTTAATGACGACGCGCATGAGTGGCGTAACGAGGTCTTCACTGTCCCTACCTAGAGTCCCCCGAACACACTATTCCGGTGCAAAGGCCGGAGACACCCAGTGGGAAGCAAAGACCCCGTAGAACTTTACTACAACCTGTTGCTGTGGTGTGAGTTTTGCTGTGTAGAGTAGGTAGTAGCTGCTAAGTTCTAGTCGCTAGATTAGAAATAGGCAAAGTTGAAACACTACCCTTCAAGACTTATACTGCTCACTTTCGCAAGAAAGGACACCTATAGGCGGGTAGTTTGGCTGGGGCGGCACCCTGCTGAAAATGTATCAGCAGGGCCCAAAGGTTGGCTCATCTCGGTTAGAAATCGAGAGTAGAGTGCAAGAGCAAAAGCCAGCCTGACTGGATTCCTAACACTATGGAATGCAGAAAGGAAACTTGGGTCTAGCGAACCCTTATGTCTCCCTTGATGGGAGCTAAGTATGACAGAAAAGCTATCTCGGGGATAACAGAGTCGTCGCGCCTAAGAGCTCAAATCGACGGCGCGGTTTGCTACATCGATGTCGGCTCGCCGCAACCTGGCTGTGCAGAAGCAGCCAAGGGTGGGGGAGTTAACCCATTAAAGCGGCTCGTGAGCTGGGTTCAGAACGTCAACATACAGGCGTTGCGTAAAAGTAATTTTACGAAAAATAAAATTGGCTCATATCGGTGAAACCTTAATCTTTATTAACTGTAAAAGATTATGGCAATACCGAGGGAAGGTGTGTCTTATGAGTCCAGTAATCCTTGCGATTATTGATTACTGGGCTAATTTAAGTAAGGCATTACCCCTGTAGAGACTTTGGTTGAAAAACCAGGAGTGCTATTATAATATAGTGCTAATATGCCAATCGCCTATTCAGCAAGAGTAGGATGAAGGTATAGTCCATGCCATTTGAAATAAATAACATATGGATTAACATGCGTGAGACAGTTTGTTCGATATCTAGTGGGTGTGTTTGGCATCTGAGGGGAAGGATCATTTAGTACGAAAGGAACGATGACTCGTGGCCTCTGGTCTATCGGTTGTCTGACAAGGCAGGCCGAGCAGCTACGCCATAAGGGATAAGAGCTGAAAGCATCTAAGCTCGAAACCCGCCTCGAAAAGAGATGCCATTTAAGAGCTCTCATAAAAGATGAGGTTGATAGGAACAGCGTGTACGCACCAAGGCAACGAGGTGTTCAGCGTGTGTTTACTAATCGCTCTTATCTAGGTAATTTATTATGCACAGCTTTTTTATTTTTTTATAGTAATAATTCTTTGTTGTTATTAGAGGTCTGTTATATTTTTTGTAGATAGTGATCTTCTTTCACGTCATTTTTTCCCGAATATGAAATCAAATCAAAAGTGCTGTAAATATCATCTAATGCCGAGTTATAATTGTTTTTGTTTAATTTTCTTTGGTAACCTATATTGTAAGATATCATCTCATCAAGAGAATGAGTTTTATGCCTCCTTCTTTTAGTGTAATAATGCATATCATCCTTTTGCCATCTATCTGCTGTGCTTATTGAATCTGTAATCTTTATTTTAGGAAGTGCTACAAATAGTTCTTCACTTCTTGCTCTTAAACTAGAAAATATTTGATATAAGACTTCTATTCCTAATGCCCCGCCATTTGTTAAATTTATATGATTACTTACATTTTTTAAACTAGACTCATAACCTTTTATAAAACCACTAGCAGCTGCTTCTCTAAGTTCAGGCATAAACGCTAGACCCGCGGATGGTACAATCATTTGAATCTCTCTTATACTCACTGGTCCTCGTCTAAAACTTTCAAGTAAAGTGTTATACTCTCTTTTCTGTAAGTATTTTATAGAGCCCGCTGTTTTTCTGTGTAATGAAGCATCAAAGTCTACAAGCCCAATTCTAAACCTGTCTGATCCATTGTATAACACAATATTTCCTATATGGGCATTTGTCCTTTCAGAATCACAACTCCATGTTTGATTATTAACATCCATGAGCTTCTTCAACTCACCAACTGCAAACCCCATACGATAGTAAAGCCATAAAGCACTATTCAATAGCAGTTCACCATTTCTTGTAAGCACACTATTAGGAGAGATTTTACTTCCTAATAGATTTTCAAATATAAGCATGAATTCATCAAGTCTTGTATCCCCTAAGACTTCATATATAGACGCTGCTGGCCTGGTTTCTCTTATTTTCCTAGACCCTTTTTCTGGCCTAGAGAATTTCCACAATCCTCTGTATTCCATTACTGGTTCTATACCATGATTTCCAAGCACCTTATTGAAAGCATCAGACATTTCCCTTTCTGTTTCTACATTAGACAATTTTTGCCCACCTATAATCCAGAAGAAGCCATCTTCAAATCTTTTAATTTCAGGATTTTCTGGATTTAATGATATACCTTTTAGCCTATAGAGTTTTTTTGTGGTTGGATCATAAACTAATGAGCTTCTATACCCGCTCCATAATCCTGGAATACTGCGCGGAGAAAATTTTGCCTTCATTGCATCTGTAAATAATAAATTTCCAACAGAAGAAAAAGAATTGTTTACAGAAACAAGATGATCCTCTATTGTAGAATAATCCGAACTTGAAGCAATCAACAAATCATCGTTGTTTTCTCTAGACTCTATTTTCATTACCTCATTTTGATTCACAACTCTTGGAACTTTTAAGAAGCAAGGTACATTTTTGTCTACTATTGCTTCTCCTGCTGTCTTTTCAAGCCTGTTTCTATCCCTTTTTATCAAGAGTTTCATTTTTCTCTATTGTTTAATAGAAAAAGAACTTATAATCTAGGTTTATAAACCTTCCTATTTGTAACCTTTTATAAGTAGTTACAATAACTGCTACGCCTGGAATTCTGTTTATTCTTTATAAAAAAGTAACAAAAGTTTATATAAAACACTTGAAGTAACTATTTTTTATAATCTCTGCCGTGGCTGAAAATAGAAAATTTTATATACTAAAGTGAATAATACTATTCATTAGGTGAATAATATGAGGCGCGAGACAGTATTAAAGATTGTAAAATTATTGCGTAAAGAGTTGAATGGGGGATTTACCATTTTAGGAATATCCAAGAAGCTAAAAATAGGTTACCGCCCGGCGTATAATCACATCTCCAGTCTACAAAAAGAGGGTGCAATCACAATTAAAACAGTAGGCAGGGCCAAACAATGTTCTCTGAACTTAGAGAATGCTAAATCTCGTTATTTTCTCCAAGAATCAGATTTGATGATGAAAGAATCACTGTATAAGGCCAACCCTAAACTGAAATCTGTTCTGGAAGGTTTAATATCAAAAATAACTCGCCAATTTGTTGCTGATGTTCATTCAATAGTCTTATTTGGAAGTTATGCAAAAGGAACAGCCACTAAAAACTCGGATGTTGATATCTTGTTTATTGTTAGTGATTTGAAAAACAAAGCACTTCGGGAGGTTATAGAACGCGAATGTGCAAGTTATCGATATTCCCATAATCTAACAGCCAGTCCATTAATCACAGATATTATTGAATTTAAAAAAATGCTGAAGTCTAAAGAGATGAATGTGGGAAAAGAAACCAAAGAATATGGTATTAGCCTCTACGGTTCAGAACAATTTTGGAGGTTTGTTGCATGGCAAGAATAGACATTTTGAAGAGAAAGATTGAAGGCTACCTTAGAAAAGAACAGTTGCTCAAAAATCAAGAACACATAAAGCTAGAGAAGCCATTTTTGACAAAAGCACGAAATAATTTTGCTATTGCTAATCTTCTATTCAAAATATCAGATCAGGAAGAGTTGAAGAAGGTTTTAACTTTGGCTTCTGATTTTAACTCGCATGATTGGGTGATTATTGTCTCGTATTACTCGATGTATGTCTCTGCGTTGGCTGCTTTAGCCAAGCTTGGTTTCAAGTCAAAAAGCCATGCGGCTACTATTGCAGTCTTGGAGCATCATTATGTCCACCAGAAGAAAAATCTGGAAGCAAAACATATTCAACAACTAACGAAAGCATATTATCTCAGCGAAGATTTGATTAACAAGCTTATCCGGACCAAGACCAAAAGAGAAAATGCACAATACGATGCAACTCCTGCTATCTCGAGGGAAAATGCAATGAGTGCGTTGGGAGATGCGGAAGAATTTATAACGAAGATCGAGGAAATATTGGGGCTATAGGTGATTATGATGGATGAAGAAAAAAAGCCTTCCCACAAAAAGAGGATATTCTTTTTACTGCTAGTTGCATTCTTGTTGATTTTTATAGCTGTAATTCTAGTTTTGGGGGTAAAGATTAACTTTGTGTTTAATGACGAGCTGATAATAAAATTAAGCCCTTTGGACAAGAGCCTAGTCACTCTATACGGGCAGGAAAAAAATATGACCTTTAACTTCAGGAATGACAACAGCATATTATGCAAAACAAGGTGCACCTATGAATTCAAAGACATAAGCAGCAACAAAACAATTGACACTGAAACATTAATATTGAAGCCACGAACTAATATCACAAGGTCATATAACTTACTGCCCAGCATTTATGGCTCGGGGCATGAAATTTACTTGTTTGAGGTTAGATGCAATAATATAAAATCACTATTATGCGGGACTAATGAGGAAGAGCAAATAAAATCGAGCTTTGTCACGCTAAGCTATGACTTAAGACAGGAAGAACGCGAGAATCTTGAAAACGCTAATAAAATATTGAATGATTTCTTATACAACTTAAGCGCACTGGACATCAAAATGCAATATCTGAATCATTCGCTGCTTTTAGCAAGGCCAAGGCTAATTAATACATTATTCAATACCGAATTCTCTTTTTTAAATGACCATAACAATATTATAGGCTCTGATTTCGACAAACTAAACAATATAAGCAGATATTCCATGGAATTATGGAGCTATAACAAGCATGATGAATTAAGGAATACCTTATCAATAAATCAAATTCCGCTGGACAATTTAAATGATGAGTTGAACAAACAGGATGAAAGGTTCTCTTCCATGAAAGAAGACTACAATAAGCTTGCAAAAAACCTCACTATTCTAGTCAATAATTCCATTTATACAGACTCAATTATAGGCTATTTCAACTCGACAAACAGCACGCTTTTCTTAAACAAAGCAATCATGTTCAAGAAAGACCTAAACGATTTAATAAAAGAATATAATAATAAATCCTCGGGCTACAATAATGTCAATATTAAAACAAACAATTTGATTGAACAGCTTAACAACATTACATTAAATGCAAACACAACCCTTGCTGCAAACAATACGATAAACAACCTGATTTTTGGAATCTATGAAATCCAAGATATTAATATTACATTTAATTCCAGTATCAAGACAAATATCTCATTGCCAGAGCCCGTATGCTGCGTCTTCGGAAAGTGCAGGCCCTGCTGCAATGTAAACACTTGCAGTTCAGATCCGAGATTATACCCTGTAATATTCCTGCATGGGCATTCCTTCAACTCAAGATCCTCGCCAGAGATTTCATTGAATTCATTCACGAAAATGCAGAGAAAGCTCCAGGATGACGGCCTGATTAATGCCGGGCAGCTTGACTTGAAGAACTTGGAAGATGTTCCTGCTGGAGAATATGGAAAATTCGGCAGCCCTGTAAGCATTACAGCAACATATTACTACATCAACTATTATGACATCGGAGGTTATAAGATTACGACACAAAAATCTGAAAGGATCGAAAATTATGCCTTAAGGCTCAATGAAATAATAAAGAAAGTAAAGCAAAGGACCGGCTCGGAAAAAGTCAACATAGTTGCGCATTCCATGGGGGGGTTAGTTGCTAGAGAGTACATAAGAATTTTCGGGCCAGAGAATGTTAATAAGCTTGTTTTAATAGCCACTCCAAATTATGGAGTGGGAGGAAGAGTAATGGGATTGTGCGGATTTATAGGCTCGGAAAAAGAATGCGAGGACATGTCACAAGATAGTATCTTCTTAAAAAGATTAAATCAGTACAGAGAACCGGAAAGCGTTAAGGTTTTTACAATAGCTGGCAGTGGTTGCGACACGGAAAAGGAAGATGGAGATGGCATAGCTGTTTTAAACAATGTAGTTTTAAATTATTCTACAAACTACATCATTAACGGAACATGCACTGACATTTTAAAATCTAATCTTCACCAGGACATTATAGACTATGAAAAATACCCTGAAACATATAATGTACTAAGGGCCATACTGAAAGAGTAAAAAAGTAAATATTAATAACCTAGAAAAAGCCTTAGGTGCCATGAATCCGAGAATTTTAATAGAGGACTGCCTTAAAAAAAGTGACTATCCTTTTATAACTGCAACCGATATTTCTACGTATATTAAGTCGCCGTTTAACTTATGGGCGAACAAGTTTGCACCAAAGGATGAAAAGGACGCTATTCCAGAATATCTCGAGATTCTCTTCCAGCAGGGAATAGACCATGAAAATGATATAGTCAATAAAAAATATCCGGAAATCAGAGAGATAAAGTTCAGGACAAAATACGAAGGCTTCAAAATCCTGATAAACGAGTTTTTCATGGCTGGAAAGGCTTTTCATGGAATGCCACTTTATTACATGCCAGAATCATTTTTGGCACAGCCGGACATAATTGAAATAAATAAGAACCATAAAAGCATTTTCGGAAATTTTCACTATACTATCAAAGAGATAAAGCTCGCAAAAAGAATAAAGAAAGAGCATGTGATGCAGGCCATTTTCTCAAACTACCTAATAGGAAAAATACAAAACTATTTCCCTGAAGAAGTCATATTGATAAACAAAGACGAAGAAGAAATCCCATTTGCATATGAAGAATGGACAGGCGAATTACTGGATGCAATAAGAGAAGCAAGGGAAATAGCGAATGGAAAATATACAAGCCCGGACATAGGCAATATCTATGATCCATGGAAGTCTTATGCATTAAAGCTCGCTGAAAAGTCCAAAGATCTTTCCTTGCTCAATAGTCTCGGCCATATGAAAAAACAAATACTTCTTAACTCTGGAGTCAAAAACCTTTATGACCTTGCATCTATGGAAGTAAAATCCGACATAGACATGCTGACAAAGGACAATCTGGACAAGCTGAAAATCTCTGCCAAGTGCTATCTTGACAAGAAGCACCTTTTTCTGAAAAAAATAAAAATGCCTTCTGTGGAAACAGAGTTGTTTATTGATTTTGAGTCTTCCACCGGGCTTGAAATAGAGAATTATGCCGGGAATATAGACTACTTGATTGGAGTCTTAAAAAGAGACAAAGGCAATGAAGAGGTGATTCACTTTCTTGCAGAATCTCTGGAAGACGAGGAAAAAATGCTTAATCGCTTTATTGATTTCATAAAGAAGCAGAAAAATTTTGTAATGTATCATTTCGGCATTTATGAGGTGATAAGGTTCAGGGAATTATTCGCTAAATATGACGTTGACAAGGAAGCGCAAGAACTTGTACTCAATAACATGATTGACTTGCTTAAGATAGCAAGGGAGAATGTTATCTTTCCATTGTCCTCTTACTCATTAAAGTCCATAGCGCCCTACCTCGGATTCAGATGGCGCCTTGAGGACATTGATGCGAGGCAGTCCTTAGTCTTGTATATGGACTATATAAAAAACAACAACAAGGAGAGCATCAAAAAAATATTAATTTACAATGAAGATGACCTTATTGCAACTAGAATAGTAAAGGACTTCTTTGAAAGAGAAGCATAAGGTATAACTACAGCCTAATTATTCTGCTTTTTCTTTATTCCAAGGACATAGTAAGTTATTATTAATGCAAGGAACAATATGAATGCAGAAACTATCTGCCCTTTTGAGAAGCCCTCTGACAGAAAAAACCTGAACGAGTATATTGACAAATAGATTATTCCTATTATAAGAAAGAACCATATAAGTAATGCTCTTACCAAGTAAAATACCATATTGTTATTATGGCAAAAAGCTTTTAAATACTTGCCGAAAATAAGAAACATATGGAACCTATCACTGTAAACAATGAAAGAAAAGCTGAAAATAAAAGGGACATAAATAAGGAAGCTATGAGAAGAGTCAATAGGTTCATTGCGATGGTGATAGTTTCTGGAATTCTTATCTTGATAATAATTGCAATTTTAATCGTATGGGCAATAAAATCACTTGTGAAATAAGCATGAAAGAAGAATAGAAAAATTTTATATACTGTTTTCTATTCATAATCTGTGGATGTCCAAGGTCAAATGCAAAAACTGCAAAAGATATTCCAATGAAATTAAAGTGTGCAACTTTTGCCACTTCCATTCCTGCAAATACTGCAATCCGAAGAGCAGGTGCAAGAATTGCGGCTATCATATACTTAAGATTATAAAATACCGAGGCTGAGAACATGGTTTTTAGAGGACATATGAACGACAGGGCATTCTTCACTTATCTTGAAATTAGCCTCTCAAGGCAGAATGTAATGGATATTGACATGAACCATTATATGCATTACTTAAAGCTGCTGAGAGAATATGCAAATGACAATGGGCTAAAAGATGTGTCAAAGATAGTTAAGATGGTAGGCTTTTATGAAGATCTAATGAATGATTTTGATATAAAACAATACAGAGAAACTATACTGCCATTAGTGCAAAGAAGAATCCCAAAGGACGAGCTGGAAAGATTGATACAAGATGAAGTATTGCCATCGGACGCATTCTTGGAAGCGGCAAAGAAAGGCTATCCTGAACTAACTGATTTAATAGAAATAAAGCTAAACATAAACAGCCTTCTCAGGCAGATGTCGAAATAACTGGTTTGATTTTGTTTAAAAAAGTTAATAGTAGGCAAATTATTAACCACTCATAAAAGGTTACAAATAGGAAGGTTTATAAATAAGTAAATATTTCAATTTTTCATAGAAATTTGATAAAACAGAGAAGTAAAAACAAAAATGAAAATAAAAACTACAAGTTATGAATTACCAGGGCTTGAAGGAGAATATGACTCATTAAGAAAGGCATTTAGTGGTGAAGCAGTATCTATTTCAGAAGTAAACTCTTACTATTTACCTCAGGACGCTAAAGGAGAAAGATTACTTATGCCCGATGGAGTTATGATAGAAATAGCGGAGCTTTCTAGTAGAAAAGTTTGTTTAAGTGTTTCAAATACAAGAAGAGAACCAGGATATATTATAGAAATTGTGAAAAAATTTGGATGGAAAAGGCCTACATCAGTTTATGAAAGACCTTTAAGACCAGACCAAAGATTAGAACAAATACTACAAAAACAAATACGACAACTACAAAGCGATAGTTATATGTAGTGATGGAATTATAAGAACTTTTCAAAAATAGAGCCTAGTTCCTGATATAGCGCTAAAGTTTCGATTTAATTTATGCATTAACTTTTATCTTTTGTTTTTCAGAACGTTTTCTTAAATCTTGCAATATTAAAGTATCATCTATTTCTATAAGTTTTTTTATGACTATGTTTTCTTTATTCAATTTGTATAGTTTTGCTTTTCCTATTATTCTAGTTGAAACTATTATTCTATTCTTAATTAAGTTGTCCCATATTCTATAAAGAGTTGCCCTTCCAATGCCAGAATTTTTAGCCATGTCGGTTATAGAGAAATCTAAATCTCCCTCAGTAAGCAGATAGTCCAATATTCTTATTGTTGGAGAATCACCCATAAATTCTATAAATAATGACCTTTTTTTCATACAATATAATTATATAAACTTGCATATAAATGTTACTATTTTGATACAATATTGTCTAATAAAAAGCATAATGCTTTATATATCTCTTTTGCTTAATCTATACAATGGAATTAACTAAGGAGGGCATTAAAAAAAGAATAATTATAAAGCTTATAAGATGGAGAAAATGGGGCGGCGCGCATACAGAAAATATCCTTAAAGGACTTCCATCACATCTCAAGGGTGCTAAAATCACAAAACAAGCATTAAAAGAACTGGAGAATGATAATTGGATAATTCCAGCTAAGAAAACTGGCGAGATTCACTATTCCTTAAACCCAGAAAAAACTGATGAAATACTACAGTTCTATGAAAAACATTGTAAATCTGTTTTAGGATAGGGATTATTGTACTCTTGAAGCATTAGAGCAAGCAAACAGAGAATATTTGGCAATAATGTTCCCAAAATTATCTAGAGAATTTTTTTTATTTCCTGAACAAAGAGATTTAAATTCTAGACTAGACTAAAATTTATTTTTTCTTTATTTTTTTATTCTTATCAACTGTAAATGCTACAGGGCCGAAATTAGATAAACTTTTATATCATTGATTATTGTTCATATTGGAAAAGAGGATGGCATCGGAATTCAGGCATATAATAAAAACAACAAGCTGTTTGGGGTAGTATCTATAAAGGAGTTTCGGTTCAGAATTTTAGGATTAAAATAATCTATCTTCTATAAGCCTCATCGTGGTGGCCGAAGAATAAAAAGATTACTGTTTTATTCTCTTCATTTATTTCATATTTCAGCACAAAGCTTTTCATTATGTGGACTCTTCGTTCTCCAGCAAGTTCATGTCTTAGTGGTTTGTAATGCTGAGGATTTTCTAGAATTTCTTCAATTTTATTTCTTAGGCTCTTTTCTAGAACTGGATTTTTCTTGCATAGTTTCTGTATTTCCTCTTTACATTTAGGATTAATCTCTATATTATAAGTCATTGATTCTAATCAAGAATTAGATTATTTAAATATATCCTCGACAGACTTTGCTTTAATAGGTTTCTCTTTTCTGCGTTTTTCCATCTCTTTCTTGAATTCTTCCTTCAAAGGCAGTTCATCAACAGGATGCCAGTCTATTTTATCACAGAATTCCCATTCTTCATCTGTTAAACTTCCGGTTTTAAGATAATTCTCAAAAATCAACTTTTTTATAGTTTCTTCTCTAGCTATCTCGCTCCAGTTAACCCAGAGAAATGATTTTAGCTCATTCTTCATATCTTCAGTTACTGATAATGTTAGCGAAGCCATTATAATTTACCCTTATTTTTTAATTCCTCAAATTTTTTTAGTTCGTGAATTTTTACTTCAAATCTCTGTTTAAGATATTCAGACCAGTTTACTTCTGGATGCATATCTATCTTTTTCTTCAAATCTTCAGAAATTGCTACAGTAAATGTTGCCATTTTGATTACACTAATATTGGTATATACACTAATATTCGTGTATATATTTAAACCTTTCTATTTCAGACTCTGTTAAGTTAATTAATGCTGGAAAGGATTTATTAGTTTAATAGAATTAGATAAACTTTTATATCATTGATTATTGTTCATATTGGAAAAGAGGATGGCATCGGAATTCAGGCATAATTCTATCGCGAATAAAATGATTCATGAGTTTCCTACTGCCAGCCCTGCAGAAACTATAGAGTCTATACAAAAAAGACTCATGAAAGAAAGCAGGTTTCTTAAAACAATAGACTATGTTTACGTAGTTAACAAAAACAACAAGCTGTTGGGGGTAGTGTCTATAAGGGAGCTGTTTGTTCACAAAAAAAGCATGCGTGTAGACAAAGTTATGAGGCACGATATAATATCCATAACTCCAGAAACAGACCAAGAGAAGGCAGCGCATATAGCATTAAAGCACAAAATCAAATCTGTTCCGGTTGTAAAGAAAGGGAAACTGATAGGCATAGTAACAGCAGACAGCATACTTTCAATATTAAACAGGTCATTGAATGAGGATATTCTGCATTTCGCAGGCATTCACAAATCACATCTTGAATATGAAAATACTATGGAAGTGCCTGTATTTGCTTCAATATTGCACAGAATTCCCTGGCTTATAATCGGCCTTATAGGAATAATGCTTACTGCTGCTTTCATCAACATATTTGAGGCAACTCTTGAAAAATACCTTATGCTGGCCTTTTTTATTCCTGCCATAGTCTATATGAGCGATGCTATAGGTACGCAGCACCAGACTTTGTTTATCAGGGATATAGCGATATTGGGCAAGGAACTTAACATGCCTAAGTATTATGCCCGGCAGATGATAATAGGACTATTCTTAAGCATATTAATCAGTATAATTGTATACGGCGCTGTCGCGCTTTTCTGGAAACAATACCATATTGCTTTTGTGATTTCGTTGTCGATGTTTTTTACCTTGATAGCATCTAGTTTTTCTGCATTGTTCATAACTTCGATAATAAAAAAACTCGGGCAGGATCCGGCGCTGGGCAGCGGTCCATTCGCAACAATAATATCTGACCTGACTTCTATGATTATATACTTTGCAATAGCATCACTTATGCTATGATTATATGGGGCTGGAAAGAATATTTTTGAAAAAAAATGAATGACCCCGCCCTAAAGGGCCGGGGTATCCGAGAAAAAATGTTAATGCCAAAAACCTTGGGAAGAAGAAATGTAATGTTGAATGGTTTCAGTA
>JBBSWI010000013.1:0-3397 GCA_038046405.1 Nanobdellota archaeon | reverse complement strand
TTACTTTATTTATATAGGTTTATATTGACTAAATTATCTATATATTGCAGTATATATGTTTATAGTGGTGTAAAATGGCAGAAATTGACAAAATAGTAAATAAGCTATGGCCCTTGCCGTCAGATTTTGATCCAGACAAGCCAGATGATAAAAAAGTTCATCTGGAATACCTAAAAAAGAAATATGGCAAAGAAGTAATAGACAGGGCTATTGAGTTAGAGACTTCGTGGCAGCAAAGTTGCTCAGAGATGGATGAAGAAATATTCTCAAAAGAATTTTTCGATTTTTTATACAGAAATAGCCTATGCGAAGAACTTAATCTAAGAGCACCATATTATAATAGGTTAACATTTAGTTCTTTACAAGAAATATTATCTCTGAGAAAAGAGCCCTTTACAATTACAGATTTGGGCGCAGGAGAAGGGCGTTTTGATATCGCTTTGGCATTATCTTTTGCTAATTTAGAAAAGGTTTATGCAATAGATTATCTTGAATCTGCCTTAACTCAAATAGGCTTAAGTAAGGGATTACTTGACCCGGAGGAGAGAGAATTAACAGAAAGAAAAGTAGTTCCTGTACTAGGAGATTATAATGATCCAGAATTTATTAAAAAATTTACATCACAGCAAAGATCAGATGTAGCACTAAACATATGCACAACAAATTTTGATGTTTTTTATAATGCACCAAAGTTTATCAATCAAAAAGGGACAGTAATTAATTATACAACACATTATTTAAATGATGGAGAAGATAGATTTAGCGCGATAGAATCAGAATTAAGAGGCCTTATTGAGAACCCAGATTTTAGCATGGCAATTCTAAACAGATTTAGAATAAACCCGAAGAGAATAGTTGTAGCCTCAGAGTTTAAAAGGCGAGAATAAATTCTTTTAGAAGACTAAATAAAAAAGCCCCGATAATGTAGCAATACATCGTAGTAATTTATTGTTAAGTTAATTGGTCTTAAGTTTTAGGTGCAGAAAGCTTTATATGCTTATTCTTACTTTTCTTACAAATAAGAATATGGCAAAAACTAATATAATCGATATTAAAACTGTTAAAATAACAGATAAGGGGCAAATCGCTGTCCCAAAAGAAATAAGGAAGTTGGAGGGGTTTAGGCTAGGTGATAAAGTAGCAATTATAGCCTTTAGGGATAGAATTGAATTAAGACCCCTAAATAAACTAAACAAAGATATATTTACTCTATTGGCGAGTGAAAGGAGTCTAGCAAAGGATTGGTTAAGCAAGGAAGACGAAGAAGCATGGAAAGACTTATGAAGGGGGATGTTGTTGTCGTATCATTTCCTTTTTCTGATTTAAGCTCCTCAAAAAGAAGGCCCGCCTTAATACTTAGTGTTCTTGAAGGTGACGATATTATATTATGCCAGATTACCAGCGAATCCAGATTTGACAGATATTCAATAGAATTAAACATGTCTGACTTCAAACTTGGCTCTTTAAGCGTAAAAAGCAATATAAGGCCTAATAAGCTATTCACTGCTGATACATCTTTAATAAGCTATAAAATTGGGTCTTTAAAAGCCATAAAATTTAATGAAGTTCTAGAAATGTTGATTAAAATATTTAAGTCGTAGGATTTACTGTATCAAGATAGTTCTTAAGCTTTGACCATAAATTAACATTTTGACCGTAAATTAAACGGAGTATAAATCTTTCTAATATTTAGGAAATTTATATAAATAATATATTTTAAAAAATAAAGATAAAACATAGCATAACAAATGTTTATATATAAAAAACTAATCTGATATAGAATGCCTAAAACTCTTGACAGCAGACTAAAACTCGAAAAATATAAGATAGTTGACACAAGAAGTTCTAAATGCTGGATTTATTTGGACATAGAAGACGGCGGACATTTTCATCTCCACAATGCAGATATTAACCAAGGCCTAGTTGCCCTAATCTCTGGAAACGAAGTAGATGTTATTAGAAAAAATGACCCAGAAGGCACACGATACATAGCGGCTATTCTTTATAACAATGAATTCTTATATCCGAGAAAGTCTAAAGCAGAAACTGCAATGTATCATAAGACTGGACTGCTGTAGCTATAGTTTAAATAAAATAAAAGTTAAAAGAGAAAGATTAGTTTCTCTTCCTTACAACGACAAACACCACTGTAGCCCCTGCTAAAGCCACCAATGCAGTAATTACGCTGAATTCCGGCACATTGAAAATATCTACGCCGACTATATTTAATTGCAGTGGCAAGGTGTTATTGACAACAGCACTGTTGCATATAGCGCTTACGCATGATTCAACAGTATCGCCAATCTCACAGTCAACTGCAGTGAAGTATTCGCCGAATGCATCTGTGTCATCAGATGCTGTGGATGCTGTTTCCAAACATTCTGCGTCTACAGTAGCTCCAACGACAACTGGACTTGCTGTAGTTGGTCCAGAATAGACTTTCCCATTTACTATGGTTGGTGTTGCCCATACCAAAGAAACGCTAAACAAAAGCATTGCAAACATTAAAAATATTTTTTTCATTTTATTAGCCCTCCCTATTTCCTCTTTCTTATAACTGTAAATACCAATACTGAACCGGCCAAAGCTGCTAGTGCAGTTATTACGCCAAACTCAGGCACTGTCAGATTTACATAAACCAGGTTTTTCCATATCACTGCATTAGCCACAGTATCTGTGTCTGAAACTCCGCCGGATGTCACTTCCACAGTATCTCCCAAATCGCAGCCTTCAAGGAACTCTACCATATAATATCCCTCTGAATCTGTTGTATCAACCAATGGACCCAAGCCATCGCATGTTACTGAAACTCCTGTTCCGGAAACCGGAGTGATTCCGTCTGCAGCGTATATATGACCATTAACGACTGTTTGTTCTTGTTTTTCCTGATTTGCCCATTCTTTCGTTACTGTATTTGATGTTATTAGCTTTTGCTCGCTGTTGTAAAAGCTTGCCCGTAGCACATCTGTTCCTACAATGCTGCCGGAATATGTGAAATACACTTTTCCTTCGCTGTCTGTTATTCCGCTTCCGCTTAATCCTGCATTAGGCCCGGATATTATGTCAAGCGTGACATTTACTCCAGCAATTGGATTTCCAAGGTTGTCTTGTACTGTTGCTGTTACTGTATGATTAGTTCCCAGCAGATTGATTGCTGAACTTGGGCCTAATAATATTCCCTCTCCGATTATTGCAGTTGTCGATCCTAAGAAAAACCCCGCAAAGTATATGTTGTCGTCATTTGAAGGATTTAACGTGTATACGTCAATATTTGTGTCTCCGTTATTCACAAATGGAATAAGGTCATATAATTCATCATCTGAGTTATAATCTAAAGGAAGTGCATTAGGATCTGCAGGATTTGAATTACTATCGCCAATACCGCCAGTTGTCAATA
>JBBSWI010000012.1:0-30270 GCA_038046405.1 Nanobdellota archaeon | reverse complement strand
TTAATCCTAAGACAAAGCAAATAAGAAAATTAGTGACAAATCATAGAGGTGGCAAAAACCAAAATTCCGCTATAGATTCATTAGTCTCATCATTGCCAAGTATTAATTCTGAAACGTTCTCTTATAAAACAGATATAGCTCTAAG
This sequence comes from Nanobdellota archaeon, assembly GCA_038046405.1. Lineage (GTDB taxonomy): Archaea > Nanobdellota > Nanobdellia > SCGC-AAA011-G17 > JAGVZF01 > JACPNH01. The sequence goes on along the minus strand of JBBSWI010000012.1, from coordinate 30,125 downwards.
AAAAATTGAAAGACCAATGCCCGAATATAAATTAGCTGGGCTAATAAATGTCGACCAATCACAACAACACAGAATGATAGACAGCCTTGAAACTGCGATAAACACAGAAAGGTTAAACACCCTTGCATTTAATGAACTAAGAAAGCCCATTAAGTTAGTTTATTCTTTAAGAGATTATAATCTGCATTATGGGCACTTACAATCTGATGATTATGTAAAAAATAATAGACCAAGATTCTCAAAGATAGATCCTGAATATAGAGAAAATAATAAAGCAGGCAGTTTAAAGGTCTATGTCATTTCTGCGGCAGTTGGTTTAACTTTAGGAATATTAGCTGCCGAGGTTTCTGGAAATAATGGGAGCAAAAAACCTAGCGGCAATGGAAACACTGGAATCAGATAAATCTTTTACCATTTTATAGTTGTTACATAATAGAAACATTTATAAATAAGTTTTATATGCTAAAATTTACTATATTATAATATATATAAAGAAATAGGAGTTCGCACAAAAATGGCAAATTATCTAAAAAATATGGCAAAAGTTATTTCTACAGGGTTAATAGCCGCAAATTTATACATGCCAATATCCGCTGATATTAGTTATGCTGATTCTAAAAAACAAACAAACGTAACAAATAAAGCAACAAATAAAGAAATCCCAAATGCAAGACATGGAAAATATTCTGCCTGGAAACCTCTTGGAATGTTTACTGCAGATACAACATTGACTGAGATTGTAAATGCAGAAGCTAGATTTGACAGTCTTGGCAATGTTACATACATAAGCGCCCCAAAGGATGAAAATTACAACGGCCCAAGAAGGCCGAATGTAACTCACAGGCATATTGAAATAAAATGGTTTGGTGGAACGGGTGGAGGCAGAACAATAGATGAATATATAATCAATGATGGAGCAATAGAAAATCACCGTGCTTCCAAAGATAGGAAGAAATCTTATATAAAGAGAACATATGCCCCAAAGACAAATACAGCAACAAGACAAGCTTATCAGGATTCTATAAACAATGCAATATCTGCAAAAACAGATTCTGCTTACATAACAAGAATAGTAAACCATATTCTAGAAAGAGACGGATATAAGCCTGCGTTAAGACCATATCAAACTAGGCCTATTTTAAAATCCGGCATTGGAGTTTTGAAGACTGCAGCACCAAAACCTTCACATAGAGACACATTAAAGACATTACCTTACAAAAAACCAATGCAAAATAAAGAACATGCTAAAGAACATGCTGCTTCTGACAGCCTAGAGAGAAAAGTTAGTGAACACAAAACCACAAGCATAAAACCTAGACTAATTAAAGCAGAACAATTAGGCTTGAAGAAAAAAGACCATACATTAAGAAATTGTGTTCTTGGAACACTCTTTGTAGGTGGGATTACATATCTTGTCTATGACAGGACCCATAAAGAAAAGTCTCCTAGTGGATTAACAGGCGGACAGACTGACAATCCTGGTATAAAATAAAATAGTAATTGGGGGTAATGATAATGACGAATAAATTAAAATTATTTTTTTCAATATTTTTTGTATTTGCTTTTTTAGCAGTTTCAAGCTTTAATGCAGAGGCAAATGCAGCCATCACATATAATTTTTACAATGACAAAGGTCAAAGTTTAGACAATGTAAATGCACTTGTATATGACTGCCTTGACTCAAAATGTGCAAATGTAAAAATACCTGCATTCACTAACGGCGATAATCTAGGAAATTCAAATGATTATCTTCCAGATACAGATTTGACTATTACATTCCCTACAAGGCTTGAAACTTCTTATGGGTATGCATTATATTATTACAAAGAGGGTTATTTGCCTGTCGAAAGCTTTGCAAACTGGGCTGGCAACGGAGCAACTACCCATAATATTTATTTCACCCAGAAAGCTGGATGCTCAAGCCATATAGAGAACTTCAGAATCATAAATGCAGACCAGCCAAATTTGCCAATACAAATATTTGTAAAGACAAAACTGGATGCAACAACATACAGCGCTTTCTCAAGCAATCCTTACACTCCTGAATATGTTCCTATGGAGTTCAAGGACTTTTACTCTGCTGAAACAAAAGTTGTTTTAAGAATACTGGATTCTGATAATAGAGTTGTGTTCTTAAAAGAAGAAACATTAAACTTATTCATGGATTCGAGCGACGAAGTAATGTTCGAATGGATTCCAAAAAAATCCGGCATTTATAGGGCAGAGATAAAAACTGATGTTACAGACAACCAATGTTCTAGTTCGATTCCTCAGAGCGTGACTTCAGAATTTTCTGTAGTAAGAACTTCTCTTGATAAATGTTACACACTTATAAACAATTTAAGGTCAAACGTAGTTGAGCCTTATCCTGGAGAAAATGTGCAGATACTTGCAAACAAAATAAGCAACTATCGAGATGATACAGGAAATTTACAGGCACTAGGAACTAATGTTGACATGAAGGTCTATGATCCTAGCGGAAATTTAATGAATCGCCAGGAAAAAACATTGTCAAAGAATCCTGACATTTTAAATCCAGTAGAGTTTAGCTTTAATTTTGTTCCTATCAAGAATGGGCTTTATACGATTAAGGTCAGTGGCATTGCGAATGATGCAATATGCGAAGGCAAAGAAAATCTTGACGAGACAGAAACAATGAACTTACTCGTTAAAGACCAGGGAGCAATAGACTTAAACTTGAGAACAATAGGCAATAAGCAAGTTAATGAAAACCAGGAATTAAAAATTGCAATAAATGCTGATTATAATGGAAGAAGAAATTTGAAATTTTCAGCAGCCAACTTGCCTGAAGGCGCAACATTTAACCCACTCACAAGCAAATTCACATACAAGCCTAGTTATGATGCTGTAAGCCATTCATTATTGAATGACGTTAAGAGATTAATAGGCATTGATTTGAGCAAGGACTTTTTTGTTACTTTTAAGGTTAGCGATGGAATACTATCTGACCAAGAAATAATAAGAATCAAAGTGATAGATGTGAACAGGAACCCTATACTTGAGCAGATTAATGACATAACTGTAAATGAAGGAAGTTTAGTAAAAATAAGCCCGTCAGCTACAGATGCAGACAATGACGACATAAAGTTTAGTTTCCAGGCTCCTTTAAACAGCAATGGCGAATGGAGAACAAAAGTTGGCGATAGAGGATTATATTTAGTCAAGGTTTCTGTGAAAGACAGCTTTGGTGGAGAAGATTCGCAGATAGTGAAGATTTCAATACTTGGCGAAGGAGAAATACCTAAAGAAGACAAATTTGTGCATAGGCATGACCTAAACACAAAGAGCTTGTTTTTGGAACAGGAAATTGTAAGGGCTGGAGATTACTTGATAGTATACACAAAAGTAAAGAATGAAGGCAATACAGATGAGAGCCAAGTGAGAATAAAAATCACCATACCAGAAATTGGCATAGTGGAGAAAAAAGTAATCAACGACCTAGACAAAAATGACCAGAGACTTAGGGTGTTTTTCATCAAGATTCCAGAGAATACCATCCCTGGATACTATGTATTGAAGAGCCAAGTGTCTAACAGCATGTCGCAAGAAACAGAGGCGATAGAGTTTAGTGTGGTGTAAATTGCTACTACCGAAAGGTTTATAAAGCAGTTTGCAACTCTAAAATGAATAATAATTAACCTTAAATAGGGGGTCAAAAAATGAATAAAATATTAAAGTTTGTAAATGTGTTTTTCGTAGCACTTTTGTTATTAGTTCCGAGCTATGTAAAATCAGCAACATCAGATCTATCTACTGATTATTCTGTTGAAAGAATCGAGATAGATGGCACAGAAGTATTTGATGGTGATGTTGTGTCTGTTGAAAGAGGTCAAACCACTGAAATAGCAGTGTGGGTTAGAGGTAAAGCTGTAATAAGTGGTGACGAAGTCGAAAATGTGAAAGTAAAGGCATGGATAGGCGGCAACGAATTCGATGATGTGGAAGACACTTCTGGAGTCTTTACAGTAGAAGAGAATGTCTTATACAAGAAAGTGTTAAAACTTGACATACCTGAAGACTTTGACATTGAAGATGACAGAACAACTCTTAATGTAGAAGTATATGATGATGACAATAGCGTTGAGCAAGAATTTAAATTGAGAATACAGGAAAAAAGACATTCATTAAATATAATTGATGTAATAATCAATCCTGGATTGACAGTAGAAGCTGGAAAATCCTTGTTTGGAAGCGTCAGAGTAGAAAATCTTGGAGAGAGAACTGAAAGAGACGTCAAGGTAACTATGAGCATTCCAGAGCTTGGATTAAGCACCAGAACATTCATAGACGAACTAGTCAATGAAGCAGATGCTGAAACTAAAGATGAAGATGACAAAGTGAGTGCATCTAGTGATGAATTATTCTTGAAAGTACCTGAAGACACAAAGGAAGGAACATACACATTAAAATTCCTTGTAACATACAACAGAGGCCACTCTAGTGTAGAGAAGACATACGCCTTAAACGTTAAGGGCGGAGCTGCTGTTGTAACACAGGAAGCGGTTGTAAGCGTAGATTCAACCTTGCAGAGTGTTGAGGCTGGAAAAGGAGCTGTTTTCAAGGTTATGGTAACTAATCTTGGAAGCAAAGCCGTGACATTCAGCACAGAAGTAGCTGGTGTTTCGAGCTGGGGCAATTCAAGAGTCGATCCTGCAACAGTAACAGTTTCTCCTAACCAAAACGGGGAAATGTTTGTTTACATAGGATCAAACGAGAATGCACAAGCTCAAGACTATTCTGCTACATTAACTGTAAAGGCTGGAGACATGGTGGTTAAGCAAGTTCCAGTAACAGTCAAAGTAGCAAGTGCACAAGCTAACTCATTCGGCAGCTTAAGAAAAGGCCTTGAAATAGGATTTATAGTACTATTGATAGTGCTTGTAATCCTTGGCTTGATATTAGCTGCAAGAAAGCTTGGTGGCAAGGAAGAGGAAGAAGGAAAGACTTACTACTAAGTCTTCTTTTTATTTTTTCTTTTTTATTTTAATAATATAAAGGTAAAAATCATTCTTTAAAATATTAAACTGATATACCGTCGGAAAATTATTTTTTTCATGCTCAAAAAATCAAAAGATTTATAAATCAGGGCAAAAACCGTTTTCATAACGAAAAATAAATCCAGAGGAGAATAAGAAAGATGGCTAAACAAAAACCACACTTGAACATAATATTTGTAGGTCATGTAGACCATGGAAAATCAACCACAATCGGAAGACTGTTGTACGATACAAAGCACATAGATGAGCAAACATTAAGGAAATTAAAGGAAAGAGCCCAAGAAGTTGGGAAAGTGGGCTTTGAGTTCGCTTTCGTAATGGACAGCCTTAAGGAAGAGCAGGAAAGAGGAGTCACTATAGACTTGAGCCACCAAAAATTCGTAACGAATAAATATGAAACAACTATCATTGATGCTCCTGGGCACAAGGATTTTATTAAGAACATGATTACAGGAGCTTCACAAGCAGACGTTGCTATTTTGGTAGTAGCTGCAACTGACAGTGTAATGGCACAAACTCAGGAACATGCAAGGCTATTAAAAGTGTATGGGGTTAATCAAGTTTGCGTGCTTATAAATAAAATGGACGCTGTCAACTATGACCAGAAGAAATTTGACCAGGTAAAAACTGATGTGTCAAACTTGCTTAAGAGCATAGGATATAACATGAATGACGTTGTCTTTATTCCAGGATCCGGATTTAAAGGAGACAATATAGCGACAAGAAGCAGCAATATGCCTTGGTATACAGGCCCTATATTATTAGAGCAATTCGACTTATTCAAAGAGCCAGAAAAGCCAATAACATTGCCATTAAGGCTGCCAATACAAGATGTATATAATATTACAGGCATTGGCGTAGTTCCAGTCGGCAGGGTAGAAACTGGAGTGATGAAGCTTAATGATAAGGTAATTATTGTACCGGCAAGGGAAGGAAAGGGAGTAACAGGAGAAGTAAAAACAATAGAGATGCACCATGAGCAGATTCAAGAGGCTATTCCTGGAGACAATATAGGTTTTAATATAAGGGGAATAGGAAAGAAAGACATTGCAAGGGGCGATGTAGTCGGGCACCCTGACAACATTCCAACGTTAGCAACTGAATTCACAGCACAGATTGTAGTTATTAACCATCCAACTGTGTTGACCGTAGGATATACTCCAGTATTCCACATACATACTGCCCAAGTTGCATGCCAGATAACCAAATTAGTGAAGAAGATCAATCCGGCAACTGGGGAAACACTGCAGGAAAATCCCGACATGCTGAAAAACGGCGATGTAGCAATAGTACAAGTAAAGCCTACAAAGCCATTAGTCATAGAAAGGAACAAGGAAATTCCACACATGGCAAGATTTGCAGTTAGGGATGCAGGAAACACAGTAGCTGCAGGGATTTGCATTGACTTAGTGAAGAAGACCATTTAAACTTTTAAAAAAAGTTTAATCAAAAACTAATAAAAAACAATCAAAATAAGTTTGGCAAAAAAGCCAGGCTTTATTTTTTATTTCACATTCGGGACTTGCAAAAAAGGGGTGATTTCTTTTATCTTTTTGAAAATTTTATGGCTAAAAAAAGACGCCTCTTTTTTTAAGAAAAATATTTATACTAAAAGCCTATTTTAATTTTTATGATTATTAGGAATTTCAAGCATTTAGCTGTTTCTAATCAAAGAAAAATTGCGTTGCAGATTATTGAAGAAGGCCTAAAATCAATAAAAACAGAAAATGTTATGAGAAATTCTGTTAAATTAAAGAACAATTTCCTAGTGATACAGAACAAGAGATTCAATTTGAAGAGATTCAAGCACATTTATGTCATTGGCGGAGGGAAGGCTTCCCATTTGATGGCTGCTTACTTGGAAAGATTGCTCGGCAACAGAATTGATTATGGCATTGTGAACAGCAATGTCAGTCTTAAACTAATGCATATTGATGTCGTGAAAGCAGGCCATCCTGTGCCTAATGAAGACGGCGCAATAAGCGTGCAGAAAATGGTCAATATCGCAAGTGACGCTGGAAAAGAAGATTTAGTAATCTGTTTGATTTCTGGCGGAGGAAGCTCTTTGATGACTTCCGGATTCGGGATTTCGCTTGAAGAAAAAATAAGATACAATGAACTAATGCTAAAATCAGGGGCCAATATTCTTGAGGTGAACACCATAAGAAAGCATCTAGATGACATTAAAGGAGGAGTACTAGCACAATATTGCTATCCTGCTACTGTAATTTCATTGATATTTTCAGATGTCATAGGGGATGACCTGAGCTTTATAGCTTCTGGCCCCACAGTATTTGACAAAACTACTATGAAAGATGCATTAAAGATAATCAAGAAGTATAGACTGCCGAAAATAAAATTAAAGGAAACCTCAAAGAATAAAAAAATATTCAAAAAAGTGCATAATTTCTGCATATTGAACAATGATATAGCTTTGAATGCAATGAAACGAAAATCAATAAGCCTTGGATTAAAGCCATTAGTAATTTCAAACAAGATTTCAGGAGAGGCAAGCTTAGTGGGCAAAGTTTTGCTGAAGACTGCAAAGAAAGGTCATGCAATAATAGCTGGAGGAGAAACTACTGTTACGGTTCATGGAAAGGGAAAAGGTGGCAGGAACCAAGAACTGTGTTTATCGGCTTTAAGATATTTAAAAGACGAGCTAATAATCTCGATAGGAAGCGACGGGAAAGACAATTCAAATCATGCAGGGGCCATATCAGACAGGGTAACAAAAGAAAAAGCCAAGAAACTAAAACTGGATTTGGGAAAATATCTTCATGACAACAATTCTTATAATTTCTTCAAGAAAACCAAAGACTTTATAGAAACTGGAGACACAGGAACTAATATAGCAGATTTGATTTTAGTATTAAAATAAAATCATGCAAATAAGTCATGCTGCAATCATTATCTTTAATCTGTGCTTAACTGCATTTACTGCCTGGCTTCTTGTTCTTGATTTTTCAAGCAAAGCAGAAGCCACCTGATCCTTAATAGTGTTCTTAACCCAATTAGCAAAATCATTCTTCATGCTATTTACATGGTAATTAAAAGCCTGATCGTCCATTTTTTCAAGAGCTGTTTGAAGCTCTGTAAGATTCTTTATCACCATGCCATTATTAGCATAAAAATAACTTGTAGCATCGGTAATTATGCCTTTCTTAATCCCGTTTATCTTCAAGTCTGTATTTATTTGCGTTATTGGCATCTCGCCATTTAATACTGCCAATATGTTTTTGGCTGCCAATTCGCTCATACTTTGCCTTGCCTCTATTGTGGCAGATGCAATATGCGGAGTGAAAACAACATTGTCTAGATGGGAAACTATCTGATAGTTATTTGGGTCACATACAAGTTTGGGCTCGCACTCAAATACGTCTAAAGCGGCTCCTGCAATTGTCTTGTTTTCAAGGGCATGTATTAATGCGTCTTCATTAATTACAGGACCCCTTGAAGTGTTGATTATATACGCTGTTTTCTTCATCATGGCAAATTCCTTATGGCTGATTAAATGCCTTGTTGTTTCAATAGCAGGAACATGCAGAGAAACAAAATCGCTCTCCCTCAATATAGTGTTCAAATCGACGAATCTTGCATTTGTTTCCTGCTCTATATAGCTATTTTTTGCAACATCATGATACAAGACTTTCATGTTAAACCCTTTATTGCATATTTTTGCAACAACTGTGCCTATCCTTCCGGCCCCGATAATTCCCAATATCTTTCCGTTAAATTCAGTGCCTATAAACCCATTTGGGTCCCAACCTTTGTAGTTGCCTTTTCTTGTCCACCTGTCTGCTTCAGGGATTCTTCTTGCGATAGACATCATTAAAGCAATAGTATGCTCGGCAACAGCCTGATTAAGCACATTAGGGGTATTAGTTGCTATTATGCCATGCTTAGTGCATGCTTTTAAGTCAATATTGTCAAAACCAACAGCATAATTTGCAACAATCTTCAAATTAGAACCGGCTGCATCTAAAAGTTCGTCATCTATTTTCTCTGTGAGAAGGCAAAGCACTGCATCGTATTTTTTTGATTTTAATTTCTTAAGAAGCTCTTTCCTGCTTATAGGACCATCTTGCTGGCAAATTTCGACATCACACTGCCCTTTCAGGATGTTAATGCCGCGATCTGGAATTTTTCTTGTAACAAGAACTTTCGGTCTCAATAAAATCACCTCATTTAAATCAAACTTCTTTTCTAGCTATATAAATTTTTCGTTGATGTTTGTTTTTTGAAAAACAAGATTTATATAACTGGCAATTAAACCATATACAAATGAAAAAAGTCAATCATATTATATGGATTGTAATATTGCTGACTTTATTTATCATAGCAGTAGAGTTTATCGAACTTGTAAGGAATAATGTGTTTTACTTCTCTATGGCCTTATTAGCAGCCTTAATCTTTATATTCTGGAAGAAACAATCCAGGCCGGATGTTTATCTTCTGAGTTTTATCTTTATCGGGTTTTTGATTTCTAGGCTGTTGTTTAGGAGTTTGGAGCAATCAACACTAATTTTAAGAGTTTCATCTATATTGGCATTTTTCCTGTTGAACATCGTTTTGCTTATCGGCCCTTGGTCCAGGTTTTCTGACAGGATATTAAATGCTTATTACTACAGGAGGCATCTTGGAGTAAGCGTTTTGTTCCTCGGATGGCTTCATTCAGCGATAATACTTCCGAAATATTTCGGACTTTCAATAAAAAATGCACTATCTTTTGAATTTACGTTTTACGGATTTACGGCATTTTTTATAATGCTGTGGATGGGCATTACATCATGGGATTACCTGCAGAAAAGATTCAGGCCATTGTGGTGGAAGATTCTGCATGGAGCCTTGCTACTTATATACATGACACAGTCATACCTATTTTACACAATTTTAAAGGTGTCTAATAGTCCTCTATTGAATTATCATTTGGCAGCAATAATAATTTTCATTGTTTTTTGGATTGTAGTTGCGCCGTATTCAATAATTAGAAAAATAATGAAAACCTATGTCTTTGGATGGAAGCAGCTGCATGTGCTTGTTTACATTGCATATTTCTCGTTGATATTGCATGTTTATTATTCTGATATATTAAAAGGATTGCTTCTTAACTTTGTTTTTTATGGAGTGGTGTTTTTTGTGATTTTATCACATATAGCTGGCTGGATGAAGAAATTAATCGAAGACAACAAAATAAACAACAAGATCAAAAACATCAATAAAACAATCATGGAAGGAAATGACACTTACATAGGAGTTGCATATAAAGAAGATATTCAAGAAGGCGCTGGCAAGAAGGTTTATGTAAAAAACAAGCCAATCGCTTTATTTAATCACAAAGGAAATTTTATAGCCATGTCAGACATATGCGTGCATCAAAAGGGGCCTTTGCATAAAGGCAAAATAATCTATGATTCTGTAGAGTGCCCATGGCACCATTGGCAGTATAGCGTTAAAGACGGAAAAGCCCCTTCTGGATTTAAGGACTGCGTTCCTTATTACAAAACAAAAATTAAGGACAATATTGTATATGTTTCAATAGACTAAGCAAATATTTATTAACCAATCTTTTCTTTTAGTTTATATGGACAAAAAGATTGCAGCAAAAGTATTTGCTTTTGTCATAATCTCAATTTCAATAGGTTTTATCTTGTATTTTGGATTTTCCGGAGATGTGAAAAATTCTCCTGATTCTGACTGCACTACAATAAAGAAATCTGAAAGCGGGGTGCTTAATATAGCGTTCCTTTCGTACAAATACAATAACAATGAAGATTTCATGAAGATGGTTAATTCTTATGTGTATGGAAATAATGGATTCAATAATGTAGAGCCATTCAGAAGCAATTTTGACAAATTAAGCTTCTATGCTGTATTTTCAAGTTCTGCTATGTGCAATGTAGAGGATGGAACTTTAATTTGTGATGATTACAGTGTGAAAAGAATCGCTTCAAAATGCCCAAACGACTTCATTTTTGTGCTTGCAGATAGAAACTCTTTTGTTGATGCTCTCTCCCCGATAAGAAGCAGTGCTTACTTGAATCTGGCTTCAATCAATACAGCAGACCATGAATTAGTAGTGCTGCATGAATTTGCGCATTTGTTTGGAAGGCTAGTAGATGAATATGTTGATGACGCTTCATATAAAGGCTTAGCCTTAAGAAACGCTCCAAACTGCGACAACAAAGAATGCAAAAAGTGGGAAGATTTCAAGGATACAGAATGTTTAAAAGGCTGTGCATTAAGCAATTATTATAGGTCAAAAGACTTTACTATAATGAGGAATTACTTTAAGTCAAACAGCTTCGGAGTGTATAACGAATGGCTATTAAACAAATCTTTGCAACGCTAATAATCGTGTTTTTATTTTTAGTAACATTTAGTTATTTTAGTTATGCAGCGGAATGCGAAGATTCTTTTTATCTTTATAACTTCAAGTATAGCAATGGAGATCTTGCCTATATCGGGAGGTCGTTGCAGAAAGGCTGTATGCCAGGAAATGTGCAGGAAGAATCCTATAAATTCAATATTGTAAAAGAGGATTCCATTGTATACTCCTATTGGTTTAACCCTAGCAAGAGATTTTCCGATGCTATAGTAAATAACGAGATTACTGGGGGCGTAGAAATTGTAAAGGAAAGCACCATTAGCGTTGCTGCGCCCATAATCGACTACAATAAAATTTCTGTCTTGAATGAAAAAGGGCAAGAGCTTATTTTCTTGAACAAGGAGCAGATAGAAGAAGCTGAGAAGAAACAGGCAGAACAATTCAGCATTATAGACTATGTCAATAATCTTATGAGATCTTTGTTAAGGCAATTATTTGGCCCGGAATAGGATCATCTTTTTAGTTTCAGCACTTCATGTACTGCATTGACTATGTCCTCTTTCATGAGGCCGAATTTCTTCATTAATTCTTCTGGAGAACCTGATTCCCCAAAGCGATCCTTAACGGCAACCCTTTTTATCGGAACAGGATAGTTTTCTGACATGAGCTCTGAGATTGCGCCGCCCAAGCCGCCATTTATCTGGTGCTCTTCTGCTGTGACTATTGCGCGAGTTATCTTTGATATATTTATCAAAGTGATTTTGTCAAGAGGCTTGACTGTGTGACAATTTATTACAGCCGCTTCGATGCCTTGCTTTGAAAGCTCTTCTGCAGCAACTAAACTTTGATAAACCAAGGGCCCGTTTGCGATTATAGCAACATCATCGCCTTGCCTGAATATCTCTGCCTTGCCTATCTTGAAATGAGTATCTTGAGTTGTGACAACAGGCGTTTTTTCCCTAGCAAACCTCATATAGAAAGGGCCTTTGAATTTGGCTGCTTCAATCGTGGCTTTTTTTGCATCATAATAATCACAAGGAACAACTACAGTCATATTAGGCAGGACTCTTGTAATAGCAACATCTTCTAAAGCTTGATGGGTTGCGCCATCCGGGCCAACAGAAATGCCAGCATGCGCACCAATAATTTTTACATTTGCTTCGCTGTAACATATAGAAACTCTTATCTGATCCCAGTTTCTTCCAGGGCTGAAAACTGCATAACTTGTGATGAATGGAACCTTTCCTGAAAACGAAAGGCCTGCTGCAATCCCGGCCATATTCTGTTCTGCCACTCCCATTTCAATAAAACGATCTGGAAAAGTCTGCTTGAACGCGAGGCTTCTTGTGCTTTCTGTTAAATCACAACAAAGCAGAACAATGTCTTTATTCTGCTTGCCCGCTTCCACAACACCATCGCCAAAGCCATCTCTAGTTGCCTTAAATTGAATGTTGGTAAAAATATTTGTATCGAGCTTTGCTTCTTTATTTATCATTGATGCTCACCTTGGATTTTTCCGTTTAATGTCCTTAGTCTTTTTAATTCTTCGAGAGCTTTTAGGGCTTCTTCCTTGTTTGGAGGCTTTCCGTGCCATTCATACTGGAATTCCATAAAGCTTACATCTTTTCCAGGAATAGTATGTGCTATAATCAGCGTGGATTTTTCGAAAATCGAATGCGCTTCCTTGCATGCATCGATAATTTGTTGAATGTTATGTCCGTCAACCTCTAGGACGTGCCATCCGAATGCCTCGTATTTTTCCTTTAAAGGCTCTAATGGCATTACATCTTCTGTAAAGCCATCAATCTGAATATTATTGCGGTCCATTATTGCAGTTAGGTTATGGAGCTTATTCTTGCCAGCGAACATGACTGCCTCCCATATCTGCCCTTCTTCTTGTTCCCCATCTGACATTAAGCAAAATATCCTGTGAGTTTTATTGTCCAGTTTTGCTGCGTAAGCCATTCCGCACGCTATGCTTAAACCTTGCCCAAGAGGGCCGGCAGAATTTTCTATTCCAGGCAATGCTAGATTATGCGGATGACCATGAAGTCTAGTTCCTAGTTTCCTTAAAGTCTTAAGCTCTTCAACAGGAAAATAGCCGGCTCTCGCTAATGTCGCATATTGAACCGGACAGATATGGCCATTGCTCAAAACGACTCTGTCTCTGTCAGGAAAGGAAGTATTGTTTGGGTCGTGGTTTAAGACATTAAAGTATAGTGCTGTAAAGACATCTGCCATTCCAAGAGGGCCGGCAGAATGTCCTGAACCGGCCTCTAGAAGCATTATTATGATGTCCTGGCGAATAGTATTAGATATTTCATACAATTTGTTTATGTCATGAATTTTCTGGAACAATTTTTCACCTCTTTAATAAAAAGTACTAATCGAAAATTTATAAACATTACTATTGTTTTAACAATCTTAAATATGCCTGCTCCGGATTATTCTTGAATATATATGTGCTGCTTATTAACACATTTGCACCAGCATTCTTTACTAGTTTTGAAGTTTTATCGTCTATATGACCATCTACTTCTATTGGAATTTTTGTTTTTTTCCTTAATTTTTTTATTTTGTGCAAAGAAGACTGAATAAATTTGCCACCAGAAAAACCTGGATGAACTGTCATTATAAGAACTGAGTCTATTTTCTTTAAGTATGGGGATATTTTTTCTACTTTGGTTTCTGGATTTATTGCGAGGCCAACTCTGATTTTTCTGGATTTTATTTTTCCTATTAAATAATCTATTTTTTTACAAGCTTCGTAATGGAAAATTATTGAATAGGGCCTTAATGAAAGGAATTCGTCTATCTTTTCTTCAGGGTTTTGGATCATTAAGTGATATTCTACCTTTTTATTTATCTTTATTTTTTTTAGGTCTTTTGCAGTGATACTTTTATTGCGCACAAATCTTCCATCCATGATGTCTATCTGGATGCATTTTGCAAATTTTACCTTGCCCAGTTTTTCCTTAAAATCTTGGATATCATCTGTGAGAATGGCTGGATATACCTTGATCATTTTATCTTTTCTAGCTTTTTTATCCTTCTTTTGTATCTGGCTATGTTAGAAAAATCAGTTTCTAGCCAGTAACTGACTATCTTTTTTTGGTTTTCGAAACTAGTTTCTCTACCTCGTAAGCATAGAATATTTGCGTCATTATCACGACGAGACATTACAGCGCTGTATTTATCATATGCTAGCGCTGCTCTCGCGCCTTTTATTCTGTTTGCGGCCATCGCCATGCCAGTGCCGGTTCCGCATATCAAAATACCTTTGCTTTTCTTGTCCTTGGACATTTTTTTTGCCACCTTTACTGCAAAATCGGGAAAATCATCCTGCTCCTTGTCTGAATAAGCTCCTAGATCAACAAAATGTATGTTCTTCTTGATGAAATATTTTTTAATATACTCTTTCAATTTATATCCTGCATGATCAGCAGATATATATATTACCATTTTTATATTGAAAACTCCTGAATTCTTAAACTATGCTTTTTTACATAAGCGAATGCATGCTTATAGCTTAGAGTTCCTGTTGTCGCGCCGTAATGTTGCAATACAGCTGCTGAATTTGCCGCCCCAATTTTCAACGATAGCTTAATATTTTTTGTTTTAATATAGCTTCCAAGAAATCCTGCTGCAAATGCATCTCCTGCCCCTAAAGTGCTTAAGACTTTTACTTTATATGGCTTAAGTTTGTATATATGAGATTGGTCGATAGCATGTATAGGATTTTTACCGTCAGTAATTATAACAATCTCTGGGCCGAGTCTTTTAATCTCTTTTAGGAGTTCTCTGTCTGAATGTTTTTTTTCTAGCATATATTGAGCTTCTTCTTTGTTTAAGACCAATAATTTTGTCACAGCAAGGATTTTCTTTAGTTTTTTCTTGCCTTTTCTTGCCAGATATGTGCTGGGATTAAGCACAACATTGAACTTTTTTTCCCTGCAATGCATTGCTATTTCCTCTGCAGTTTTAAAGCTATTGTCGAGTAAGCTTCCTATGTAAAGCCATGAAGTGTTAATCTCCCTTAACGGAACATCCCGCTTATTTAAGTGATTGCTCGCCCCCTTGTAAGCAAAGACGATTCTGTCTTTTTCATTTTTGCTCGCCAGTATTATAGCAAATGGAGTCATGTATTTTTCAGAAGTATTATAGAAGAGTCTGATTTTCTTTTCGTTTAGCTTATGTCTTATAATCAGGGCATTGTGATCGTTGCCAAGCTTAGTGATAATCTTGACATTAAGGCCGAATTTAGCAAGGCTAATCGAAGAATTTGATGCAGAACCGCCGATTTCCGTGAATGTATTTTCAATCAAAAGCTTGTCTCCAGGCTTTATGTTCCTGTATTTCGAGTTTATGATTATGAAGTTATCTACTGTGCAGCTTCCGATTGAGACGACATCGTACTTCCTTGAAAAAATTCAAATCACCTCTGAAAATTAATTAGAATTTGCATTATATAACTTTTTGTATTTACTTCAATATACTAAAATCTCTATGTCCTCATTATAAATCTTTTTCAAATCTTCAAGCAGCTTTTCATTGATGGAAAACTTCTCGGATAGTTTCTCTTTTGTTAGTGCCTCTTCTAACTCCTTGCTGCTGGAATTAAAAACTTCGCCAAGCTTGTTGTTGTTTAATGTTACTCTTAGTACTTTCTTGTCCTTTTCCTTTATGTCTTCTGTGATATAGACCTCTTTTTCAAGAGCGATAAGCTCGCTTACCTTATTTCCATGCTTGAATCTTATTTTGCTCTTTTCCAGCTCAAATAACTTTTTCCTCTGGAGATGGTCTGAAATCACCCTGATGAACAGTCTTGCGTCCCTTCTTACTTTCTCTGCTTCTGCCTTGTTCAATTTATTCTGCTTATAATCAGTCTTTGCCTTTTTTATGTCTTTTAGCACATCTGTTAATTTTGCAGGCATGTTATTTTTCTTCAAGTAATCTGCAAAAGCCTTCTCTAATGAAGCTTCTGTAAATTTTATTTTTTCTTGCTTCAACAAGTCCCTTACTATATTATAACAAGTAGCATAGATTTCCTCTATGCCTTCATTCTCGCGCCTTTTTTCAATCTGTTCGAATAACTTTTTTACTCTTTTGATGAATAAGTCTGCATCATTAATGTATTTGTCCAGCTGAACTCCTTTAAGTTCTGTCACTTTTCCATGATCTATGTCCTTATACAATTTAATTATACTTTCAAGTATTTTTGCATATCTTAATTCTATTAATTTTTCCTTCTTAACAAATATCTCGTCAAACAGCCTTATTGTTTCTTTAGGGGTCGGAGGATTTAATCCGTACAGCATTAAGGCCGCCTGGCTTGGATTTAAGACGGCATAATAAATGTCTTCAGCAGCTATCCCCAGGAATTTTTTCTTTGCCCTGTCGATTAATTTGTCTCCGATGTCCATCTGCATGTCTATGGCTTCGGAACTTGGTCTTATTCTGCCCATCTGCAATAATATCTTCCAAGGCATAAAAACTCCTCTGTCGTATAGAGGAACACCATCTCTTAAGAACGTGAAGATTACCGGATTCGCATCCTTAATGCTCTCCCAGAAATCCGTCAAGATATACACTTGAATGTGGAATGTTTTCTTAACGCCAGTTACTTGTTCTGCCTCAAAACCTTGTGTAATGATAATGTTCCTTAATCTTTCCTTCAGCTCATACCTTGACATCCTCTTTACGTCAGTGTCGTCAACAATAACATAAACATCAATGTCATGGCTTTTCTCCCCCCTGAATAACGAGCCTGCAGCAACATAACTCACAATATACTTTTCGAATTTCTTAAGTACCATGCTTTTATGGACTTCTGCTATTTTGACTGCAGCCAATAAATCAGTAGGGTCATAAATATGAAGGGACAAGACTATCTCCTGCAAGATTGAATACTTGCTGTCATAAAGACTCTCCCTTAATTCTGAAAGGAGCATCACTATGGGCTCTATATTATTATCAATTTCCTTGGCATTTTTCTCTATGACCTTGAAGAGTTTGTCATGAAGCTCATCTTTAGACATCTTTTTTGAGTCTTGGTCATTGACTACAACAAGGACCTCTATCTTGTCTTTAAGCTCTTTTTTTATCTCTTCTTCGGACTTGTTTTCTTCAACCTTTCTGCGCTGGACTATTTCATTGAGCTTTTCCGGCTGAGGGAGAAGCATTGCTATCCCTATGATATATTTGTCGAATTCCTTGACTATTCTGTCCTTGAAAGAGTTAAGCTTGCCCTGTATTTCTTTGGCTTTTTCCTTTACTTCTTCAGGAATGTTAAAACGGTCTTGAGGTTGTTTACTTTGCTTGTTAGAACTATCAGTCATATCAGTTAAAACCTTTTTCCCATATTTTTAAATCTTTTGTTTCATTAAACAATTGTGTTTTTCAACCACCACTGATAACGCTTAAAATCTCTAGCGAGTCTTTGTCATTTAGCATGGTGTTTTCTGTAATGACCTCTCTGTTTCTTGTGACGATTACTGTAGTTGGATTTATTTTAAGCTTGTTCAGGACTTCTTTTGCAGTTGCCTTACTATTCAGGCTAAGTTCTTTTTCCTCTTTTGTTCTTTGAATTTTCACCTTGATTTTCATGAATTCTTAATAAAAAGAAATCCTTTAAAAAGATTATCATATTGCAAATTAAAATGAAAGAAAAACAAAGGTGCGCATGGCCAAGCGATAATCAACTGACGATAAATTATCATGATAATGAATGGGGCGCCCCTTTACATAATGACAAGAAATTATTTGAGTTTATGGTCTTGGATGCATTCCAAGCAGGGTTGAATTGGAGCATAATACTAAAAAAAAGGAAGAACTTCGAGAAAGCATTTTCTGGTTTTGACCCTAGGAAAGTTGCTAAATACA
The DNA here is from genome assembly GCA_038046405.1 of Nanobdellota archaeon. Classification (GTDB taxonomy): domain Archaea; phylum Nanobdellota; class Nanobdellia; order SCGC-AAA011-G17; family JAGVZF01; genus JACPNH01. The sequence continues at coordinate 11,897 of JBBSWI010000012.1, read as the reverse complement.
CTAAAAGAGATTTTGAAAGACTAATGGATGATGCTGGAATAATAAGAAATAAACTGAAAATATCGGCTGCAATCAATAATGCGCAGAAATTCCTAGGAATTCAGAAAGAATTTGGAAGTTTTGACAAGTATATCTGGCGATTTACTAACTATAAAACAATACACCATGGATTTAAGAGTCTAAAAGACTTACCGGCAAAAACAAAAGAATCCGATGAAATGAGTATTGATTTAAAGGAACGTGGATTCAAATTTGTTGGTTCTACAATTTGCTATGCTTTCATGCAGGCTGCAGGAATGGTAAATGATCACACAGTTGGCTGTTATAGATATAGAGAATTGAAGAAGTAAGCACGTGATAAAATTCTCAAACTTTATGGGAATATCTTAGCCTATTGCCTTACCCATATTCTTTATGTAAAATAGAAATATTTATAAATAAGTAGGGGTAAATATAGTTATGGCAATAATAAAGAAAAAGGCTATAGGAAAACAAATATACTATTACTTAGAGCATAGTATTAAAAAAAATAATAGGATAATAAAGAAAGAGCTTTATCTTGGTAAAGAGATTCCTAGCAATATATACGAGATAAAGACTAATTTTTTGAGGCAGATCTATGCAGAAAAATGGTTTTATGGCGTTGAACAGATAAAAAATGGTTATTTGAAGGACTATAAAAACACACCCAAATCTGCTAAAGATGAAGAATTAAAGAAATTTGCGATTAAGTTTACTTACGACTCCCAAAGGATCGAGGGGTCAACTTTATCATTAAGAGAAACATCTGATTTGTTAGATAAGTTAATATCTCCAAGAAATAAGCCAATTGCCGATGTAAAGGAAGCAGAGGCACATAATAATCTGTTTTATGAAGTCATTAATTACGATAAAAATTTAACATTGGCGGCAGCTCTTTATTTCCACAAAAAATTATTTCATGACACCAGACCAGATATAGCAGGAATGACAAGAAAACATCAAGTGATGATTGCTAGAAGTAAATTTATTCCGCCATTGCCTGCAGAATTAGACCATTTATTACATGAGTTCTTTAAATGGTACAATATTAATAAGAAGAGGCTAAATCCTGTAGAATTGGCGGCATTAGTGCATCTAAAATTTGTAACAATACATCCTTTTAGTGATGGTAACGGCCGTATTTCTAGATTGATGATGAATTTTGTTCTTAATGAGCATAGATATCCTATGTTTAACATAGAGTATATAAATAGAAATAGCTATTATAATGCACTAGAACGATCACAGATTAACAAAAATGATTTTATCTTCTTAAATTGGTTTATGAGAAATTACATAAAAGAGAATAAAAGATATATGAAATAAGTCAGCGCACGGCAGGATTCGAACCTGCGAATCGCAGCTCTGCAGGCTGCTCCCTTAACCGCTTGGGTACGTGCGCGCGGGCCCACGGGGATTTGAACCCCGGACCTATTGCTTTCCCCAACAAATAGAAGGCAATTGCGCTATCCAGGCTGCGCTATGGGCCCATAAAGAAAAAGACTTAAACTATGTTTATAAAACTTTTTATAGTCTAATTTCAGAATAATAGAAGAAATTATTTATTGTTTTCTTCTGTTCCTTTTATCTTCAAAATAAAAATTTAGTTTTCCTTGGATATAGAAACCTGAATGCCTTAAGTCTGGCTGTTCTATTGCCTGCGTTTGCTCTGTGCCTATCTCTACGCGAAAGTCATAATTTTTTTCTTTTATTAGCCCTATTTCAAGCCCAGCATTATAACCTGCCATTGTTAGATTGCCATAGGTATTGATTGTAGTGTCCCTGCTGCTGAAAAATGATCTTCTTGAAGACAAGAAAAAATTGCTAACCTTTGCGTTCTGTACTAAAGCGCCGCCATATAAAGAAATATCTTGTGATAGCTTAAAGTTTATTCTGGCATTGATTCCAGATATGTCAAGAGTCCGAGTTTCCAATGATGACTGGCTGGATATAAACCCCCGTGCTTCTATCTTTTTTAAGTCTGTGTCTGTACTAAATAAGTTCAAGCCAATCTCAAAGCCATAATCATTATTTGATCTGCCAATTCCTAGTCCGTAAGAAGCATTAGAATTGTAAAAAGTACTGAATTCTGGTCCTAGAACTTGATAGCCTGCTTTTGCGAATAAATAATTTCTAGATTGTTCTGCATTTGCTTTTAATGGTGATATAAAAATACCGGCAACTGTCAATAAAGGAACAACTTTTTTCCCTAGAGACTTTATTAATTTGTTTGTCATGTTACTATTGATATTTGCTATACAAATGGCAATTTTAATGGATTTATATACTTTTCTATTATATATTTTATAGTATATACATAGACACCAAAAATAATTTAAACCTATATCTTAGTAGAATTGCTATATGAATGAACAAAACCAAATAGCGAAGAAATGGCAGAAACGCTGGGAAGACGCTAAACTATTTGAAGTCAAGGAAGAAAAAAAGAATAAATTCTATTCTCTAGATATGTTTTTGTATCCTAGCGGAAAACTTCATATGGGCCATACAAGGACTTATGCCATATCTGATTGCTATACAAGATTCAAGAGGATGCAAGGTTTTAATGTATTACATCCAATCGGATATGATTCATTAGGATTGCCTGCCGAAAATGCTGCCATAAAAAACAAAGTTAATCCTAAATTATGGACTGAAAAATCTATAGATGTTATGAAAAATAGCCAAAAAGATCTGGGATTTAGCTATGACTGGAGCAGAGAATTAAGAACATATGATTCGGATTATCAAAAATGGGAGCAATGGTTATTTTTAAAATTTTATGAAAAAGGGTTGGCTTACAGAAAAAAAGCTTTTGTAAATTGGTGTCCTAACTGCATGACAGTATTAGCTAATGAACAAGTCGAGAATGGAAAGTGCTGGAGGTGCCATTCAGAAGTTGATGAGAAAGAACTAGAGCAATGGTTCTTCAAGATAACTGAATATGCCGAACGCTTGCTGAAGGATATTGATAAATTAAAAAATTGGCCTGAAAAAGTAAAAACAATGCAGCGCAATTGGATTGGCAAGAGCAATGGAACAGAGATAGAATTCAAGATAAAGGGATTAGAAGAAAAGATTCCCGTTTTTACAACAAGAGCTGATACAATATTTGGAGTTACATATATAGTGCTAGCCCCAGAGAATCCTTTGGCTGATCAATTATCAAAAGATACTCCTTATGAGAAAAAAGTAAAGAAGTTCATACAAGATGTAAAGAAAGAGTCTAAGATAGACAGAATGTCTGCTGACAAAGAGAAGCGGGGATGTTTTACTGGAGCTTTTGTAATAAATCCGCTTAATAATGAAGAAGTCCCAATATACATAGCAGATTATGTGCTGCCAGACTATGGAACTGGTGCGATAATGGGGGTTCCGGCGCATGATCAGAGAGATTTTGAATTTGCTAAGAAATATGACTTGTCAATAAGAGTCGTAATAACTCCTTCTGAAAAAATAATTGACTATAAACATATGAAAGAAGCCTATATCGATGAAGGCATATTAACAAACTCTTCACAATTCAATGGAATTAATAGCCTAGAAGCAATCGATAAAATATCAGGTTTCATTGAAAAATCCGGTTTTGGTAAGATAACTATAAATTACAAGCTAAGAGACTGGTTAATATCTAGGCAGAGATATTGGGGCACCCCAATACCAATAATTTATTGCGATAAATGCGGAATAGTTCCGGTGCCAGAAAAATATCTTCCAATATTATTGCCACAAAAAGTAGAATTCAATGGAAGGGGAAATCCTCTTGATACTGGATCTTTCACAAAGACAAAATGTCCTAAGTGCAAGGGTGATGCTAGAAGGGAAACAGACACCATGGATACTTTTGTTGATTCATCTTGGTATTTCTTGAGGTATTGCAGTCCACGTTACAAAGAAGGCATATTTGACAAGAAGGCTGTTAAGTATTGGATGCCAGTTGATGCATACATCGGCGGGATAGAACATGCTATTGGGCATTTATTTTATTCAAGATTTTTCACTAAGGTAATGAATGATATGAAATTATTAGATTTTGATGAACCATTTAATATTTTATTCTTACATGGCATGGTATTAAAAGACGGAGAAGTAATGTCCAAATCAAAAGGAAATGTAATAGATCCTTGGGAAGTTTCTGAGAAATATGGTATCGATACTCTAAGAACATTCTTGCTTTTCGGAGCGTCTCCAGAAAAAGACATGGAATGGAGTGACGAAGGAATAAATGGAATATCTAAGATACTAAATAAAGTAAAGGATGTTGTAGAGTTCAACAGCACTAGCACATTAAAAACAAAGGATGAATTCTTGATAAGCAAGATGCATTCCACTATTAAAAAAGTAACTGATCATTTTGAGAGCTTTGAGTTTAATAGTGCATTAATAGCAATATTTGATTACTTGGATTACATAAAGAAGAATCAAAACATGATATCAAAAGAAGCCTACAAGAAAGCGGTAGAGACTTTATTATTGATGCTGGCGCCTTATGCCCCCCATATTAGTGAAGAATACTGGGGAAGGCTAGGAAACAAGACTTTAATTTCTATATCTGGCTGGCCAAAATTTGATTCCAAGAAGATAAATCCAAAATACGAATCAATTGAATTAATGATTGAGAGAGTAAACTATGACATAAATTCTGTGATAGAACTGACCAAGATAAAACCTAGCAAGATTACATTGTTTGTTGCTGAACCATGGAAATTTGAATTCTTTGAGCATCTAAAGAAAAATATGGAAAAAACTAGGAATATCTCCGATCTGATAAAAGGAACATTAAGATTCGGAGATGAAAAAGAGATCCCAAAATTGATAACTAGCATATTAAAGGATCCTTCAAAAATGCCCATGACTGTGCTAGATGAAAAGACTGAATACGGATCCTTGAATCAAGAAATGGATAATATTGCAAAGAGATTTGGAGCTCAGATAGAGGTAATTAAGGCATCGGAATCTCAAGAACAAAAAGCTAAGCAGGCGTTGCCCGGAAAACCGGCGATACTAATCAAATGAACAACATCATTAAATACTGGCTCCCTGTGTATCTGATGGCATTCATTATATTCTATTTTTCGTCATTAAGCAATCCGCCAGAACCATTTATTGTGAAAACTCCAGATTATGTAAAACATGTAGCCGAGTATTTTGTTTTCAGCCTGTTAGTTTTCAGAGCATTGAAGAATACAAATAATCTCAAAGAGCATTATATGCTCTTTACTGTTGTTTTTATAACCTTATTTGGAATAAGTGATGAAATGTTCCAGGCGTTTGTTCCTGGAAGGCAGCCAAGCATATTTGATGTTATGTATAATTCTTTTTCTTCTATATTTTTTATAGGCATTTCAAAAGTGATAACTTTAATCTGAATTGAAGCTATCAGAAGATATTTAAACCAATTTTCACTGTAGGTTATTATGGCCAATGAAGAAACATTCATATTAGTATCGCTGGAGGAGCAGAAATCAAAAGAGCTAGCCCAAGTAATAAGCAATGACACCAGCAGGAAAATTCTCGAGTTTCTAGGCAAGAAAGAAGCAGCAGAATCCGAAATTGCAAATTCTCTTAATGTACCGCTTTCTACAGTGCATTATAACGTGCAGCAGCTTGTGAAGGTTGGATTAGTTGAATCAAAGGAATTTGTTTACAGCGACAAGGGAAAACAAGTAAATATCTATAGGGTATCAAAAAAGCTCATTATAATATCACCAACAAAGACCTCAAACATAAGAGAGAGCCTAAAGCAGTTATTTGTTTTGACATTACTAAGCATGGGGATGGCTGTTGTAGTACAAATCGTTGCAAATAAATTGTTCATTGGCTCATTAACCAATACGAAAATGGGTGTTGCTGAAAGCCAGGCTGCCATAGCTGATACTGTAACTACAGCATCAAACATGCCTAACTATGGGATATATTTCTTTTTTGGCAGCATGTTTGTGATTTTAGTTTATTTATTTTACACAATATTAAGCAAGAATAAATTTGATAAGAAAATTTAAATATAAAGGCGTTTTTTAATATTGTAATGATTAAGTTTTATGCCGATATAGAAGACTTCAAAAAAGAGGTTAATACCTTACAGCTTGAAATAAACCTAGAAGCCGTCACAAATATAGATTTCACTTTCTTTGAGCATAATGAAGACTATACCTTGATATTTGTTCCCGACTATGACCTATTTAACCCTGAAAACATTTTAGTGGTTGCGAAAAAGAATGTTTATTTATATAGCACGAAGAAATTCAACAACTTCGAGAGGAACTTCAAGGAAGCTTTAAAGAAGCCTTATGGCGAAAGCACCGTTGTTACACTGATGTTGTTAAGAACTATCTTAAAGAATTATTCGCATGAATTTGAGAAAATAAGGCAGGAGCTAAATTCTCTGGACGTCGACCCCCTACTTGAAAAAGTTGAGGAGTCTGGCAGGTCCTTGAGGAGATTAACTGACAGGTTTGAAGAATTATTGCAGCTGATAATTGTGCTGAAGGAAAGGGACATAAAAGAATTTAACACGAGTTATATAAATTTTGACTATGACATGCTGAATGCTGAATCAAGATACTGGCTTGAAAGGTGCAGGAGTCATGTTTACAGGATTTCTTCTTTAAGGACAAAGTATGAGATGAAATCTAATCGGGAGTTGAACGCAACAATAACAAGATTAACATTAATAATGACTTTTCTATCTATAATAGGGATAGTTGTCTCGGTTCCTGGAACAATTGGTGCTATATTTGGAATTCCTGCATTGTCCGACATGTATTTTAAGACACATCCGAATTTTTTGATGTCTACATTAGCAATATCCACTTTAATTACAATAATACTTGGATATGTCTATTGGAGATCTTTAAAATTAAACAAATAGAATTACATATCTAGGCTATGAAGCCTTCTCTGGATTTCCCTTAATTCACTGTCGAGCCGGTCTTCCTCAGAAATATGCAATCTTGGCCTCTCAGTTTCTGGCCTGGCATTTACAGATTCAGGATGCTGAACAACATGAACGGGCTTTTGTTCTTGCACCTCTGCTTTTTTTATTTCTTCCCTGACCCTTTTTATTACAGGCAAGTCTTTTGTCCTTAATTTTCTCGACAATACATCTATTTCCTTGTAGATTTTATTAAAATCCTGGTATGTCTCGGCCCTTAAATGCCTTAAACCCTTAAATCCTTCATGGCGCTTTAAAAGCTGCGTCACTTCAATTGCGGTTTTTAGTATTTCTTTCCTTAGCTCCAAAGGCAGGTCTATCTTAAAATACATTGAATTGTCTTCATGGTGCTTTCTTTCTTCCTTTGGACTTTTTTTGGATTGCTTTTGTTTTGGCATATTATTGATTTTCAAATAGTTTCTTGTCTATTGTAAGCAATTTTTCCTTTATTGATATTAAGTCCTGTTTCCACTCTTCAAGCTGTTTTTCTTCTTCTGCCCTAATCTTGTTTAGCTCTTCTAGAATTCTGTCTGCTTCCTTTAATTTTGATTTGATTTTATCTAGAGTGTATATGGCTTCTTCATAATCATCAATCTTCACAAAAATAGGCTTGTCCTCATGAAAAACTTGTCTTTGTTCATCTTTAACCATGCCAAATGACTTTTGAGGCATTTCCTGGAATTGGTATCTTGGTTGCATGTTCATCGGCTTGTTTAAAGGCGGCTGCATTTGAGGACTTAGAGGCTGGTCTAATAATGATTCATATTTGTCTTCCTTTGGGATAGGCTTTAAGCTTTCAAAGCTTTTTGGCGGTTCCCTGAAAGGATTGGTGTCTTGCCCATACCCAGGAAATTCTGGAAATCTTATGTCTGGAGCAAAAGAACTTGGAAAATCTGGAATATCTTTAGAATCTTTGTCTTCTATCTTTTTTTTAAAAAGAGCCATTTGCAATACCCCCTTTTCTATGAGAATAATCTGAGCATCGTTTATTAAAACTTTTCTTGTTATTACATTGTAGTAAACCAATCATAATCAAAAAATTTTTAAATTCTATCTTTACATATATAATCAAGGAAAAACTAAAATGACTGTAAATGGGCTTATTGAAGACTTGTTAAAGGAGATAGCTGGTTTTGATACCATACCTTTATTGAATTACATCAGGGGCAAGATAAACGTTTCTGAATTCAAGATAGCTGAAAAACTAGAAATTAACGTGAATCAGGTAAGGAACATGCTTTACAGGCTTGGGCAATACAACCTAGTTTCTTCTTTAAGGAAGAAGGACAAGAAGAAGGGCTGGTATATATATTATTGGACTTTCCATGACAACGAGGCAAGATTATTAGTTGTGAGTTTCAAGAAAAAAAAGATTGAAAGCCTCAAAAGCTTGTTTGAGGAAGAGTCAAGAATAAGCTATTTCACTTGCCCGAATGGCCACGTGACTATGGCTTTCGAGGACGCCATGGAATATCAATTCAAGTGCCGTGAATGCGGCAAATTACTTAGAGAAGAAGACAAAAAGAAAAAGCTTGACGGCATAAGAAAGAAAATCAATGAGCTAGAGGCCCCATAATTTCTTAATTTTAAGTTATCAATTTGTATAGGCTAGAAAACACCTGGAAGCCATCGAATGGCGGAATGGGTAGCATATTGAATATGAACAATATCATGTTTATTTGTTTTGTAAGCGCAAGCGCAAAAACAGTTTTTTGGGGCATGTTCTTTCTTGTCTTTAATAAATACCATGAACCGAGCCATAAAACAAGGTTAAAGAAAGGGCCTGCAAATGCCACTAGCATGCCTTGCAGCAAAGAAGCATTTCCGCTTATTTCAACATACCCTGGGGCAAGTATAAGGAATGGTGAATGCGCCAGCTTAAGTATGAAGGCCAGCCCTAAGCCCAGCCAAAAAATCTTGAAAACCGCGCTTAATCCAAACAATAATGCGAGAAATTTATGGCCTAATTCATGGAGGATGATTCCTGGAGCGGCTACGAGCATGGTGAATTTTATTTCTTCCCAGTCAAAATAATTTCTGGAGTATTTCGCTATAAGCTCGTCGTCTGAAGGCGTTTTTCTCGGGAACGGAATATATCCTGTAAATATGTAGCCGACTACAAAAGTCGTGATAATCAAATTCAATATTTCAGAAATGCTTAATATTGCCATGGGAAATCATTGGGAAATTTTGGTTTAAAAACATTTCTAAATTTTCTACAGAGCCTAAATGTTCGTGAAATAAAAATTGAATAAAGAAAATAAAAAACTTATTTGCTCTTTAGGTCGCTAAATCCAAGAAGCAGTATCACTAAACCTATCAAGACTACTAAGCCAGGAATATTCCCTATTGCTAGGTAAAACATTGCCAAGAACTGCTTTCCGAAAAATCCATTGAACCAATTTGAGAAATACACATATAAACCGGCTAACATTAACAATAAGCCGATAATCACTTTCATCGCGCCGTTCATTTTTATACCCCCTATTTATGTTTTCTTTTTACAAAAGAAGAGGTAGAAAAATTTATAAATATTCACTTTTGAAGTCTTTCTATGGGTTTTTACAATAGATTAGGGAATTTCTACAACAGTGAGGAAGCGAGGAAGCTTTTTCAAGAAAGATTAATATCTTGGAGGCAAGAAGATTCCATCCAGGAAATTGAGTTTCCCACAAGATTAGATCGGGCTAGGAGCCTTGGATACAAAGCAAAGCAGGGAATTGTCATAGTGAGGGCCAGGATTAGAAAATCAAGGAGAATAAGGCCCACGATAAGGAAAGGCAGAAGGTCCAAGCACAGAAGAAGAAAAAAGGTCGTAAATAAAAGCTACAGGATAATTGCCGAGGAAAGGGTGGCAAGAAAATACACTAATATGGAAGTTTTGAATTCTTATTATGTTTTTGCAGACGGCAAGTTCAAGTGGTTCGAGGTAATTTTAGTTGATAAGAATCACCCCTCAATTAAGGCTGATAAGAACCTGAATTGGATTACCAAAACAAAACACACAAGAAGGGCATTCAGGGGATTGACGGCTGCCGGGAAGAAATCCAGAGGCTTATTAAATAAAGGCAAGGGCGCTGAAAAGATCAGGCCCAGCCTGGCAGCAAACCAAAGAAGGGCCCATTAGACACAACAATATTTATATATAGTTTGTTTATTAAATAATGCCAATGGGAAAAGAGGTAAAAAGATTAGTCGTTTATATTGCCCTATTCATCGGACTTGTAATCTTGTTATATCAGTCGCATATTGATGATTATCCAAACACTTCAGCAGAAGGAAAAGCTGTTTTGAGTTTATCAGAGCAAAAAAATACAAATGTCCTGTCAAATATCCTCAATAGCGTAAACAAATTTTTAAGATCGCCATTAGATTTTGGGTTAAAATCTCCGGCAGAGCCATTAGCCTTGGTAAACATCAATTTATGCCAGTCATTAAGCTCTGGAAATACATACACATTAACTGCAGATATCTCAAGCTCCGGGGATTGTTTCACAATAAACGGGCTGAACAATGTTATAATAGACGGAAATGGATTCACGATAACCTCTACTGGCAATGCACTAGCATTGACAGGACATGCTACAGGAATAACTCTTAAGAATGCCATAGTAAATGCTGGTACAGGAGTCTTAGTCTCTGGGGGCCCGTTCTCATCATGTAGCTCTGCTTCAGCAGAAAATATAATGATACAAAATAACAATTTCATAAATGGTGGAATAGAAATAAATAACGGGGTGTCCACAGCATGCAACTTTGCAGTAAAAGACAATAAATTTCAAAATGGAGGCGTAATGTTAGCTAATTATGGATTCAATACACTTACAAATGCCACTGTTGTAAATAATTATATAAGCAATGGCCTAACTGTTAGTCATTTTAGTAATTCATTGATAAGAGACAATATAGTCTATAAATCTAGCTCCAGTGGAATGGTTGGCGTTTTTAATGGTGGTAGTGATGACAACCATCGTTTACCTGGCGTTAAAATAATAAACAACTCGTTTATAGTAAGAAACTCTCTTGATACTGTACAAGACAGGATATTTGAGTTAAGGAGCCTAGACTTGAGTGTTTTTGACAGCAATTATATAGAAAACTCAAACACAGCACCTGTTGGGCGCATAATAACAGTACTTGTATTCTCTTTGAATAATTCAAACTTTACAAATAATATTATTAAAATGTCACAACTTAATGGCCCATCAAACCAACAGGGAGCATTAAAATTGAGGACCACAACCAAGAATAATTATTTCTTTAACAATACTATAATAGCACTTGAAACTGCTGGCAGTGATGCTTATGAAGGCTCTGGTAGCAATATCTGCTGTGATAGCAACGGTAACTTAGACCCAAATCAACCATGCTTTGCTCCACCACCTAATTGCACACCACCACAATGTGCGGTTGCGCCATATGACCAACAATGCTATAATCATGACAATGTATTTGACTCTAACACTTTTATAGCAAATAATATTGCAGTACATCCTTATGGTGATGGGTACAACATTTTATTTAAGAACAACATCTTAATTGGCAATCCAGCCATAGAAATTCAAAGTTGCCCAGGCATATTCACTTTTTATAATAATATTTTTGATGGTGGAAATGGAAATGCTTTTAGAGTAAGCAACAATTGCGGGGATTCAATAGTTAGGAATAATATCTTTTATACTGCGGGCGTTGTTCCTATTTCAGTCGGGACAGCGAGTTTTTCTGGAGACTATAATTTATTTTTCCCGGCTTTTTCATCTGGGCAACCTAATTCAATTTCAGGACAAGATCCACAGTTTATCAATCCAACTGCCAATCCGATATTTGACTCCAATTACAATTTATTAAGGAATTACCGCCTGCAATCTACAAGCCCGGCGAAAGATACCGGAGATCCTACAACACAGGTTCCAATTGACAAAGATGGAAATGTAAGGCCAAA
>JBBSWI010000011.1:24028-25658 GCA_038046405.1 Nanobdellota archaeon | reverse complement strand
CAGTAAAATCAGTGACCAAAAGAGGATTGGTTGTTTGTCCGCTTAATCCATTTTTGCTAGCCCTAACATTTACAATATATTGCCCCATAATGCTAGGATTAAAATCTGAAATATAAAAGTTAACAATCCCTACGTTATTTGTCGAACTTGTTGTATAATAAACTAAGTTGTTATTAGGGTCATAAATTCTTACTTCTACAAAGGCATTATCAACAAAACTTGCACTGTTTGGATCGTAAACAATTACTGAAATCGGTAGGAAGTGAGTTTCTATTATATAAGTATTTGAATGAGAAACTGAAACTATTAAATCTGATAACGAAAAAGAAGAGTTTATACCAAGAAACAAGAACAATAATAAAAAGAATAATAGTAATTGTTTTGAATTTTTCCCCATTTTAATAAGAGGTATAATAAAATATTTAAACATATCTAATCTGCTTAAAAATTGGAGAACTTTTGTTTCCGCATTAATATCCATAAAATCTTAAAGCAAAAGTTTAAATAAACGCATTAATTTTAGGATTATTAAGAGGTGTATTATTTTTGACATTAAACAAAAAAGGCATTTCGCCATTAATTGCTACTGTCCTTTTGATAGGGTTTACTATTGTGTTAGCGGCCTTAGTTTTCAAGTGGACCGGTCAACTATTCGAACAAATAACTGATCAAACAGGAACTGAAGCGAAGGCAAAATTAGATATTGCTTCTAAAGTTTCGATTAAGATAAATTCAATAACCTATGATTCTGCCTTACATCGAATTACTAAACTAATCGTAAACAATGAAGGATTTGAGTATACTATTAATTCTTTCCAAGTTCAAAGGGAATGGGATGATGGAAGCATAGAAACTGTGCAAGTTAATTATCAGCTATCTCCTGGACAGGGGTCAGATATTGTTAATGGTACTCCGATTTATTTTAGCCAAAACTTAGGAACTTTTAAATCATTTAAAATCATTCCTGTGGTTGCCGTAACTTCTAGCAAAGGAAACAGCGTACAAATCCAAGTGACTGAACAACTGCAGAGTATCCTTTCTGGAGATGCCAGAATTAGTAATCCGTCTCCACCGGCCCAAATGACTTGCCAAGGGACAGCAACTGCATGCCAAGATATTCTTGACGAGCCGTCATGCACAGCACAGCAAGGATGCTCATGGGATGGCATAGGGGGGTTCTGTGATGGCTTTCCAAATCAATGCCCAATCTATTCAACACAACCAACATGCACAGCACAACAGGGATGCTCATGGAGTTAAAATTTTTATAAACCAAAAATATTATAAACCAAGTATTATCTTTTTTCTTTATAAGCCTCGGTGGTGTAGCCGGTCTATCATGCAACCCTGTCACGGTTGCGACCCGAGTTCGAATCTCGGCCGAGGCGAATATTCTCTAAAATATATATTGCAGTATATAATCAGTTCTTGTAGTATTTAGAACATTTTAATGACCTCAGATAGATTTGTATTAGAAATCGCTTCTTTATACCTGAATACTATGGGTACTGAAACAAAGAAGGCTATTATAAAGACTAGAAAAAAGCTTGGTTTATGGCGTATGGCCACGTTTTAATTGAAAAATAGATAAATTTGAATAATTTTGTGGCCATATATTTACCCTTTACAA
>JBBSWI010000011.1:0-23928 GCA_038046405.1 Nanobdellota archaeon | reverse complement strand
TTAAAAGTCATGTCAGAGTGCCCCCAACGTCTTTCAAGGAAGATGTCAAGGAAGCTGTTCTGAAATCATTGAATGAAAGATTTTCCGGCTATATAAGCCAAGAAACCGGGGCAGTGATTGCAGTATCAGAAGTCGTTGAAATTGGCGAGGGAATAATAATTCCTGGAGACGGGGCAGCCTTCTACGAAACTATATTTAAGATATACTCATTCAAGCCGGAAATGCATGAAATGGTGCTTGGAAAAATTACGGACATAACTGATTTTGGGGCCTTTATCGAAATAGGGCCTCTAGACGGAATGATTCATGTAAGCCAGACCATGGATGATTATGTTTCATTTTCTAAATCTGGCGTTCTAACCGGAAAAGAAAGCAAAAGGAACTTGAAATCCGGAGATATATGCAGGGCAAGAGTAATTGCAATTTCCTATAAAGAAAGCAACAGCCCAAAAATAGGTCTGACAATGAGGCAGCCTTCGCTTGGAAATGTAAACTGGATAGAGGATGCTCTAAAAAAGGCAGCAATGCCCAGCAAAGGAGCTAAAAAATGAGAAAAGTATGCAAGAAATGCAGGATTTTCGTTACAGGCAATGAATGTCCTATATGCAAAGGGAATGACTTTTCCGAGTCATGGAAAGGCCGCATTTACATCCTGAACCCTGAAAAATCAGAAATAGCAAAAAAAGCAAACATAAAAGTTAAAGGCGAGTACGCTATAAAAATAAAATGAAAATAGTAAAAGAAACAGATTTTCCATTACTGCAAAGAAAAAGATACACTGTCGAGATTAACCATGATAAAAAGGCCACACCCAAAAACGAAGAGCTAAAAAAAGAAATCTCAAGCTTCCTGAAAGTTTCTGAAGATTTAATATCAATAAGGCATATCTACACAAATTACGGAGAAACAGTATCCAAAATCATAACTAATGTATATAAAACTGTCGAAGACTTAAAGAAAATAGAAGTCAAGAATAAAAAGCCAAAAAAGAAGAAGGAAAAGAAAGCAGGAAAAGCTCCGGCTAAGTAATGGCATAGCATTACAAGATTATTAAACAGATAAACATTATGATTTAAAATGGCAAAGAAACAAGTGAAAAACAAGAAACCAAGCCAAGTATGGAAAAAGTATATAGTTAGCAATGACAAGATAGAAAGAAAAATGTCCTGCCCTAAATGCGGAAGTTCTTTTTTTCTCGCAATGCACAAAGACAGGAGAACCTGTGGCAAGTGCGCATATACAGAATTCACAGGAAGCTAGCTTAAGAGCATCATTTTTTAATCCTAGTTACACTGCGATATTAGGAGATGTTAAGATTGCAGTCATTAATAGATAATTTTAAAAACATTTGAATTCTTTTAATTTATATGACTGAAAAAATTGCTATTCTTTCTGGCAAGGGTGGTGTTGGCAAGACATTCACTGCATTAAACCTTGCTGCTGCCCTATCTTACTTCAATAAAGACGTTATTTTGGTGGATGCAAATATTACAACGCCAAATGTAGGAGTGCATTTAGGCGCGCCAAATGTTCCTATAACATTGCACGATGTGCTTAAAGGCAAGAGCCATATCACAGAAGCGGTATACTCCCATAAGTCTGGCATTAAGGTAGTTCCAGGCAGCATTGCATACAAATCATTAAATGGAATAAAACTCAGCAACCTAAAAAAGTCATTGTATGCCTTGGAAGGTTTGACTGATTTTATCATTGTAGATGGGGCTCCGGGATTAACTAGCGAGAATATCGCAATACTCGAATCTGTAAACCAGGTATTTCTAGTAACAAACCCTGAACTGCCAGCATTGACTGACGCATTAAAGACAACGAAGATGATTGAATCTTATGGGAAAAGAGTCCGCGGCATAATACTAACAAAAACAGGGAAGAATAATGATGTTTCTGCCGAAAATATAGAGACCTTGTTAGGAAGAAAAATTATTGCAATAATCCCCGAAGACAATAAAGCAAGAGAGTCTTTGGTTAGAAAAGGAATACTCGTTGATTTATTCCCGAAAAATAAGATAGCCATTTCCTATAAGAAATTGGCAGCAGACTTATTGAATCATGAATATAATGAGGAGCCTGAAAAGGAAGATTTTTTCTCAAGGATATTTGGCGCTTTTAAAAGGAAAGAATAAATGGCTTGGATTGATTTATTCATTTACAAACTAAAATATTAATCTATCATGATACTCAATATGACAAAGGTTTAAACAAGTGAAATACGATATCTTGAATTATACTTTGCTGGGCTTTTTTTAAATCAGATTTATTATAAGTGTCTTTAGAGCTTACTGTTATTTTACTAGTTCCTAAAGTTTTTTGTTTATCTTGAACTATTACGTTTACTATCCAAGAATTATTTACCTTGACATTTTCATTAATTTCTATAAGCACAGTATGGGTATTTGACACTAACATACAACCTATACGAAAATCATTATATTCAAATTTCTGATTTAAATCTCTGCTTATCTCTTTTAGAATAGACTTACCTATTTTTCTTACATCAACAATAAATTTCATCGCTTTTACTTCAGCTTCTGTAGGCATAAAGAATAAAAAATTGAAACAAGTTTATAAAATTGTCTATATGCCGTTAACTTGACAAAACCTAAAAATAGCAACATTTATAAACAAAATAAGTTTCAATTTCACTATGAAAACGCGCAGAGTTGATTTAGTTCATAGCCGGGAATTCTGATTTTAATAGCTCTGCAAAGGTTAAAAATGGCGGTATTAGTTTAGTGGTAGAATTCAAGCCTGTGGCTTCTTTAATTGGAGCAGACAGCTTGTGGCGGGAGTTCGATAAATCTTCTAGATTCGAAATTCTCCCATACTGCCCTCTAATTTTTAGGAGCCTAAAATGAAAATTGACACACCAAAAGGAACCCGGGACATATTACCCGAACAAAAAATCTTAAGGGACGAGATTGTTGAAAAGATAAAAGAAAGCTTCGAATTATTTGGATTCTTGCCATTAGAAACGCCGTCAATTGAACTTTACAGCACTCTGGCATTTAAGTATGCGGGCGGCTCTGAGATATTAAAGGAAACATTCAAGCTTACTGACCAGGGCAAGAGAAAACTTGGGCTAAGGTATGATTTAACTGTGCCATTAGCAAGATTTATTGCGATGAACCCCGGATTGAAGATGCCCTTCAAGAGATATCAAATAGCAAATGTCTGGCGAGACGGTCCAATAAAGCTAGGAAGATACAGGGAATTTATTCAATGTGATGTTGACACAGTAGGTTCTAGTTCGATGCTTGCAGATGCTGAAGTAATAGCACTAACTGAAGACATATTTAACAAGCTAGGATTGAATTTTGAAATTAGGATAAATAACAGGAACCTGCTTAATGGAATACTCGAGTCTATAGGCGTTAAGGAAAAAGACTTCAAGTCTGTAATAGTTTCAATAGACAAGCTGCAGAAAATGAGGGAATCTGAAGTAAAAAAAGAACTTGCAAGGAAAAAGCTGAATGCCCATAATATAAATGAATTATTGGGCATATTAAAAACAAACGGCACCAATGAAAATGTGCTTATCGAATTGAAAAACAAGCTGAAAAACAATAATGCAGACAAAGGCATCGAGGAATTAGAGGAAATCTTCAGCTACTTGAACTTAATGGATGTAAGAAATATTAAACTAGACATCTCATTAGCAAGGGGATTAAATTATTACACTAGCACAGTATTTGAAGTTTACTTAGTTGATAATGTAATAAAGAGCAGCGTTGCTGCCGGCGGCCGCTATGACAAAATGATTGGAAATTTTCTCGAATCAAAGAGTGAGGTGCCTGCAGTGGGAATCAGCTTTGGATTGGATGTCATAGCAGATTCAGCCTATGACGAAAAGAAATTAAAAAAGACACTTACTAAAGTGTATATCATACCCATAAAAACATTAAACAAGCCGCTTGAATTATTGAAGAAATTAAGACAGAGCAAAATAAATTCTGATATAGACTTGAATGGAAGGGGCATCAGCAAGAATCTTGATTATGCAGACAAGTATAAAATCCCCTTTGTGGTAATTATCGGGGAAAACGAGCTTAAACAAAACAAGATTAAGCTGAGAGACATGAATTCCGGACAAGAGTTTATGCTTTCTGAAGAAGAATTGATTGAAATGCTTAAAAAATAAAAATCAGTAAGCAGAAAACGGCCTGAACAAGAACAACAAAAGCCAGATTATCAGGCCTAACGCACCTATAATAACTGCCAGTATGGAAATGCCTCTCGAATTTCTATGCTTTAATCCCGAATATCCAAAAATAACCCCCAATAAGCTTAGGGCCCACCCGAAACTTATGATCCATGACAATACAAAGCCAAGTAGACTGAATGCCAAAGCCAAGATACCTAGCATAATATTGTTGCTGTCTTTTTTGATAGCCTTGCTAGTCTGAACAGATTCATGCCTGCCTTTACCTACAGTTTTTTTGGATGCCTTCTTCCCTGCAGTCTTTTTCACTTGTTTCTTTGCCATTTATTTTTCCTTAAACTCCAGTTTTATGCCCCCGATTAATTTCGCTAACAAATTGTATAAATATGCAATTAATAAACCCCCCAAAAATCCATAAACTAAACCGCCCACTGGCCCCAGGAACAATGCCATGGTGCCTAAAGGTATTTGAGATGCTGTATTTTCTTGCGCAAAAGCACTGGGATCTATTTTTTCAACAATGAACAATAATATGCCATAGAGAAACCCTATAATCAGGCCAATTAATGCCTGAATTTTTGCAAGGCTCATGACACCTATCTTTTCAATAGTTTTCATAAGTTATACTACAATCTATGGGGTTTATTTAAAGCTTTTCTTTTTTATTTTTTAAGGATGCTTTCTCTTAACTATGAAATAGTAAATCAATGGCCCCAGAATCGGAATGAAAATTATCACAAGAAACCATTCAATCATCAATTTTCTTGTTTTGAATTTCTTATGGATGCAGTCAGCAATCATCATAAAAGTGAAGATTGTTATTGATAAGATTATCAAGAATAATAAAACATATTCTATTATTAATATGCTGATGTGTGTCATTTTACAATATTTATATGGATTTCTCCGAATGGTATTTCTTGGTTAAGATTAATTTTTTCCTGGTTTGCGAGATGCAATAACGGAATAAATGTGTATATCTTGTCCTCTTTCTTGCTGCTCTGGACTAGCTCATCAAATGTGATTTTTTCTGTTTTTTTGCTCGTAAATAAGTCTTTTATTCTAGAGTATATCTCCTTTATCTTTTCGGTAATGTCAAATTTCTTTTCAGGCAATCTGATGTTCTCAGGAACTGACATTAATGCAATGTTCCTTAATGTTCTCCTCCTGTCGACTTCAAGGGCCTTTTCTAATGCAAATACTAGGTCATTAAGGGAAACTTTCCTTTTTCTTGCAAGAGGAGTCCTTACAGTGAGCCGGGGATTTTCCATTAACTTGATGCGCTGGTTTTTCTGTTCAAATTCTTCTGCAATTTCAAGACCTGCATCATAGCTTTGGTTGAATAGTATAGAGTCAAACCTTGCAATGTTCTCATCAAGCAATTTTTCGGATTTTATTTTCAGTAAAATTGCTGATGCTAGTATCACCTTGCCAGAAATGAAGAAATTTGTCTCTTGAATTTTTTTTATGGTCTCAAGATATTTCTGCGATAATAGTGAAATATCGATGTCCCAGGGGTTCATCTGTTCTGTCTTCACCAAATCATACAAAATTGTCTGCCAGGTTATTTCATCCTGTTTTAATAGCATGTCCAGAATTTGGTCTTGCATTCTATTTAAGAATCAATGATTGTATATATATTTTTCCATTGAAAAGAGGAAACATTATTACATCACAACACAGCATGTGCAAGGAAAGATTTATATTATTTAAATCAGTTTAAATTAGACAAGATGAGATTTAGGTTTATATCGCAATTATTTAATGAATCAGGAACTACTAAAAACCATCATTCTGGCAATAAAGGACAAGCAGCCATGGAATTTCTGATGACCTATGGCTGGGCCATACTTGTTGTTATCATAGCAATCTCGGCGCTTTATTATTTTGGAATATTCGGAAAAGGACCTAGTGTAAGCAGCTGCATATTGTCTCCGGGATTGGCTTGCAAAGATCTTCAAGTAACTACAACTGGCATTTATTTAGTTGTACAGAATAGCCTTGGTATCGATATCACTTCAGTGACTATTGATATTAAAAGCGCAGACATTACGTTTACACCATTAACTATACCATCTTCTCTTCGTGATGACGAGACGAAACAAGTTTTTATCGAAACAGTGCCCGGAAATAATATTGACCTAAGAAAAAAGTTTAAGGGAGACATATTAGTCTCCTATAAAAAATCTGGAAGTGTTTTAAGCAACATGAACCAGGGAATCTTAACAGGACAAGCCGAGAGCACAGGCCCTGTACAAGGAATGGTTGGTTACTGGAAATTTGACGAAAATTCCGGAACAATAACGGCAGATAGTTCGTCTTCTGGAAATAATGGAGCATTAAATGATGCTTCTGCATGGATTGTTGGCAAATATGGATCTGCATTAGGCTTTGGGACATCTGCGGGAAAATATGTTAGCATTGCAGATTCAAACTCCATCGACATTGGCACTAGCGATTTTACAGTTGCAGCTTATGTGAAGACTAGCTCTACGGCTGGTGGTGCTATAATCTCAAAAACAGATCTTGGAACCTCTCCCGGGTATTATTTTGGCATAACATCTAATTGGAGGCAGATTTATTTCGAGGTTCGAGACTCTGCATCATTTGTGAACGGCGCAAATGATGTTAGTTTACCTTTGAATGACGGAAACTGGCATCATGTTGCTATAGTCTTCAAAAGAGGAGGAAATCCAGAATTCTATTTTGACGGGGCAGTTCAAACCATTGCTGCCACTCTAACCATCCCGACCGGAGATTTTTCAAATAATAGGCCCTTGTTTATAGGAGAATCTGAAGGTGGTGTAAATCATTTTAACGGAGTCATTGATGAAGTGAGAATATATAATAGAGCGCTTTCTGCAGCAGAAATAGCCTTAATTGCTTAGTAAACATATTTTTATAGGCTACACTAATGTAACCACTTTAAAATGAGTGCATGCGAAAGATTTATATATTAGTATTTTCTTGGCAGAGTATCACCTCTTTTACCCGGCAGAGTTCTCGCAAGAGAGCTTTGCTAGGGTTTAAAACTCTAAAATGACCAAGGTAACTATAGGAAAAGTCGTGGATTTTGATTCTTTAGAAGTTGCATTACATAAGGCTGCCCTTGAACTTGGATTAAAAACAACAGTAAATCATAAACGCGGCAAAATCTATAGGCTAGGATCCATACTTGAAGATGGCTACAGGTTTACCGAAGTTATGATAATGAGTGAGTTATTTAATCTGCCACAGATGCGGATTATAATCGGCGATAGTCTTGCTATCGATCATTTCCATGTATACACGGGAATTATGAAAGGCATAGCCTCAAAATGCAGAGTTGAAGAATACTTAAGCAGAGTTTCTAAATACCTATAAATTAACTCATAGTTATTTATCTTCGACGCCAATTTCTGTTGCTAGTTCTGCTAGTTCTATGGCCATGAAACTTATGGGGGCCTTTATTGTGAAAAGTCCTAGTTTCATGACTTAAGATAAATGGGACTCTCTCAAAATCTGAAGTTTCTAGGCGTTCCACTTTTATTGCGGGGTCTTCAAGAACTCTTCTGAAATTATCATGGTCTTGGCCGGATATTAATGAAACCACATTGCCCTTGCTGCCGGCCCTTGCTGTTCTTCCTATCCTATGAATGTATTCCTTGGAAGTCTTTGGGGTGTCATAATTTATTATATGATTGACATCTTTGATATCGAGACCTCTGGCAGCAACATCACTCGCTACCAAGATATTAGTCTTTTTTTCATGGAACATCTGCATGGCGTCTTTTCTTCTATTTTGCGACAAACCCCCATGAATCTTCTGGCTTTGTATTCCTTGCTTGTATAGGTTTCTTGATAACTGGTCGACTCTATTTCTTGTTGCGCAGAATATTATTGTTACTCCCCTATATTCTTTCTTAAGCAGATGGACTAGCAAAGAAAACTTATCGCGATCATTGACGTTATAGTAATACTGCGTCAGCAAGGTTTCCTCTACATATGACTGAGCCTTGATTTTCTGCGGGTCTTTCATGTAGTGCTTTGCTATGCCATAAACATCTTTTGATATGGTTGCACTAAACAACAATGTCTGCCTCTGTTTTGGAGTGTAAGATATGATCTTTTTTATATCATCTATAAAGCCCATCTCGAACATCTTGTCTGCCTCGTCCAAGACAAGAATCTTTACCTTGTCAAGCCTTAAAGTTCTCCTATCAAGATGGTCAAGGGTCCTTCCAGGGGTCCCGACTATTATATCTGCCTTTGGTATGTTATGTACTTGGAAATTCATTGAGACTCCGCCGTAAACAGGAAGTATGTTTAATTTTTTATACTTGGAGAATTTCCTGAGTTCAGTTATTACCTGCTCGCATAATTCTCTCGTCGGAACTAATACAAGACATTGAATCCCCTGATTATGGACAACTTTTTCAAGCACAGGAAAGCCAAAAGCAACGGTTTTTCCCGAGCCAGTCTTTGACTGGCCTATCAAATCAAGGCCCTGCTGTATCAAAGGAATAGTCTTTATCTGTATTTCAGTCCATTCATCAAAACCAAGATCGCTTATTGCCTTGCTAAGCTCTGGCTGCAGTTTTATTCCATCCATGTTTTTCATTTGTATGGTAAACTTATTTTTCTCTATATTATAAAGCTATTTATTTGAAAAAAACATGTTTAATCAAAACATTTATATCCTAACTAGTAATTTAATTTGTTATGGACAAAAGAGGCCAGTTTTATATCATACTAGCGATAGTTTTCTCATTATTGTTCCTTACCATAGTGATGCCGGTAAACATAGTTCAGGAAGCAATATTGATACAAGATTTTAATGAGGTCTCAAACAATTATGTGCAGGAAGCGCCAAAAGCAGCGAACTATGGGATTTTCAATGATAAAGACACCAGAGTTATTTTGACTGGCTACACAAAAGATTTCCTGACGTTTGCAAGGCAAAGGAATCCTAGCATTGAACTTATCTACATATACAACAACGGGACTAATGTTACTGTGCAGTCTTATGCAAAGGAATCTATAGTGGTTGAAACAGGCCAGGAAACAAAAAATTTGTTCAGCGCTTCGGAAGAAACAATAAATAACATAAATTTGAAGGTTGCTGGAAAAGACTTTACGCAGCAAGTGCCATTGCAGATTAAAAATTTTGGCGATCAATTTTATACAACTGATTTTCCTTCAGCTGAAAATGTAGTCTTAAACATTGGAGGAGTTTTCCATAACTTTGATTTAGGCAACCAAGGTCCAGAATTTAATGTATGGCTCAGGTCAAGCAATGGGCAGATAAAACAAGTATACAGCACCGGGACAGGAAAAGAGCTTAATGTTAAGATATAATATGAAAAAAGGCATCGCTCCACTGATATCATGGATTTTGATAGTTGCAATGGTCATTGCTACGGGGGCGTTTGTTTTTTACTGGACAACCAATTACATAAAGAAAATAAATCCACAGGAAGGAATAAACGAAGATTTGTACTGCAATAGCGTTAACTTGAAGATATTAAGCAGCTGCAGGAGAGACGACCATAACATGCTCTATTTGAACATATTCAACAAAGGCTCTTACAGCTTAGAAAAATTGACTTTTTTCAGGGACACAGAAAAAAATCCTGCCGCATCATGCATACAATTTCTGCCAGCATTCTTAGAGCCAGGAAAAAACTTTGAACTAGAATTTAATATTAACGATACCATAAATACTGATTCGTTGCAGGAATGCCCTACAGTCAATTTAAATAAAAACCCAGAAATACCTTATGCAGAAGAGGTTGCTATCACGCCATGGATTAACATAGAGGGAAAGTCTATTGCTTGCAATGACCGGAAAGTAAAGGTTGACAATTATTTGCTTAATACTCCATGTGTCAGTTTAACAATAAGCCCCGACTTCGCCCCAGCTTATAGCAACTTATGCAGGCCAACTAATTTTCCTTTAACAATTCAATTTACTGTAACAAATAACGGAGAAGCCCCCATAGACATAGCTCCAACCTATTATGTGGACGGAACAAATGGAAACCAAGGCGTTACACTAGATCATTTAAGTGCTCATTTAAGCGAAAAGGACGAAACAACACAAACAGACGAAGCCACATTTACTTTAACAATAATTGACATTGACCCAAACGGCATTCCAAATTGCTGCACAATTTCATTGTCTGTTCCTGGAAACACAATAGAGTCAAACCAATTTGTCGTAAATCAATGTTAAACTGATTTCACAAGATTTAAATATTAAACAAATTTCAGAATCTTTAAAGAGGTGAATTAATTGCGCAAGAACAAGAAAGGCGTCTCGCCGTTGATTGCTACTGTACTCTTAATAGGATTTGCCATTGCAATAGCCATTTTAGTGTGGTTTTGGTATGGCAACATAATAAAAGAGCAGGCTGAAAAGACTGGAGCTTCCACTTCAGGGAAATTAGCTTGCGCTTCTGAAGTAAAATTCTCTATAAAAAAAACATGCATTACTTCAGACAATAATGTTACAATCCAGGTAGAGAACAAAGGAACTTCAATAGATGATTTCAGGATTGCTTTAGAAGGCAGCTTAGGCACCAGGTCGTATAATGTGGGGAGTATAACTTCAACTACAGAAACAAAGGAATTAAGTGCGCCTTACGATAATGGCTTGATAGGAAGTTTGAATAAAGTAGTGTTAACACCAATAATAACAAGAGACAATACAGCAACGCTTTGCAGCGACCAAAAACAGGAGATAAAGTCATTGAAGCCCTGCTAGTCCTGCAGAGCAAAGTTTAAATACAATCCATACTAGTGAATTCCAATAAAGGAGGTGTATAATTTTGAGATTAAATAAAAAGGGCATATCGCCGTTAATAGCTACTGTTCTTTTGATAGGCTTTACCATTGTTCTTGCAGCACTAGTTTTTAAATGGGGGGGGGTTTTGTTTAAGGAAACCACTCAAAGCACAGGCTGTGAATCACAAGGAAGAATTTCATGCACGTCTACAGTGTCAATAAGTCTTGGAGCGATTTCTTTCGATGATACTACAAATCAAATTACCAAGTTGATAGTTAATAATGCAGTTTCATCCAAAAAGATAAAAAACTTCAATATTCAAGTTGAATCAAGTGACGGCACTATAACAACAAAAGCAGTTGACCCTGGATTAGATTTAGAGCCCGGACAGAGCGTTAACTTGGGTGTGACAATGAATGCACTTTTATATCAATTCACAGGATTAACTAGCGCAAACATAAAAGCAATTCACGTAATACCAACAATAACGCAAACTACATCTGATGGAAACAGCTGTGATATTATATGCGAGGAGCAAAAAACATCTAAACTAAGTGCACAGTTCACACCATAAATTCATTTTTTTTATTTTTATTAAGATATGGACAAGAAAGCAGATATCTGGATTTCGGCAATTCTCTATCTAGGATTGGGGATTATCATACTTTCTTTGATTCTGGCTGTGGGAGTTCCTGTCGTAAATAAAATTAGAGACAAGAACATTGCTATAGACACAGAAAATCTAATGCTTAGCCTAGACAACCAGATAAGGGCTGTTTATTCTGAAGGGCCCGGTTCTAGGAGACCATTCAAGTTTGAGATAAGAAAAGGCTCATTAAATATAAATGACAATGACGAAACAATAGCCTGGGAGTTTGAGACTAGCGCCTTATTATCGCAGCCAGGCGCTAAAGTAGACAAAGGAAGCTTGCTATTGACGACAACTGATGGGCCCAGCCAAAACATCTATGTTTCTACATTCCAATTGAATTATTCCGGAACTTTGAATTTAAGGATGCAAGGCACTTCAACTGAGTTTACTGGGGCAAATTCATTACTCGTTACAAATATCGGGGCAACAGGAACTTCATTGCCGACAATCGAGATTACACCTTTGTAATTATTACCAGAGCATAGTCACCAAAACTTATATAAATAATACAAACAGTTTTTATTGAATAAAAATGGAAAAAAAAGAGGCAAGTTCTATAGCTGAAAAACCTAAATTTGCTGTTGAAACTAATGTAAACATTCCAGCCTTTCCTGAAATAGAGAAAGAAAAGATAAACATAAGATACCCCTTAATAGCCCCGTATGCGTTTGCGCACATTTTCTGGGACAATGAAAATAAGGAACTGGTTTATTTCATTGAAGAGCCGATGCTGAATGATGAGCAGAAAAAAGTGCTAGACCTTCTTGAAGAAGGAATCAAGGAATTGATCAATATCAGCTTTATCTCTGTTAAATCGCAGGACACTGCAATTGAATATCTCGAGAAAAATCTCAGGACTTTATTGGACGAGCTAAGGATAGAGCTTTCCAAAGAATCGTATTTGAAAATCATGTATTACATTTACAGGGATTTTGTCGGCTTAAATGAGATAGATCCCCTGTTAAATGACTATTTCATTGAGGATATAGAATGCAACGGGATAAATTTTCCTGTGTATATTGTACATAGAAAATACAGGAATATGAGAACAAATATTATCTACAATGATATTGAAAAACTTACTACATTCGTCGAGAAATTAGCTCAAAAAGCAGGCCAGTACATTTCTTACGCAAATCCTCTGCTAGACGCGGCATTGCAGGACGGTTCTAGAGTTAATGCTACTTTTACTCAGGACATAAGCTCAAGAGGACCAACTTTTACAATTCGTAAATTCACCAAGATTCCATGGACTCCGACGAAATTAATACAGATGAGAACTGCCACTCCGCAGATATTTGCATACTTATGGATTTTAATCGAGCATGGGCTTAATGTTATGATTGTTGGAGGAACAGGGTCTGGAAAAACTACATTGCTAAATTCATTAACTTTTTTTATTCCTCCACAAGCAAGAATCGTTTCAATAGAAGACACTCGTGAATTAAATCTAGAGCATGATAACTGGCTGCCTAGCGTTGCAAGAGAAGGCGTGGGTCTGGCTAATCTTGTCGGGCAGAAATATGGCGAGGTTTCTTTGTTTGATTTATTGAAAGAAAGTTTCAGGCAGAATCCTGATTATGTTATTGTGGGAGAAGTTCGTGGAAAAGAAGCTTATGTTTTGTTTCAAGGCATGGCGAGTGGGCATAGCAGCTTCGGTACGATGCATGCAGATTCCGTAGATACGATGATAAAAAGGCTTCAGACTCCGCCTATAAGTTTAAGCGCTTCATTAGTCGAGGCCATGGACGTTGTCTTGGTTATGGCCCATGGAAAAATCAGGGGAGAGGAAGCAAGAAGGATTCGCGAGGTGGATGAGATAATAAAAGTGCAGGATTCAGGAACTTTTTCTGTCAACAGGCCATTTGTATGGGACCCTACAAAAGACATGTATGCCTTTAGCGCAAATAGCCATGCTTTTAACAAGATAATCACAAGGACGGGAACTTCCTTAAATGATCTAACCAAGGAATTCAATATAAGGACACAATTACTGATAAATATGTACAATGGCGGAATCTTTGACCCAAAATCCTTGAGAATGATTGTAAATGAGTACTACAAAGACCCAATTGCCATCATAAGAAGGTTCAGACTTGTCTCTTGATTAAATGAAATGCCAAACATTGCAAGCAAAAATTCCAGCATCATGCAGAAGAAAGATTCTTCTAAAGAAATTTTCAAGTACAATGAGCTAGACAAGAGAGTTTTAAGGAAATTTGTTGCGCGGAAAAAAAAATTAAAGACGCAACAAGAGAAACCTGCAGAAAAAAAAGCGTATTCTGTTTATGGATCGAATTTTTATGCAAAGATTGCAAACCAGATAATAGGTAATCTTACTTTTTATCTAACAAATAAATATCCGGATTTTTTTGAGCCACTGTACAAAGATTTAAAGCTCGCAAATGTAAAACTGTTTTCTATAACCTATGTAAGCATTATATTATTCTCTGCATTAATAGCATTTCCAATAATAGCCTTGCTTGCGCTAATCTTTGTTTCATTTCCTCTCGCAATATTAATAGGATTTTCAGCAGCCGTATTGACTTTTTTCATTGCCTATTATTATCCAAGAAGCTTAGTAAATGAAAGAAGCAAGAAGATAAAATACGATCTGGTTTTTGCAATAGTCCATATGTCTGCAATTGCAGAGTCTGGAGCTAAGCCAGTGGCTATGTTCAGGCTGCTGCTTGAGTCAAAGGAGTATAAGTACCTGGACGTAGAATTCAAAAGGATACTCAATTATGTTAATTTATTCGGGTATAGCCTGAGTACTGCACTAAGAGCTGCTGCTTCATCAACACCTTCCTATGAATTTAAGGAACTATTAAACGGGATTGTCGCTACCACAGAATCTGGCGGGGATTTAAAGAGCTATTTAAAAGACAAAGCCAGCGACACGTTATTGCAATATAGGCTAGACCAGGAAAAATACAGCGCAAGATTAAATACTTATTCAGACATTTACACAGGAATACTAATAGCAGCGCCCTTATTATTTCTGGTTACGCTGGCAATACTTGAAAAAATCTCTCCGAAAATAGGGGACTTGAGCTTGAGCACTGTTGCAGCATTTGGAACTTATCTATTAATACCTCTAGTCAATATATTGTTCCTTTTATTTTTGAACATGACAAAATCGGAGATTTGAAATGGAAATCAAAACCAGACACTATATGGGGATTGTGGCAGGAGCGTTTGTTATAATAGTGGATTTTCTCTTATTTTTTACAAGCCATTCAAGACTGTTCCAGCCCTTAATTGCAGCCGGCATAGTCATAGCAGCTTCGCAATTCTGGCTTGATTTCCTGAATGAAAACAACAGGCAAAAGGAAATAGAGGTAAAATTCCTTGAATTTGTAAGAGCATTAGTGGAAACAGTGAAATCCGGAATACCCATACCAAAGTCAATACTTCAAGTCTCCAGGGCAGATTACGGGGCTTTAACGCCCTATGTCAAGAAACTTGCTTACCATATAGAATGGGGAATGCCATTAAGGGATGCTTTGAAGGTGTTTGCTAGCAGCACCGAGAATAAGGTTATTCTAAGAAGTGTGGCCATAGTGATAGAGGCAGAGCACTCCGGAGGCAATATAGACGAGGTTTTAAGGGCAGTCTCAAATTCAGTAGCGCAGATCAAGAAAATAAAAGATGAAAGGCGGGCAGACACCTATTCGCAGATGGTTCAGGGATATTTCGTGTTTTTCATTTTTATTGCCATAATGCTCATAATGCAGATTTATTTATTGCCTCAGCTTGGAGATATAGCACTGACTGTTTCTTCTGGCATGGGAGGCTTGTTCAGTGGGAATATAGACACAATAACCGGCACTCAACTTGAGTCAAAACCAATACTGAACTTCAACAACTTGTTTCTTGGACTGGTTTTAATACAAGGATTTTTTGCGGGCCTGATGATAGGAAAGTTTGCAGAGGGCAACGCTAAGATGGGGTTGAAGCATTCTGCAGTGTTGGTAATAGTATCTTACTTTGTGATTACTTTCTTCAGGAGTGGATGATGAAAAAAGGCTTTAGCTATGTGGACATATCAATCAGCGTCGGCGTGTTTCTAATAGCAATCATCATAGCATTATTCTTGATCAGGCCGTCGATAAAGCAAGAAGACATGGGAAAATTATTGTTGCCTTCTGTGAAAAATGGATTTGACAGCGAAACTTCATGGACAATCTATAGATACCCAATCTTTTTAAGGTCTGACTTTCAAAACAGCGAGACATACCAACTAGAGGTTCCATTTAATTTTAAGAGCGAAAATATAAATATGACTTCATTGGATTTTAACTATTTGCCCTTTAAGTACGAATCAAATAATGCAAAGGAAGATTTCTTTATATCTGTAACTGATCAAATACCTGCAGGAAAGAAAAAAGCATACTACTTGCTTTATTCTAGCGATTTCAAATACTCTGGAAACACAGGAAATACGCAAGGAACTATTGCAATGACAGAGTACTCTTACGAATTTGGCGTCAGGGAAGAAATAACCGGAATTTCAACAGACAAATTTAATAAGCTTAAACCTTATAGTGAATTGAAAAAACAATTCAAAATGCCAACTAGTAATGACTTTTCGATAAATGTATATGATGCTATCACAAAGGATTTATTGTTAAAATACCAAGATAAAGAGCCTGGAAATCAAGAAACAGTGTATGCTTTGCAATACACTTCATTTGTCTTGCATGAAAATTCAACAAGGATGCCTGTGTTAGTGAATTTAAGGGTGTGGTGAAATGGACAAAAAGGGCTTTATAAAAACCATTGAGGCGATAGTGGCTGTTTTGCTGCTGTACATATTTATCACAGCCATCTTAATCCAGAACAAGCCCAAGCAGGCGTCTATGCCTTTAGATGTTAAGCTTACACAAGAAGCTGTGCTCAAAGAAATTTCTAATTCAAATTACTACAGGAATTGCGTGTTGAGAAATGACAAAAACTGCGTTGATCCCTTGATTAAAAAGACCATTGGTGATAGCTACAATTATACTTTCTCGCTATGCACAGTCACGCAATGTTCCTTGCCGATAACTCCAGCAAAGGACGTTTATTACAATTCAATTGTTATAGCATCCAACTTTACAGACTACCAGACTACGTCTGTCAACCTTTACATATGGCGCAATATTTAGATAATTTTTTAAGCCTTTTTGTTTTTTTAAGATTATGGTCCTGCTTTTAAGACGAAAACAATATGAAGGTGTTAGGGTAACATTTGAAGACAATCTAATAGACATTATCCTAACTGAAATGGGAAATAAAGAACCTGGCAAAGACAGGGAGGTTCTTTTGCATATCTCGCCTTCAGATAGGACTGACGGCATTGAAGCTTTGTTAAGAGAAAATGAAGAGCTAGACATGCAGAGAACTATGGATTCATTATATTATCCGGTGCCGTTAAAAATAATTCTGATTCATGAAACTTATCCTAAGAAACAATCTGTCTTATTGGGATTTGATGCCCCGAAAGAGCAAGTGAATATTTTAAGGGCGTTATATAATGAAGATTACTCTTTTTTAGGTTATCAAGCAAAAAATTTAAGGCCGAAACAATAAACATAATTTTATTTTCACAAGATTTATAAACAGGCAACTTTTTACAGCAAACATGAAAGTCGCAATCATGTTTTCAGGTGGAAAGGACAGCACTTATGCAATACAGCATGCCCTCAACAAAGGGTGGCAGATTGAATATTTGCTTTCAGTAAAGCCGACAAGAACAGACTGCTACCTGTTCCATTTTGCCACTGTTGAGCACACTCCAAAAATAGCCGAAAACCTTGGAATCAAGCATTACTTGATTAAGTGCGAGGTCGCAAACCCAAAGAAAGAGGCTAATTTAATCAAAGATTTTGTATTACAACACAAGGTTGATGCATTAGTCTTGGGCGGAACCGGGCTCCAGGCAACACAATTAAAAAGCTTGCAGGATGCACTGCATTCTTATGGCATCGAGGTGTTTGCGGCACATGCAGAATATGACCATGACAAGCTGATAGAGGACATGTTAAATCAAGAGTACAGAATAATCATTACGCAAGTTGCCACCGACGGTGGAAATAAGTGGCTTGGGCGAGAACTGACAAAAGAGAATTTCCAGGAATTGAAACAAGATTCTATCAAATACGGCTTCCACATAGGATTTGAAGGCGGCTATATGGACACTTTTGTTTTAGATGCTCCTTTCTTCAAAAAGAAGTTCAGCATAGCAAAATCAAAAAAAATCATGGAAGACAATTATTCCGGCCATATAGAGATAGAAGAATTAACCTCCTCTGACAAGATACCTCTTAAAAAGAGAAAGGATTAAATAAAAAAGACTTTTTTTAGCATTATGAAATACAGATACCTAGAAGATGTAGCTATAGCAGACATAGCATTTGAAGCTTATGGCGAGGATATAAATGAGCTCTTCATTAATTGCGGACTTGCTCTGACTGATTGCATGGTTAATATGAAGCAAGTAAAGCCAAACATAAAAAAGACGATAAGTTTAAAATCTGAAAAAATTGAGGATTTGCTCTATGATTTCTTGTCTGAAATAATCTTCATCAAAGACACTGATGGACTGCTGTTTAGTAAATATGACATTTCGATAAAAGAAAAAAAAGGCTTTTCTTTAAATGCAGACTGCTTTGGAGACAAGATAGACTACGAAAAGTTAGAATTAAGGAATGACGTCAAGGCAGTCACGATGCATATGTTTGAAATAAAGAAAGAGAAAAATAGATATAAGGCTACTGTGGTTGTCGATATTTAGTCAATTTAGACTAAATTTTTCAATATTTTCATATTTCGGACCGTCTTTTGTTAATGTGCTTTTTTTTAATACGAAACTATCTATTCTGAATTCGCCGAAGCCCATATTCCTTCTTTCTTTGATGAAGCTTTGTAACTTATCCTGGTTTTTAGCACTCTTCACCCTGCACAACGTTATATGGGGGTTAAAAGGCCTGTCCAATTTGAAATTTATTGATTTGCATACCAACGAGTTTAGTATATATAAATCGCTAGAATCAACACCGGCCCACACTACATTTATGCGAAAATCACTAGGAAAAGAACCCATGTTTTTTATACTCGCAGCAAAGCTATTTAACTTAATTTCTTGCAATTGATATTTAATATTGGAAATTTCTTCTTCGGTTTTATCTCCCAAAAAAGCAAGAGTTATTTCAAGGTTCTTTTTGTGAGGATATGCTGCTATTATGCCTAGACTTTTTATGGCTGACTGCGTTTCATAAAGTCTGTCTTTAATTTCTTTTGGAATGTCTATTGCAATGAAGGTTCTCATTATATAATAAATATGTATCTAACTTTAAAAACTTTCCATCTTTAGCTTCTCGTGATATGCGCGACAGATTTATAAATTTTAAAGCTAATAAAGAACAATGAAAAACAATGTGATTACGGTTTCTTCTTTGCATTCCCATGGCTATTGTGAATATAAGTTTTATCTGGAAAATGTCGTTAAAGTTAAGGTCCCTAGAACCATAGAAATGCAAGCAGGCAGCGAAATTCATGAGAAGAAGGAAGAGGCATTTCTCAAAGAGGCTATCCCTGGAACTTGGGACGAATTTTTAAAAGCTAAAGAGTACACCATCACAAAAGAAGTATTTCTCAAGACAAAATTTGAGGATGTTTTTATTATAGGCAGGGTAGATGAAATTGCCGTAGATAAAAATGGGGTTTATATAATTGAAGACAAGCCAAATGCAAAACCATTTTTAAGCGTTAAAAACCAGATGTTTGCATATTGCTATATCTTCAAGAGAAATTTTTCTGAAAAGACCAGCAAGCCGATCTACGCTGTCTTAAGGGACAGAGATAGCAATGAGGAAGTTTGGAAGCAGAGATTTTCATACAATGAAGAATTCCTGTTTATAGACACGATAAACAGGGTAAAGAGGATACTCAATCAGGAAATAGATCCTATGCCCACTGACAATTTTAATAAATGCAATTCATGTGTTATGAATGCGCTAAATATATGCCCGCATAGCCTTGCCAAAAACATATAGCTTCAACCCGGATTGGAGCCATAGAAACCTATTTATATACTACCATATACATAATTGACATGAAAAATCACATAAAATATGCCCTAAGCGCATTGATTGTAATCGTTCTAATACTTGGGAGCATAAGTTTAGTTTTGTCTGCTGATAATGCAAAAGGTATATCGATGCAGGAGCTAAACAATAATGCAAAATATGCAGCAGTATACTACTTAAAAAATAAATTTGGGGAAGATTATTATACCAAACATCTGTCTTTCAGGGAAATTATACAAATAAGCAGAACTAATGCCATTGGAGGTTCAACTGATGGCGTTAAAGCAAATTCCTTGCCTGCAAATGCAAATCAGCAAGCCATTGTACAAGATAATAACGAGGAACCTTTGGATTATTTCATGGTTATTTTTTACCACGCCATAAAAATAGGAGAAAAAGAATATAGCACTAATCTTGTAAGCGTGATATTAGACCCTAATTTGAATGTTGTGAGAACTGAGGGCGTTGTTGACTGCGTAAGCAATTCTAAGTTATGCGATTTTAGGATTACAGAAAGCGAAGCAATTGAAATCGCTAAAAAAAATGGCGTGAAAGGAAGTAAATTGGATGTGCAAATAAACTATAATCTAAACTTCAAAAAATATATATGGGGCATTACGGCATATGAAGATTCAGATGCTGAAAATGGAATCAGGGCTTTTGGAAAGACTATAATAATAGATTCCTATGACGGAAAGGTACTTCAAATAAGTGACTTTAGGGAATCTGAAAGCTCTAGCAATGGAGATTATATTGATATAAACCAAAAAGAAACTGTTTCAAATGATAATCCAAATTTTTTAGCTAAATTCTGGAATTGGTTGAAATCTTTATTTGGGTAAAAATAAAAGTAAAGAAGACAAAAATAAAAAAGAAAAAGAGAAGCTTATTTACCCATAGCTTCCCATAAACCTACTACAACAACTAAAACACCGAATAGCCATACTCCCCAAGGATTACTTGCGTGAAGGCCTGTGAGACCCCAAATGGCTAATAGTACTCCCAATACAACCTGTATCCATCCGGCTGTCTTGTTTCCCATCTGATTACACCCCCTATTTGTCCTTTAATGATTAAAGGCATGCAATAGGTTAATCGAATGCATATTTAAATCTTATTTTTTTATTGACAAGTGGGAAAAATAGGCTATTTCTAATTTAATGTTTAGTATTATCCCAGAAATAATGAAAATACCTCATAAATGAATCTTTTATTTCATCAGACTCAATCACAAAAGCAAAAGACTGCTTGGACCATAGAATCTGGGCAACTTTATTCCCAAATACAGCTATGACCATTGGCGAACTTAAATCTTTTGGCAGATATCTTATCTCGTATAAATTTTTCTTGTGGATTGATTTTTTATTTGGTTCAAGGCCTTTTAAATAAGTTCCGTAATCTGCAAGATCGTACATAGAATGTTTTAGTTCAACTCTTTTTTTCATCCAATGGCTGAACCATATTGCCATGTTTTGATCTGTATTTGTCTCTATGCCGGAATTTCCGCCTATCCAGCAGCTTTCTTTGTATTCTAGCATCTCGTTCATCAATGATTTTATTGATTCATTTCCGCGATATACTTCTGCTCCTATACTTGGTTTGTTGGCAGCAAATACTTTTTCTATTTCGGTTATTTTTCCCTTAAGCTCTTCTAATTTTGCTTCTTTAGAATTTATCTCTTCAAGGATTTTATTGGGATGCGCACATTGGTATGTCTTTTTGCCTTTTTCTGTAATGTAAGTTATAAGACCTTTCTCTATTAGCTTATTCAATATGTCATATATGTTTCTTCTTTCTATGCCGGTTTTTTCTTGTATTTTGTTTAATGATGACATGCCTATCTCTAGGACAGCAGTATACACCTGAATTTGGCCGTCGCTTAGATTTATTTCTTTTAATTGTTTGAGATTCATATGGTATTGTATAATACCACAATTATTTAAATATTACCTTTATTGTGTACTACTATATAGTCATAAAAAATAAAGGAGAAAAATAAAATGAAAACAAATCAAACATTAGAGCAAAAGATTGAAGATGTGGAGACAAGAATACCTGGTTTTAAAGACAGCTTAGACTATGTACATCACCATATTGATGATATAGAGATAATAGGATTTGGTACTAGAAGTGGTAATGGTATTATCCACGAACTTTTCCGTCCTTCACCTAGCCCTTCACCTAGATCTAGTGTCCTGGATATAAAAATTGTGGACATAGAGTGTCTAGCGACTCCAACTTATGAAGTTGTTGCTATACTATATCAAAGGGACGATGGGACACCGTCAGAAAAGCATGGCCCCGGAATGATTGAGTTTTATTATCGTTTTAAAGACGAAGATAAAAGTAAAGAATTCCATGTTAGAACCTTATGCTGGGGTACATATTTAATGGACGATAAATATAAATATGTTAGTTTAGAAGCGACTGGTAATGAAGATTATGGCGAGCCAGAGATCAAACTCGCAATTGTAGATGAAGGGGGCCATAAATTGGATATAGGAGTACCAGGAACAGAGCACAGTATAACAGAATTCTTTGACAGATTAGTAAGGTCATATCCAACTACATGATATACCTTACTATTTTTTCTTTTTTTTATTACATATAACGATGCCTAATACTTTAGCTTTAGGTAAACCAAACCCCTTTAAATTCTTAATATTTTCGCTAGAAATTTCTGTACTTATTGCGTGAGATGAATAGTTAACATTTTTCTTGTAAAAAAATAAAAAAGCATGGTGAGCGAATCTTGTTATCCCTTTACATTCAATTTTGGAATTAATCTAACTACAGGCTTAGAAATCCCCGCTATTGTAACAGATTTCACGACTTCATTAATATCTTTATAGGCGTTGCCCCACTCTTCTGCAAGTCCTGACATGGAAGCAGATTTTACTATTATTCCACGTTTTTCCATGTCTTTCTGCAGAGCCTCTCCTCTAATCATTCCTCTTGATTTAGTCCTTGACATTGTTCTTCCGCTGCCATGACATGTACTCCCAAAAGTTTCTTCTTCAGCCTTGTTAGTTCCAACTAATAAAAATGACCCGGTTTCCATTGAACCCCCTATTATTACCGGCTGTCCCATATCTCTATAAAATGGCGATAGTTCTTGACTCCCTGGACCTAGTGCTAATGTAGCACCTTTTCTATGAACTAATAACTTTCTCTTTTTACCATCAACCTTAAATTCACCAAATCTAGCGATGTTATGGGCAACGTCATAAACCATATGCATCTCCATCGAGTCTGGACTTTCTTTGAATACTTTTTCAAAAGATTCTCTTATCCTATGTAGAATTACTTGTCGATTTGCGAATGCCATATTTGAAGCACAAGCCATTGCTTTATAATAATCTTGACCCTCATTGCTATTAAAAGGTGCACATACTAATTCTCTATCTTTTACTTGAATATTATATTTTTTCATGACAGGTTCAAATAATTTTAAATAATTGGAAGCTACTTCATGTCCGAATCCACGACTGCCACAATGAACCATCACAACAACTTGCCCAGGAAACAGACCAAATTTTCTTGCTAATTCTTTATCATAAATATTTTCTTCTTTAACTTGTTGAACTTCCAAATAATGATTTCCACTGCCTAGAGTTCCTAATTGATTTAAACCCCGCTGTATCGATTTATCAGAGACTTTACTAGAATCTGCCCAATTTATTTTTCCATATGATTCGGTCCTTTCCAAATCTTCTTTCCAGCCGTAGCCATTTTCAATACACCATTTGCTGCCATTTTCAATCATTTCTTTAAATTGTGATTTATTTAAATTAGCAAAACCTTTTACTCCAACACCTGCCGGAACTGATTTAAATAAAGTATCAATCAATTCTTTCGATTTTGATTCAACTTCTTTCCAGGTAAATCTGGTTCTAATTAAGCGCATTCCACAATTTTGGTCGAATCCTACAATTCCAGGGCTAATTACGCCTTCTTTTTCTGTATCAAAGGCAGAGACGCCTCCGATGCACGAACCGTAGCCCCAATGAGCATCGGGCATTGCAAAACTATATCCAACAATTCCAGGCATGCATGCTACATTTGTTACTTGGTCGAAAACCCCAGCATCCATCTCATTAAGAAGTTTTTCTGTTGCAATGATCCTTGCAGGGACGTTCATTCCTTCTTTGTAGGATGTCGGAATTTCCCAAACCGCTTCACTTACTTGCCTTATTTCTTTTGGTACCTCTGACATATTAACTATTTTTTAATGTCTTTTTATAAAGTTTGCTATATGTGG
>JBBSWI010000010.1:9425-21703 GCA_038046405.1 Nanobdellota archaeon | reverse complement strand
GGAGGAAAAATGATATATAGAATACCAGAAAACATTGAAAATAAGCTTGTCTACAGGATAGTAAAAAGAAAGAATTCAAAGGCCGGAAATGTCAATGCACTGAAAACAGAAGGATATATAGTCGCGGGTGATTCAACAGAGGCATTTAAACAATTGGTTGAAGAATTTGGCATTGATTCAGGATTTATTCCTGTGCTATACAAAAATGGCCAACATTACTGAAAAAGTAGAATCTCTAAGGATTGAACTTAGAAGATTGAATATTCCTGAAGGCAATCCTGTTTTTGGCGCTATTAATGAAATAGAATTGCAAGCTTCCAGAGATTACTATGAAGCAAGAACAGATCTCCTTACAGGCCTTGGAAATGAAAGAAGCCTTAATGAGCTCCTAGAAAAATTAGAGCCAGAAAGAGAAGGCATCGGAATAATTGCTCTAGATATTAAAGGACTCAAGAGAGTGAATGATTTTTATTCAAGAAACTATGGAGACTGCCTGATAATGGCGGCCTCACAGCACATAAAACAGTCAATAAGGCATGAAGACATATTTCGGGCCGGAAATAAAGCAGATGAATTCTACATAGTGAGCGGGAATATGACTGATGAAACACAGCTGTCGATGCTTAAAAGACTCATAGACAGCAGATGCTTAGAATGCATTGAGATTAGGAATGATTTCGGGACCGTCAGAATGCCTTTGGTTTTTGCGCATGGTTCTTCAGTTAATAACGGCTTAACTTCTCTCTATGAAACAAAATTAGAAGCCGAACGAAAGCTGAACGAGAGCAAAAGAGAGTTAAAGTCGAGAATCATTTAGCACCATTTAATAAACAAATTTTCTTTTTTAATTCATTTGCTATTGATTCAGGGTTACTACTTCTCGTGTATATTAAAATATCTGAAATTCTTAAAAGTTTTTTCTTAATCCTTCTGTAGTCTTTTTTAATTTTATTTTTTAATTTTATTTTTTTAATACAATTGAAGTGGGGTCTTTTTATTTCTCTCTTATAGAGAATTTCCTCGCTCTTATATTCCTCTGGGAAGGGGAGCAAACCTATAACAATTGAATTATTCTTTATCAACATTATGTTTTTTTTGTTTATTTCTTCCCATTTAGATGTTATAGAGCCTGCTGCTAAGTCTAGTATTATATTGTCTTTACTTGCCAGTTTTTTACAGGTTTTTATTCCTGTTTGCATAATTAATCTATTCTTCTGCTCTCTCCAGCATTTCTCCAAGCCGCCATAATTCTTTAGTTCTCTGTCAATAAGTTTATCTGACTCTATATGCTTTAATTTGAGTTTCTTTGATAATATCCTGGCTACGCTTGTCTTACCAACAGATCTAGGCCCGATAATAGTTAAACGCATTAATATTTATGTTAGGTTTGCAATTTAAATAAATTATCTTTTGTGAGTAAACCTATAATATACAATAATGTTTATATACTAAATAAACCACGCTACTTTCATGGTATCAAAAAAACTTTATCTATCAAACAAAGACAAGAAGATTGCAGGATTTTGCGGCGGCATAGCCCAGTATTTTGATATAGATTCAACCTTGATTAGGCTGTTGTATGCTGTTTTGACTTTGGCAAGTTTTGGATTTGGTATTATATTTTATTTGATAGCCTGGATACTTGTTCCAAGAAACCCTGACAAGAATAAATAAGCTGTTTTTGTTTTAATGCCCTGTGCTTCCTAAACCGCCATCTCCTCTTTCTGTTTCTGACAGTTCTTCCAGCTCAACAACACCCACCTCTTCATATTTATGTATGATCATCTGGGCAATCCTATCACCTTTCTTGGCATTATAATTCTGGCTTCCATGATTTATTAGTATGACCTTAATTTCTCCGCGATAACCAGAGTCTATGGTTCCAGGGCTATTAACTATGCTGATGCCATATCTTGCTGCCAATCCGGATCTTGGCCTTATCTGCGCCTCATATCCTTTAGGCAGTTCTATTGAGATTCCTGTTCCAGCAGAGTATATTTCTCCAGGAAGCAAAGAAAAATCATTTATGCAAAAAAGATCCAAGCCAGCATCACCATCTTTCGCATACTTTGGTATTGTAGCATCATTATGCAGTTTCTTGACCTTTAATTCCAATTTATCAGCCCCAGACATAGAATTTGTTTTAATCAGGTTTTTAAAAACACTTCTATAATATATTGATATTGTTTATTCATATATTTTTAATTACATTGAATCACGATAAAAGAAAAGTGTTGTATAAGCCAACTTTTTCTAGAACAGTATTAAAATTGGTAGAAAGTAACCAAGAAATTATTTTTATTTATATCTATTCTCTTCGCCAGTCTCTTTCTTTTCTTAAATCTTCTGCAGACAATTCATCCCAGTATTTGTCTAATAAACCAACATCAGAAAAATCAAATATTTTAAAAAAATTATCAATAAAACAATTCACTTTTTAGACAACCCCGGTAGATCCACTATATAGATAGTGGTGTAGTTTTGTGTTAAATTCTAATAACCTCTTTAGCGCAAAGACCAGAGTTTAAGGAGTTAAAAGAAGTATTAAATCATCTAGACATCGATACTTTTTTAGTTAACGATGCCTAGGCAATATTTTCATTGCTTCATCCAGAGTATGTAAAATCATTAAAGGCGGATTTATCTCTTAATGGTGATGGTGAACTGGAAGTTAAGAAAGGTGATAAACACGAAGTTGTTATTAGCGTTGACTATGATAGGTTCAAACAATTCTTATATGATGGTTTAAGGCTAAAACAAGCAAAATAAGTGTAAATTACTAAGTTATCGAGTGCGCCGGTCATTTTCATAAAATTTTATTTTTTCCTAAGATTTGAGCTAGAATTGAGGCGCCGAGGACGGGATTTGAACCCGCACATCCTTTCGGATACAAGCTGGCTGCTTTCTAAAATATTAGCAGGCTTGCGCCATACCAGGTTAGGCGACCTCGGCACAGGCAGAATAAGAAATAGTTCATTTTTAAATGTTTTTAATCCACAAAATTTTTAAACCCCGATTAAATAAACTTCTTAGATGACAAAAAAATTGAGATATGGCCGAATATTGATTGTTGTGCTAGCTTTGTTTTTGATAAGCCTGATAGCGATAAACGTTCTGGTCATAACAGACAAGATAAACTTGAACATTCCAGAGCTGAATACAGAAGGCTTTGTCAGGATCAATGTCGAAACTGCCCCTCAAAAACTTATTTTAAGCTCTGGTTGCTATTCGGTTGTTGGAACAGTTTCTGATGACCAGGTTCATTCCATAGAAAATGCATTGCTAAAGACTAAGGATTTAAGGCCTTTAAGCCATGACACCACTATTAATATACTAAAAAGTTATGATATTAGTGTTTTAATGATTAAGGTTACTGAAGTTAGGGAAAACAACTTTATAGGAAAATTATTTTTGAAATCTGGCAACAAAATAACAAGCCTGGATGTAAGACCTAGCGATGGGATTGCAATATCTTTAAGAACTAACGCCCCGATTTATATGAATGAAACATTATTGAAACAACAAGGGATTAATACCTGCTGATTCTCTAAAAAATGAAAGTCTATATAGCAAAAACTAAATACGTTGGAAAAGGCATCTTTGCGTTAAAACCTATTAAAAAAGATGATGTGATTTTTATAGTAAAGGGCAAGATAGTAAAATCCGGCTTCGGACCGCAAGAAAACAAACACCCAAATATGATTGGTTATAATAACAAAGCATGGATTATGCCATTTAAGAGCAACCCTCTCTATTACCTGAATCATTCTTGCAATCCAAATGCGGGCATTAAAGGAAAAGTAACATTTGTAGCAATGAAGCCGATTAAAAAAGATGAGGAAATTATGTTGGACTATTCTATTGCAGAAGAAGATCCAGCTTGGAGCATGAAATGCAGATGCGGGAATAGAAACTGCCGCAAAGTTATAAGAAGCATTCAATTTTTGGACAGAAATTTATTTGACAAATAGAAAATATATATCCCAAAATACTTAAGGATCCTTTACCTAAAATATCATAAGCTTTAATAATAATGACTATTTTTTTATTATTATGAAATTAATATGTGGCATCGATGACGCTGGTAGGGGCCCAGTAATCGGCCCCATGATTATAGCTGGAATTATTATTGAAGAGAGAGAAATAGAAAAATTAAAAGAAATAGGTGTAAAAGATTCTAAGCTTCTTTCACCAAAGCAAAGAGAAGAAATTTATAAAAAGATAATAAAATTAGTCAAAGATTATAAAATAATAAAAATACCGCCTAAAGAAATAGACGCAGCAATTTTATCTGGAAGAACAAATCTAAACTGGTTAGAAGCAGATCATATGGCAGAAATTATAAATTATCTTAAACCAGAAAAGACTATAGTTGATTGCCCTAGCAATAATATATCCAAATTTTCTCGGTATATGGAATCAAAAATAAACGTCAATACTTCATTAAAATGTGATCATAAAGCAGAGAGATTTTATCCAGTAGGGGCAGCATCAATTCTTGCAAAGGTAACTAGGGATGGGGAAATAGAGAAAATACAAAAGATGATTCCTTATGAACTGGGCTCTGGATATCCCTCAGATCCTATTACTAAAAAATTTCTAAAAGAGCATGGAGATAAGTATCCAGACATCTTCAGAAAAACCTGGAGCACTTACATAAATCATAAAGAAGCAAAGAAACAAAAGTCATTGAAAGATTTTTGATTTTATATTGGATGACTACTTTTTCTTCTTTTTGTGGTCACCAAACTCTTTGTTTAGGCTCCGATATTCTTTCATATACAGGCTTATAGTAGGCTTTAAGTCTTTGTTAATTTCGTATGCTTTTAGCGAAGCATAGTATTCTGACCTATTCTTGAAATCAATATTTATCGGTGGTAGG
This sequence comes from Nanobdellota archaeon, assembly GCA_038046405.1. Lineage (GTDB taxonomy): Archaea > Nanobdellota > Nanobdellia > SCGC-AAA011-G17 > JAGVZF01 > JACPNH01. Next base: position 16,821 of record JBBSWI010000010.1, on the reverse strand, counting down.
CCATGATTTAGCAAGATGTTATTTAAGAGGATTCTTCCTACTCTTCCATTACCATCCTTGAAAGGATGAATATTCTCAAATTGGTTGTGGACAACTACAGCAAGAATCAAGGCAGGATATTTTGTTTTGTTTCTTTCATACCAAATTATGAGTTCTTTTAATAAAGGGTTTATTTTTGATTGTGGCGCCCCTTCATGAACGACATTTCCGCTGTTATCAATAACAACAACTTCTTCTCCTTTCGTTCTTAGTTTGCCAGCAAAACTCTTTGAGTTCCTGAATACAATTTTATGTATCTTTTTGATCATCTCTATTGAAATGTGCTCTTTGGTTTGTCTTATAAATCGTATAGCTTCATCAACCCCATATGCTTCTGCAATGTCCTCTTTTGACTTGTCGGGCCATTTGTCCTTCTCTAGCAGGTCATTAACTTCTTTTTGGTTTAACTTGCTTCCCTCTATGGCATTAGTATTATATGTGAATATTTCTGAGAAGACTCTCCAATCTGTTTCTGACAAATGAGATACTTTAAAAGGAATTTCTGATTCTAATTTTCTTATTAATGCTATATCCTCTTTTGATAGCTCAAAATGCAATGGGTCTTTTATGATGTTATACTTGTGTATTTCTTCTAAAATGAGCTTTTCAGCTATTTCTTGTCTTTCCCTGAGCTTTTCTTTGTTTAAGTCCTGTCCTAAATACTTTCTGAACTTATTCACTTTAGGGCCTTCCCTGTAAGAATGAGCAATGTAATACCTGATTTTCCCCCTAATACTTCTTTTTTCGATGTGCATAGTGCAATATAGGTGACTACATATTTAAATGTTTCTATTTTGAGTGACTACATTCAGACTGCGTTGTAGACATCTTACAAAACCTTAAAAATAAAGCGCTTATCTTGTCAATAAAAAACAAAGAAACAAAAAACATTAACTGATCATTAGCCTATAAATATTCTATTTTTAGATAAGAATTCTTCTATTATACCTTCAAGGTCTTCTTTTTTCTCATAAGTTTTTGCAATTATGCTATCATCATCTGTAACCATTCTAGTAATTTTTCCCTTTAGTTCTTGTCTGTACAAAAATAAAATTGGTATGCCCAAATCATTAGCCCTTTGTAGTTCCCTGCCAATTCCAGTACTTGCTTTTGAGCCCTCTATAATGAGATAATCAGAGTTTTCAACCCAGGAGATATCCCTTTTAAATATGTTAACCCCGGTCTTTATGTTTTCAGCCTCAAACTCCATTACATCGTCTCTAACCACATGTTCGCTCAATACCTCACCATGCTTTTTTAAAATCCCCACAATTTCTTTTCCTTCTTCTAGATTGCTTCTATCGCTATTAATTATAGACATCCCAAAATAAAATTTTAAAGGTTTTCTATAGAATAATTTTGTCTTTACATGCTCAAAAATTTCATCTGATATGTTCTGGGCGTCTCGGTTAGCATCGATTTTTATCCAACCATACTTTTCGGCTAATCTTAGATGGGATTCATAGGCTCTTTTAGTCAAAGAAGAATTGCTTTCATGTGTGTGATTTTTTTCTCTGCCTGAAGAAAACTGATTCCCAGTAAATAAAAACACAATATCCTCTTTTAATAGTCCGGAATTTACTGTTTCTAAAAAATTAAAGTCCACATTATTTGCTATTCCCCAAGCAATTCCCGTTCCTGCGTAATCTTCTGCAACAACATTAAATCCTTTATTTAGTTTTTCTAAAAGCGTTGGTTCAAACTGATAGCGATTCATGGCCTGCAGCATCTGAAATTCCTGTGCAGATAAGGCTCTAGGATTTCTAAGTCCATTTTTTCCTCGCAAATATTCATTGATTAATGTTCCGGTAGGTTCTAAGCCATATACTGCATACTTTATCGGACTGGCAGTTTTTAAACCGGCTTGCTTAAGTCTAGAAGTCAATATTTCTGCCTGTGTTGATTTCCCAAGGCTGTTTATTCCGTAAAAAACTATGAACTTGCCGTGCCTCATCTTTCTACCCCATCTGGATTTTTTATCATTGCAATGCTCTGAAGTTTTTCACCAAATTCACTTAACTCTCCTCTCCACCAAGTAGTCCCTTTATATTCTATATGGGCGGCTTTACTTTTATGCGCTTCTTCAACCGCATGATAAATAGTTGCCAACTCTGACTCAACATTTCCTTCATGTATAATTTCAGACAAAACTTCACATTCCAATCCAGAAAAGGTTTTAGAGTTTAACTTATAGTCTTCGAAGGCGCTATAAGCTATCGACGCTACTTTTCTTGTTATATCGCCCATAGCATCTGCATAGACTCTAATTTCTTCCTGGGCATGTCTGTCTTTTCTTAATTTAAGAAAGTGAAATAAATTATGCAAGTCAATCTTCCAGTACCATTCTGTATAAAAATTTAAGCTTAATCCTATTCTAGCCAGTTCTCTGGCCAATCCTGTTTCTAAGAACTTTTCATAATGTTCATAATTATTTACTGAGTCTTCTTTAAGCAGATGTAGTATAAGCATGGCTTTGTCTTGGTCTAAAGGGCCGCCCTTTCCCTGTCTTTCAGTCTTTGACTGAACCCCAAGATCTTCTGGTTTTGGGATGTAAAATTCCTTATTTAATATAGAATATCTGCCGCTGTATTCGTTGACATTAGCAGTCCTATGCCTAATCCATTGTCTTGCAACAAAAATAGGCATTTTGGCATGAAATTTAAGCTCAACCATCTCAAAAGGAGTTGTGTGCTCATGCCTCATTAAGTATCTAATTAATGCTGTATCAGTATTTATTTTCTTAGTGCCTTTGCCATAGCTAACTCTGGCTGCCTGCACTATTGAAGAATCTCCGCCCATGTAATCAATCAGTCTAACAAAGCCATGGTCTAAACAAATATAGGGCTTATAAAGAACTTGCTCAGCTTCAGGAACTGTCAGTCTAATAGTCTCATTTAAACCATAAGGTTGCAAGTGAAATTCCTGTTTTTCTTCCAATTCCTGTTTTTCTTCCATTAATATGCCCCCTAAAATCCAGAGCAATTAATGTCTTTGCTTATATACTTTTATAGAGATTAAAATATATATGGGATAGCAATTTTTGCAGAGTAAAAGAAAAAGCTTTTAAATTGTTTTTTTACTGTCCTAGTATGATAAAGTCGATATTGTTTGTTTCTATAGTAAGCTTCTTGGTTTCTTTAATAGCCTTGCCATGGCTCATCAAATATTTAAGAAAAATAGAGCTTTTTGTCATTGATCAAAACAAGGAAAACAAGCCTTTAGTCCCAATATCAGGAGGTTTAGCAGTTGCAGCATCTATTACTGCCTCATTTATGGCATTAATATTCTTCAAGACATTCTTCCAGCCATTAAGCCTTGAAACTTCAATTACTATATTTGCCGTCATCGCATCATTGCTTATGGTCACATTTATAGGGTTTATAGATGATGTATTGATAAAGAAATCAAAAGACAGCTCATATGGCCTGAAACAATGGCAAAAACCTCTGCTTACTTTGTTTGCAGCCATCCCCTTAATGGCAGTGAAGGTCGGAGAGACAACAATGACAATACCCTTTCTCGGCACTTTTAATTTCGGTTTGCTTTATCCGTTGCTTATAGTTCCAATAGGCTTTATTGGCGCAACAAATATGGTTAATCTTCTTGCTGGATTTAATGGCTCAGAAGCAGGAATGGGCTTAGTCTACACTTCAATGTTAGGCATTTATGCATATGTAAATGGAAGTTACGTCGCTTCTGTCCTTGCATTTGCCGCATTCTCGGCATTACTTGTTTTTTTTATATTCAATTTCTACCCCGCAAAAGTCCTTCCAGGCGATTCTTTGACTTATCTTTTGGGGGCAGTAATCGCATCTATTGCTATAGTAGGCAATATAGAAAAAGCAGCTTTAATAGCAGCAGTTCCTTTTATGATAGAGTTCATTTTAAAGGCAAGAAGCAAGTTCAGGGCGCAAAGCTACGGCTTCTATAAAGACGGCAAAATTCAATCAATACATGAAAAGAAAATCTATTCTATCCCGCACATTTTGACAAGAACAGGAAAATATACTGAAAAACAAGTCACATTGTTCATGATTTTAGTACAATTTATATTTGCTGGGTTAATATGGGTAATATAAACCGCTATGTCCAAAGGATAAAAAGCAACGAATTCCTTAGAAACACTTTTTTATTACTTATTGCAACATTAATAATGAATATATTCGGCTTTCTTTTCAATTTTTATGTTGCGAGAAAACTAGGGCCAGCAGATTTTGGCATTTTTGGGGTTTTGTCCTCGTTGATTTATTTGCTCATAGTTCCTCTGACCACAATACAGACCACAATAACAAAATTCGTGGCTTCGTTTAAGGTTTCTAATGAATATGGAAAGATAAAGTACTTGTTTCTACGCTCTTTGTTCAAGTTATTGTTATTTGGGGCAATATTCATAGTGATATTTTTTTCACTAAGCAATCTAATAATGGATTTTTTGCACATTCCAAGTTTTATCCCTTTATTGCTTCTTGGGATATTTTTCTTGTTTTCATTAGTGATACCTGTCTCTCGCGGCTTGTTACAGGGATTGCAGAAATTCAAAAGCCTTGGCTATAACTTCATTTTGGAAGGGTTGTCAAAATTTATTGGCGGCTTAATTTTAGTGGGCATTGGTTTAGGTATAAATGGCGCTTTGATAGCCTTCATAATATCCTACTTCTTACCATTTTTGTTTTCATTCATCCCATTGAAATTTGTCTTTAGCATAGACAAGATAAAATTTGAGACTAAGAACATTTATTTTTATTCATTTCCGGTCTTATTAACGACATTCCTGCTCACAGCAGTCTATACTATTGACACAATACTAGTGAAGCATTTCCTTTCAAGTATAGAAGCAGGCTATTATCTTGCAACGTCAAAACTAGGAACTATAATTTATTTTGCTTCGGGAGCCGTGACATTAGTTTTATTCCCGCAGGTTACAGAACTTCACTTAAAGAATCAGGATCATAAAAAGATATTGAAGAGGGCCTTGTTGATAGTTTCATTACTGTCCGGATTTATAACATTGTTATACTTTTTATTTGCAAAATTGATTGTCTTGGCATTGTTTGGGCAGCAATACCTTGAAATTACAAATTATATCGGATTATTTGCACTGATTATGAGCATATTCTCATTGGTTTATGTGCTTTGCTTTTATAATCTTTCAATAAACCGGATGAATTTTATTTATGTGCTGGGTTTTTTCATATTGCTAGAAGCGGTTTTAGTATGGCTGTTCCATGATTCAATTATGGAAGTAATAACGATTCTGCTGTCTTTGCTAAGCTTTTTATTACTTTCCCTCCTGGTTTTTACTCTGGCTAAAAATGAACCTAAGCATAATAATACCAGCATATAACGAAGAGCAAAGGATTAAAAAAACCTTGGAAGCGTATTCTAATTTCTACAGCAAAAAACTAAAAACCGGCTTTGAAATCATTGTAGTTTTAAACGGGTGCATTGATAATACGTTAAGCATAGTTTCAGAATATTCAAAGAAACACAAGTTCATTAATCACTATGATTTCAAGGAAAAGATAGGCAAGGGCGGCGCAATAATAGAGGGTTTTAAGGCAGCGAAAGGCTCTTTGATAGGATATGTCGATGCCGATCTTGCAACAAGCCCGGAAGCATTTTATGATTTGATAGAAAAAATAAAAGGCTGTGATGGCATAATTGCCTCAAGATACCTTAAGAATTCTATTGTAAACAAAAAGCAGCCGATTCAAAGAGTAATAGCCAGCAGAATATTTAATGTTTTAGTCAGGCTTCTGTTTGATATGAAGTTCCATGACACGCAATGCGGCGCAAAATTATTCAAGAAAAATGCAGTTGACTCCATAAAAAACGATTTGGGCATTACGCAATTTTCATTCGATGTAGATTTGCTTTATAGATTAAAATTGAATGGCTTTAAAATAATTGAAACACCGACAGTATGGAATGATCAAAAGGATTCAAAACTTGTGTTAAAGAAGACCGCTCCAAATATGTTTTTTTCGATAATGAGGCTAAGATTGCGTTATTCGAGACTGAAATTTATAGTAACGGCTTATGACAAGATACACGATGTCTATTTAAAAAAATGAAAAAGATACTGGTATTTGCACTGCCTGGAATAGGGAACACCTTATTGCTGACGCCTATGCTAAAGGCATTGAAGAAGAGCTACAAAGATTCGAAAATAACAGTGCTTGTTATGTATAAGGCATGCAAGGAGATTCTTGAAGGCAATCCTAATGTGGACGAAATAATTTTATTTGAGTTCCTTAAGGAAGGTTATCTTAAGTCATTGAAGTTTGCAAATAATTTAAGCAAGCAAGAATTTGACATATCAATATTGCCACATCCTTCAAATGAGCTTTATTACAGCATCGTGAGTTATTTCTGCAAGGCGAGATTAAGAATTGCGCATAAATATCCAAATTTCAATATGAAGTTTGATTCAAAATATCCATACATAAAAATGACTTCATTGGCTTATCTGCACAGCAAGACCGTAATGCTAGAGAATAGCCATGAAATAGAAGAAAATCTTAACCTACTTAAGGTTCTCGATATAAATGTAGAAAATGCTGACAAAAGCCTTTATCTAAAAATAAAAACGGAAAATATCGAAAATGCAGCAAGGCTTGTAAAAAATTATAAAATATCTGGGCTTAAACTAGGGATTCATCCAGGTTCAAGCAATCTTGCAGGCATGCAAAACAAAAGATGGCCTCAGGAAAAATTTATTGAGCTTTGCAATTATTTAATAGACAACTATCGAGCCACTATACTGATTTTTGGCGGCAAGGAAGAAGAACAGCTTAAAAGTTTCATAAGAAATTCTTGTGCTAGAAAAGAAAAATGCATTTTGGTAGACACAAATTCGATAAAGGATACTGCTGCTCTAATAAAGGAGTGCAACTATTTTATAACAAATGACTCTGGATTGATGCATATTGCATCTGCTTTAAACATACCAGTAATAACGATATCCGGGGCAGCCGATTACAGAAGAACTCATACTCTAAATAGAAATTCTGCAGTAGTCTACCATAATATCTCTTGCTATCCGTGTTATAAATATGGAGAGAAACTTGAATGCAAAAGAAAGGAAAAAGACTATGCATGCCTGAGATACATATCGATTTATAATGTTGTTGCACTAATAGAGAAACTCAAGAAAAATGAAGACCTGGGACCAATTCTGGAAAGAATATAATACAAGCAAGGCAGAGAGCTATTATATTTTATCTCGTGACAAGATAATCAGAAATGCAGCAAAAACTCTAAACAGCGAAAGAATCAAGATTTTGGAGGCTGGCTGCGGTTTCGGTTCAAATTCAAGGTTGTTGAATAGAGACAAAAGATTTGAAGTGTATTGCAT
>JBBSWI010000010.1:0-9325 GCA_038046405.1 Nanobdellota archaeon | reverse complement strand
TATAAAATAATCAAGGGGAAGAACTGGGTGCATGGCTATGAAAAGAATTATACGATATCCATGCTGAAAAAGAGCTTTCTTAAGCACAAAGTAAAGATATTAAATCACGGTGGAATAGATCCGTTCAGCCTTAATGGAATGGCTCTCAAGCTGTTTAGATTTAAATTGCTTTCAAATATAAGCTTTTCAAGCGCTTACGGAGAAGTTTATTTAAGTGTCATGAAATTATGAGACTTTTTTGAATTCGTATATGATAAGCAAAGGTTGTTTCTTTTCCAGATCAGCAAAATAAGCCTGTACAGGTATTAATTCGTCCTGGTGATTTTCCGGATATTTAAAATATGTTTCACCAGAATTTTCGAAAATAGACACTACGAAGAATCTCGGCTTATAACTCTTTATCTTAGTATCCTCAAAGGCATAATATGTTGCTCTTTCAGAATAATATGTATTTTGGGGAATAGAATTGCTTATTACTACGTCTCCTTGCCTGGAATTCTGCTTTAACCACAAGCCAGCCTGTTTTACAGGCTCATAACTGGCAAGTTTGGATTTTATCAGGCTGTTTCCATAGCTTATCTGCTGGAATCCAATTACAATCAATAATAATAATATGAAAGTTAGTGAAAGCCTTTTGTCTATTTTTTTGATATAATCGGAAATCTTTAAAATTAATCTTGACGCCACCAGGAATACTGCTGGAAATATAAGTATTAAATATCTGTCTTCGCCATGGCCGCTTGTATTTATTGCTATATAAGACAGCACAACCAAAGGTATCACTATCCACAAGAACAGGAAAAAATCCTTCTTTGCATTCATGTTTTCATCCTTGACCAGCAAGTCTATGCCAAGAATGATGTTTATTAAAATGTACAGGAAGGCAATCAGAAACACTATCAGCAATAATGACTGCAGGTAAACCGGAAATAGATTCAAGTACAGGCTCCATGCACCATAAACTTTTGTTGTTTCTGGATTTGTTATGCTTTCCTTCACTGCCGCTAGTCTAGGTATCGGTGCGCCAATAGTAATCATTGAATATATGAAGTAAGGCAACATCAATAAAATAATTATTGCGGCAGCAATCCACAATTTCCGGTTTTTTAAAAATTTAAATCTGTCTGTAATCAATAAATGCAAGAATATTGTCAGTGCAATGAAGCCGACTGCGTAATAGCTCAAAAAGCCTATGGCTATCGCAAGCCCAGAAATAAGCAGATGCTTCAAGCATATCTTGTTTACATAGCCTTTCCAGAAATAATAAACTGCTATTGTGACAAAAGCCAATGTAGGAGCTTCAGACATGAATCTTAGTGAGTAAAATATATGCAAATAAAATACAGAAAGCAATGAGGTGGCAATGATGGCCGTTTTCTTGTCAAAAATTTCCTTGCCAAATAAATAAGTGAATATTATTGCGGTTATTGAAAATAAAAACTCTATAAATCTAATAAATAATTCATTTGCTCCAAGCTTGAAAAGCAGGCCCCAAAAAATCGGCAATAGCGGTTCCCTATAAGGAAACCATCCCGTATCCGGAGTGTTTAATCCTATATGTTTTGCATAAAGCATTAGCTCTGATTCATCCCACCACAAAGGCTGGTTTCCAGCCAAAAATAGATAATAGAGTCTTATTGTTATGCCAAATATTATTACCGCAAAGGCCAGTATATTTAATCTGTCCTTAAAAAATGCAGATAATTTTTCTTTTTTAGTCTCTCTTTTTTCTTGCTCTTCCATTTAATACTAGATAGGTTATTTGTTTAAAATACTTTTGCTTGATTAGTACTTGATTAGTAAGTTTTATAAAAGTTTTTCATTCATTTTTCTTTATGAATAAATTTACAATAAAGGATAAATGGCTTATACTGCCTATAATAATACTTGCCGCATATTTTTTGTTTAGGGTCATTGATGAGTTCCAAATGGTAAGCTATTTTCCAATAGACAACATTGCTAATGACTATTCTGGGCATATGGCCCGGCTTTATTTCCTCAAAGAGTATGGCTTCCACAATATAGTGCCGAACTGGTTTAACGGATTTCCAATATTGAAGTCATACCCATTTCTTTGGCATTTCTTTGCACTGCCATTTCTATACATTTTCAATAATGTGCAGCTTGCAACTCTTATGGTATTTTTGATAACATATTTATTGATACTGGTAGTATTTTTTTATATAGGAAAGAAAGAGAATTTCAGCAAGGCAAAGGTTATTGCATTGTTCTTGTTTTTGTTTGCAAATCCGATAACCATAAGCTATTTCTTAAGGCTCGGAAAGGTGGTTGAATTATTTGGATGGTTCTTCTTTTTTATAATCTTTCTCATATTTTTGCACTACAAGAACAAAAAGATTGACGGCATGTTCATTTTTCTGTTCACTATAATATACACAGCCCTATTTTACTCGCATATACTTGTCTTTATAGTAGCTACATTGCCTGTTTTGTCATTTTTCCTATACAAAGAAGGATATTCAAACAGGCTTAAAATTGCACTAAGCGGCATATTAACACTATTATTGACGTCATATTTTTGGCATCCTTTGCTTAGGACAGCAAATCAAAAGTCCATAGGAGAGATAACTCCTTTGAAATGGCTCGTAATATCAAGGCCAGAATATTTCATCGACAAGATAATCGGATTTGCATTGCCGATAATTTTCTTCACGATATTCTATCTTTATTTAAAATCTGCAGATGATAAGAAAAAAGAAATGCTGTTCTATTCCATACCTTTAATATTCTACATTCTGATGTTTTTGAGGATTGCCCCATTCATTCCATTTATAAACAGGCCGGCTCCGGACAGCTACAATTTCATGTTTCTTTTTTTCTCAATTTACATGGTATTAAAAATAGATTTTGCTTTTTTAGGAAAGAAGCTGATAAGAGCCAGGCCTTATTTTCTGGCAATAATGGCTATATTGTTTGTAATATCCTCAATAATCATCACGCCATTTTTTATAAAGCCTACAAATGAAGTTAATGATGCAATAAAGCTGCTGGATTATATAGATGAAAATAATAAGTTTCTGCTGATAAACCAGCCGTTCAACAGGGGTGCATTTTATACATACGCTGCAATTTACAAGAATTTGTCAACTCCAGACGGCTGGGGTGATGAAGAGGTCGATGTTTCCTATGAAAAAATACTTTACAGCATACAGGATTCATACAATGCAGGAAATTGCGGAAAAATGCACGAAGCCAATGAAAAGATGGACAATGATTATTTCATACTATTCAATAATGACTGCAAAAATATAAAATGCGACCTCAAGCCAAAAATTTCATTAAATACCTCTTGTTTGGTTAGATTAAGATGATGCATTACATTGTTGTCGGAACAAGGCCGGAAATTATAAAGATGAGCCCTTTAGTGGAAGCTTTTTCAAAAAACAATATAGATTTTAGATTAGTGCACACAGGACAGCATTATTCCTACGACATGGACAGGGTTTTCTTCGATGAACTTGAACTGCCTAATCCGGATTACAAGTTCGATATAGGATCTGGAACCCATGCGGAAACTACTTCTAAGATATTGTTGAATTCCGAAAGGATAATGCTTAAAGATATTCCAGAATCAGTTTTGGTTGAAGGCGACACAAATACAGTCCTTGGAAGTGCTTTGGCGGCAGTGAAATTAAATATTAAAGTGGCCCATGTGGAAGCAGGCCTAAGGAGCAATGACTTAAGAATGCCAGAAGAATACAACCGAATCCTGACAGACCACATTTCCGAATACCTTTTTGCTCCAACGAATCTGGCGAGGGACAATTTGCTTAAGGAAAATATAGACAAAGATAAAATTTTTGTTACTGGCAATACTATAGTGGATGCTGTCTACAGGAATTTAGGACTGTCAAGCAAAAAATCAAGCATCATGGACACACTCGGATTGAATAAGGATAAGTATATTCTTCTTACTATGCATAGGCAGGAAAATGTGGACGATAAAAGAATATTGGCTGATGTCATAGATGCCCTGAACAAAATTTCGGCTCATTATGGTATAAAAATCATCTTTCCAATCCATCCGAGAACAGAAAAGAACCTGATAAATTTCAATCTAAACAAGGAATTGTCAAAAGATATACTAAAAATTAATCCTACCGGTTATTTGGATTTTCTCGAGCTTGAAAAAAATGCAAGGCTCATATTAACAGATTCCGGTGGTGTCCAGGAAGAAGCATGCATATTAAAAATTCCGTGCGTAACATTAAGGCTAAGCACCGAAAGGCCTGAAACAGTGCATGTCGGCGCAAATGTTGTGGCTGGATTAAAAACAGAAGGGATTTTAAACTCTGTCGAAACCATGATAAACAAAAAAAGATCATGGAGCAATCCATTTGGGGATGGCAATAGCAGCAAAAAGATAGTCAAAGTGTTGATGCAATGAAAGAAAATTTTTCCATAGTAATACCCGCATACAATGAAGAAGAAAGCATAAAGAATTACGATGCGTTATTAATACCTAATCTAGAAGGTTATAAGAATTTTGAGGTCATAATAGTTGATGATGGCAGTAAAGACAAGACACTTGACGAAGCGAACAAGCTAAAAAATAAGTATAAATTTGTTAAAGTGGTCTCTTATGGAAAAAACGGCGGCATGGGATATGCAATAAAAGAAGGCATAAGAAATGCAGCCAAGGATTTTATCATTGTTCTTGATTCAGACCTGACTTTTCATCCAAAATACATAAAGGACCTTTTAGAGGCTCAAGAGAGAAGCAATGCGGACTGCGTAATTGGGAGCCATCTTATGGATAAAGAAGGGGTTCTGGATGTGCCGTTTATAAGGCTTGTCCTGCATAAATTAGTAAACTATTTTTATTATCTGCTGTTTGATAGAAGAGTACATACAATAAGCTCTGTATTCAGGCTGTATAGGTCAAAAGAAGTCAAAGAGATGGAGATAGAAAGCAACGGCTTCAATATTAATGCAGAAATACTATTCAAGCTGATACAGAAGAAAAAGAAAGTAATAGAAATTCCTGCGAAACTGACAAAAAGGAAGTTTGGCGTCTCAAAAATAAACTTATACAAGGAAGCGAAAAATCATATGATCCTCATATTAAAAATATTAAAGTGGAAATTATTCAAATAGTTATTTTCTGCCCAACAGTTTCTTGAAAGACAAGACATCATAACCGACTATTATATGGCCGTCTATGTCAATTACAGGCACGCCCATCTGGCCGCTTTTCTGTGTCATTTCCCTTGCCGCATTCAGGTCTCGGTCTACATTTATGCTCGTAAACTCGACATTATTTGCCTTGAAAAATTCTTCTGCCCTATGGCACCAGGGGCACATAGTTGTCCTGTACGTTATTACTTTATGTTCAGGAGATTTTTTGTCGATCATATTTCATCATATTGTCTTGCTCCTAGCTTCTTTTAATGCATTCGCCCACCAAAATAGCTGATCAAGCATAGACTCAACTCTTTGTTCATAAACCTGTTTGTTTTTAAGCTCATTATTTTGGTCAAAAGCTTCCCATATCATGGCTATATGGACACCTTCCCTTATAGGAGCCATCTGTAGTTCTATGGCAACCTGCCTTAATTGTTCTACAGCCCTTGAACCACCAACAGAGCCACCATAAGACACAAAAGCTACTGGTTTGTTGTTCCATTCTTTGTATATTACATCCAGCACGTTTTTCAAAACTGCAGGATAGCCTCGGTTGTATTCAGGAGTTATAATTATGTATGCATCTCCCTCGTCTATTTTCTTTGCCCATTTTTTTACTATATCATTAGAATAAATGCCCATTCCAGGAGGATTTTTGTCATTAAGGAAAGGAATATTCCAGTCTTTAAGGTCTATAAAATCAAATATGATGTTTTTCCTTTTTTGCGTTACGGAATTTACAAATTTAGAGACTCTCTCGCCTAGCCTTCCTTCTCTTGTGCTTCCAAGTATTATTTTAATGTCTAAGTTATTTTTCATATTGATCCGCCATGTATCGGTTTACCGATATTATAAACATGCTGGTATATAAATGTATCGGTTTACCGATATTCAAGCTGAAAAGAGATAAATTTTTATACTTAAAAGAGCCAAAAATAGCATGGATAAAAGCTGCGTAATGAAGGGTTTTTTGGAATTCTGCATTCTAACAATGATCAACAAGAAAAATCTTTCAGGCAATGAGATAAGAAATGAACTGGAAAAAAGAAAAGGTACCAAGCCTAGTCCCGGAACTATCTATCCTGTTTTAAAAGAGCTGCAAGAAAAAAAACTGATAGTGATGCTAAAGGACAAAGGAAAAGAGAAGAGATACCATATTACAAATATTGGAAAAAAAGAGGTTGAAAGAAACCGAAAGATATTTATGGCCATGTTCAAGGACTTAATATAAATAAAAATGACAAAAAAGAAGCAACCAATACTAAACTATTTTTTGCAGAATCTTCCATTAGAGGAGAAAGTTCAGGTTATAAGAGAGGCATTTCACGATACTCTTGATTCGGCAACATCTTATGGGATGATATCCATACTTTATAAGGACGATAAAGGTGCTTTAAGGCTTCATGTAGGCTTCCCATATTGTTTGCATGATGACAACACTTTAGAAATTGCGGATGAAGCAAGAGAAGTCCATACGCCCTTGCCGGAAGACAGCCATAGCTTCAGAGTTTCAATAGAAAAGATACTAAGCTATAAGCGCAGAGAAACCCTTGATTTGGTTTATTATAAATAATTAACCGTAGCTATCCAATAACATTTCTAAAGTAACAGCAGTAGTTCCTGGCTGCTGAATAGCTGCCCATGCAGCATGATTTGCAATGTCCATTGATATTTCAATATCATTAGTCGCAGCATAACCTAAAGAAAATGCTGCCAGTGCAGTGTCTCCAGCCCCCTGGTAGGTTGCGTCTGTTGTCAAAACTGGTTTTGTCGGAACATGCAGCCTTTTCATATTTTTTCCATAATACATTGAACCATCTTTGCCCAATGTTACTATAATGTCTAGGCTATAGCTAAATTTGTCTATTAATATCTCACCAAGTTTTGTCCTGTAAGAATCAATATCCTTCTTTTTCAATTCTCTTAGGCATCCTATCTTTTCAGAGACTATTTTTTCAGCCTCTTCCAAATTCAGCATGATTAAGTCTATGCCGCTGTAAATTTTTATGTTCTCAGGTTTCGGTTGAGCAATGACATACGCATCATTTTTTTTAGCCAAGGCCAAGGAAGATCTTACTACTTCCTCGTTAATAAGGCCCTTATTATAATCCGAGAAGATCAAGACATGAAAATTATCATTATGGTTTGATAATATATGATTAAAATTCAATGTTTCTTCATGGTTTAAAGGGGTTATATCTTCATTATCAAACCTTGCTAAATAAGATCCGGATCCAATCAATCTAGTTTTATGTGTGGTTGTTCTTCTCTTAATTTCAAGCAGATTCGCCTTTATTTTGCTCTCTGAGCATAGATACCATATTTTTCCTCCTGCATCATCTTTAGCTATTGTGCCGCATAGCTTGACATTAGCGCCTAGATGGACAAGGTTATTTGCCGTGTTAGCTGCACCACCAAGCATATTATTTTCATATTCATAAAGCATTAAAGGCTCGGCAGGTTTTTCCGGGTTTAGCTTTTCTACACTGCCATAAATATAAGTATCTAGCATTACATCCCCTACAACAACAAATATTAGTTCATTGAATTTAGAAATTGTTTCTTTTATTGTTTCTATGCTATAATTCTTCGTCATTATGATCACTTTATGCTTTCTTGGAAGGATTTATTAAAATTACTATTATTTTCTGAATGCTTTGGACACTTCTTTTTCTAAACCCTGAATATATTTATATCCACTTAACTCATACGGCTTAATCCATGTAAAATCTTCTACTCCTTTCCCAGGTGTGACATCTTCACTTATAGCCATGCATGAAAAGCAAACTCCATAAGTGACCTCATTATTGGGCCTTTTGTATTCATATTCAGATATTTTTTTTATATTGTCCTTAATCCTTAACCCAGTTTCTTCCTTTATTTCTCTTTTTAATGCCTGTAATAAATCCTCACCCTTCTCCACAATACCGCCAGGAAAGGCCCATTTCCACGGATGAATCTTATCAGAAGAATCTCTTTTTATTATCAACAATTTATTGCCTTCAGGATTTTTTATTAGAGCATTAACAACGATTTTCATATTTCTTTAAAAACCTGTTCTGCAGAAATACTATTTACCAAGTCTTCATGATATTGGTCATCCATGAAATATTTTTCTAGTAATGGGCTTTCAATTTTTTTAACTATGTTGTATGACTCAACTTGCCAGCCAGGAGTACAAAAAAATAGGGCAATAGTTTTTTTATTTAAACCTATAGCAAGATGCAAAGCAAGACTATCATTTGTTATAATAACCTCGCACAAATCAATCACAGACATAAACTCCCTTACCGTATTATTTGAATCATTTTGGAGGATGTTTATATTAACATTCTTTAAATTTTTGATTAGATATTTTTTAATTTCATCCTCTTGTTTACCGCCCAAAAGAACAATATTATATCTTGATTTTATCGAGATTAATTTTATCAATTCCAATATCTTTGATGTGTGCCATGACTTCGATTTCCATCTGCCACCAGCACCGATATTAATCCCTATCAATTTTTCTCCTTTATGTTTAAGAAGTTTTTTTGCATAGTCTTTTTCTTCTTCGTCTAATGATAATATGTAAGGCTGTTTATTGTATTTTAGTTTGCATATCTCAAATATTGCTTCTTGGTACGTTCTCTTTGTTTTTTTGTTTGTTTTATTTGAGAATACTGTATTAAGATAAGGTATAGACTCCTTGTTGAAAGCTGAAGGGCACCCATCACTATCAAAAAATAAACCATACTTTTCTTTTGCCGTAACAAGATTTGCTAACAGAGTTCCTGGAGGGGCAACCTCCAAAGAAAGAAAGACATCAAATTTTTCTTGTTGTAGCCTTAATGCTGTTTCATTCCCATAAGTCAGTATTTGATCTATATACATATTGTTTTTCAGCAAGTCTTTACTTTCTTGGTTCACTACCCAAACAATTTTAGTGTCATTTCCATATTTTTTCTTTAATTCTGGCAGTATAGTCGTTGTTCTTATTACATCCCCCATTGCTCCAATCTTAATTATTAATATTTTCTTTGTAATTTTCTCATAATATGGGCAGTTTTCGCAGCTTTCATAATCCTCTGCTGTCATTATTTCACATGCATAAATCCCGGGAAAAGATTTGCAATCTCGGTTCCATTTCATTACATTTAAAGGATACCTAGTGCTTCAGCTCTAGGTAAACCAAACCTCC
>JBBSWI010000009.1:0-57108 GCA_038046405.1 Nanobdellota archaeon | reverse complement strand
CCCTGATTTCCATAGTAATTTATATGATTCCTATCATTATAAAACTTTCGGAGGTGAAGTTGCAATTCCTCTCACGACAAAAGTCATGGGTATCCTTGTAACATTTACATGAAAAAACCTCATAATTTTAATTCCGAAAATATAAGGATTATGTTATTTATTATTATGGCTGCTTACTTAATATTTCTGTCATTGATAATAATAAGTCTTTTCAGCATGGCAATTCAGGCAAATTCATTTGTCCAGGGAATCTCAAAATCCCCAATTTATCTATCGCCTTCTTTAATATCATTGACAATAGGCTTAGCAGTAGTAATAGTCGGTGGATGGCTATTGACCTGGTGGATATACTCTAAATTTTTAGGCAAACAGATAGGGTATTAAGTTGACACCACTAAAAAATTATAGTAAAGATATAAAAAAACAATATAAAGAACTAAAATACATGAATAAGTCAACAATCCTGTTTATTTTTACATTTTCATTTCTTTTGAATTTTGTGGCAGCTGATTCCAGTCAAGTCTTAACATTCAATGCTACGAGCAGTGAATCAATAGTCAATTCAAGTAGCAGCAATTTCCAATCAAATTTGAAGATAAAAGAAATAAGGCAGGATCCCTTTCCAGTAAATCCAGGGGATTATACTGATATTTATATAAAGCTAGAGAATTACGGGGCCAAAATAAATGTTCCAAGATTTGAAATCTTGCTAAGCTACCCATTCAGTCTGGATCCTTCAAGTGACAGGAATGAAGATTTGTTGAGCATAGACACTGGGGAAAAAAGGCTCTTGCATTATAAGACAAGGGTTGACAAAACTGCCTTGCCTGGAGATTATGACACAGAATATAGGGCCTATATAGATTCAGGTTTTTACTATCCTTATTTCTTCCAGATAAAGGTAGATGATGTCACTTCTGATTTTGATATAGCCATACAGGAGGTTTCAAAAAACGGTGTTTCTCTAGGGTTAGCTAATATAGGAAAGAATAATGCCAAATCAATAACATTAAAAATTCCTAATCAGGAACAAATCGAAAATTTCGGATACGAAACATTTATCATAGGTAATTTAAATGCTGGAGACGATACGTCTATCACTTCTTTGATATCACCAAAAGAATTGACTGTTGGAAAACAAGCAACTTTGAAAATACAACTAGACTATACAGACATTCTTGGGAATAGAAGGTCTTTGTTTAAGGAAATGCCAATAACAATAACCCAACAACTGAAGAAAGGATTTGATGATTTGAGGAATTTTGTATATGGCATTGATGAGAAAAAACAAGCAGACGGACTTTACAAGAACATAATTGTTTTCTTGATAGTTGTTTTAATAGCAACAGTAATATTCTTCAGAAGAAAGCAAAAAAAATAGATTAGTGCGGGAGACAGGATTCGAACCTGCGAAGGCACTAAGCCATCAGGTCCTAAGCATAGTCTTCTAGCACAATAATTGCTAAAATCTGACCCGTTTGGCCGCTCCGGCACTCCCGCTTAGATATTATTTAAAAAAGTTTTATTTAAAAGTCTTTGTATTAAAAACCTTTAAATATATTTCCACTAGCTTACTGTCGATGGAAAGCATGAGCTCGGTAACGCTAAAAGATGTATGGAAAACATATAATCTTGGAGAAGTAAAGGTTGAGGCAGCAAGAGGCATTTCTCTAACAATTAAAACCGGCGAATTTGTTGCAATAATGGGCCCTTCAGGATCAGGAAAATCTACTGTAATGCATTTAATAGGCTGTTTAGATAAGCCAACTAAAGGCCATATCTATTTAGGGAATGAAGATGTTTCAAAATATGACAGCAATAAGCTAGCAAAAGTAAGGGGCAAAAAAATAGGTTTTGTCTTCCAGGCATTTAATTTAATAAGCTCATTGAATGCAGTTGAAAATGTGACTTTGCCGTTAATGCTGCAGAGGGTGAGCAAAGGCATAAGGGAAGAAAAGGCAAAAAAACTCCTCACTATGGTGGGTTTAAGCGGCAGGTTCAATAATAGGCCCAGTCAATTAAGCGGTGGCGAGCGTCAGAGAGTAGCAATTGCCCGCGCTTTAATAAATGGGCCAGAAATAATTCTTGCTGACGAACCTACTGGTGCCTTGGACTCTAAGACGGGGCATGAAGTTATGGAAATTTTTTCGCGATTGAATAAAATCGAGAAAAGGACAATTATCATAGTGACCCATGAGGCAGATATTGCTGCTTATGCACAGCGCATTATTCGGTTCAAAGACGGGAGGGTTGTAGAAAAATGAAAAAGCTCGCAATAGTGTTTTTATTGATAGTAATCTTCGCGATATATGTAAAGGCCGATGACATATTGATAGAATCCGTTTCATCTGTGCCAGATGAGGTAGGTCCTGGAGAAAACATAGATGTTTCTATAAAAATAACTAATATCGGCAATAAAAGGATAAAAGACATAATAGGCAGGCTCGATCTGTCACAGGTGCCGTTTGCGCCAAGAAGATCTGCTTCTGAAGACATAGTGAAGGATCTTTCAAGCGATGAATCATCCATATTGATTTTTAGTCTAGTCGCACTGCCAAACGCTACTCCAGGAATTTATAAGGTTCCGTTGCAAATATCCTATAACGGCACGATAACAAAGACAACATTGCTGAGCTTAAAGGTGCAGGTAAAGCCATTAATTTCAATAGAGGCAGAAAAATCAGATATACTATATCGATACACCACGGGCACAATCACGCTTAAGCTAGTAAATAAAGGGCTAAGCGATGTTAAATTTCTTAATGTAATTCTTGAAAATTCCCCCTCATATGAGATAATAAGCAGCAATCAAGTTTATCTAGGCAATATAGAAATAGATGATTCTGACACTGTAGACTTTGAAGTATATGTAAACAAAGATTCCAGCATTGTATTGCCTATAAGACTTGAATATAGAGATGCAAACAATAACTTGTATAGAGATACTAAATCAATTGCTATAAAAGTCTACACAAAAGAAGAAGCGCAAAAGCTCGGCCTAGAAAAGGCCGGGAGCAGCTGGAGCTGGATAATAATAGTCCTAGTAATTATTGTTTTAATACTTATATTCAGGCAAAATAGGAGAAAAAAAGAGGGTAGATGATAGCAGACTTTTTTAGATTGGTCGTAAGCACATTGATACACCGAAAATTAAGGTCTGTTCTTACAGTTTTAGGCATAGTGATTGGAATAACTGCAGTAGTTGCATTAATAAGCCTAGGAAAAGGACTGCAGTTTGCTATCAATGAGCAGTTTAATTCTGTCGGTACTAACAGGGTAATTGTAAGGCCTGCAGGAAATAACTTTGGCCCCCCCACTACTGGAACCGGCTCATCTAAAATTACTGAGCACGATATAGATATTATAAAAAAAATTGACGGCGTTTCATTCACATTCGGATTCTTGCTCGATCCAGGCAAAATAGAGTCTAATAGCAAAACAAAATTTGGCTATATCCAAGGAATTCCTGATGACCCGAGCAAATATGGCTCTATCAGTTCAATATTTGAAGTTGTAAAAGGCCGAAGCTTCAAGCCAGGCGACAGGAGTAAGGCTATAATAGGTAATGACCTGGCAAATAAAGACGCGTTCTTTGGAAAGCCGTTAAATGTAGGAGACAAAATCACTATAGAAGGCAAAACATTTGATATAATAGGTATAAGAAAAAAAACAGGCAACCCTGTATGGGACCAGATTTTTATTATACCCATAACTACCCATAGAGCTATGTTTAATTCTGGCGACAAATTTGCAATAGTCAATGTTGAAGTCAGTTCTAGTTCCACGCCAGATATAGTGGCTGATAAAATAAAGAAAGAACTTCGCAAGGATCGCCATTTAAAAGAAGGCGAAGAAGATTTTGCAGTAGAAACAAGCGCAGAGTTACTCGCCTCCTTCAACACAGTTCTTGGAGTAGTGCAGGCAGTTCTTATAGGGATTGCAACAATAAGCCTAGTAGTGGGTGGTGTAGGAATAATGAACACAATGTACACAAGTGTATTAGAAAGAACCAAAGACATAGGAATCTTAAAGTCCATTGGCGCAAAGGACTCTGACATCTTAATCTTGTTTTTGATAGAGTCCGGAACAATAGGGCTTATAGGGGGCATTATAGGAACCGCTATTGGAATCGGTTTGGGAAAGCTGGTTGAATTTGTTGCCTTGCAGATTTGGGGCACTCCATTGATAAAAGCAGAATTCCCGCCATACTTAATTATAGGGGCATTGATGTTTTCATTCATCGTAGGATCTATCGCGGGAATATTGCCTGCAAGGCAAGCCTCTAAGATGAATCCAGTGGATGCTTTAAGATATGAATAAGAATTTGAATTTATTTCTTTTTAACGTACAAGATTTAGTTTTATATTTTCTTCAGTTGCTTTTCTAAGTCATCTAATTTTTCATTAAATCTTTTCAACCCATTCTCAAAAATTTCTCTTGCTTTTAATTGCCCAAAACTTTCTATAGTAAACACAAAATCAGTTGCAGTGTCAAGTTCTACATCACCAGTATCTTTAAATTCCATTTCAGAAACACTCTTGCCCTTTCCACTAATCGCCCCCCTGTAGTAAATCACTCCAGGAATAAACTTGGCGTGGTTTTTTCCTAGCCCTAATCTTGCAGTAGCTTCAAATTCAAGTTCTTGGTTTTTCACGAGAAGCACGATTGGCATTTTTTCATAAGCAGGGCTTATTTTTGGATCCTGAGATTTTAAATCAGACACATAAACCATTCCAGGACCCTTTGCTTTTAATGCAAAATTTAAAGTGCATTTCGCGCACCCAGCGCCTTTGCAAGTGCATTCTTCTGTAAGGTTATAACTTTTCAAGTCAGTTTTTAAAGGTATCAGTCCTAATCTATGTGCAATGATTTCATCATACAATACCGAATCATTTTTTAGGAAATTTACTTCGTCTATTGAAAGTACAGGAACTTCGGCAACCATAGACCTTCTGATGTAGTTTGCTATTGCCGGATTTATTCCCTTAACGATAAATGATGCCTCGTTTTCTGTATGATTTAATATCTG
Organism: Nanobdellota archaeon; assembly: GCA_038046405.1. GTDB lineage: Archaea > Nanobdellota > Nanobdellia > SCGC-AAA011-G17 > JAGVZF01 > JACPNH01. The sequence goes on along the minus strand of JBBSWI010000009.1, from coordinate 52,079 downwards.
GATTTGCATTTTTAGAAGTACGAAATATGGTAAATGATAGGTTTTTAAAGCTTTCTAAAACAGTGGTTTGTCAAGTTATAGGTTAGTAGTTTTCAGATTTTGCAACAAGCTTTGCACAAAAAGGTTTATATACAATGAATTTACAATGTTTGTAAAACTTGGGTGATTGTTTAATGCAACCGGAAAATATTGAAAATAATAATGAAGCCAAAAAAGAGTTCACTTCTCATGAAAAGAATGAATTGAAGAAACAGCAGAAAGAACAGCAGCAACAGAAACAGCAACGAGCTGGGTCAAACAAATCAACGACAAAAAAGATTATGAAATACAGCATTGTTGCCATTGTGTTAATAGGTATTGTTATAGGAATAGTAAGCCTATTAAAAACAGTGAAATCTCCAGGGCCTTACTACAAAGGTGCCTATCATTGGCATTCAAGCATAAAAATTTCTATTTGCGGACAGGCATCTCCATTAAGATGTTCGAACAACCATTGCGGCGCAAATGCCATACACCACCATAACGATGACATCATTCATATGGAAGGGAATACAATCTACAACAAAAACGAAATCTCTCTAGGAAGATTCTTCCAAGGATTGAACATTCCCTTTTCAGAAACGCAGATAATAGACAAAAAGAACGGTGATTTATGTAACGGCAAGCCTGGAAAAGTTTTGATGTATGTAAATAAAGTTCCAAATCTAGAGTTCCAGAATTTTATATTAAACCAATGCAACACTCAAGAGACTAGCGCCGTAAGGCAAGTGTGTGAAAAAATAGAGATAAGATTCGAATAATCACAAGTTTTATATATTTTATTGATAAATAAAAATTGGTTTTTCTAATATGCAATGAATCGCCTCAAAAAAACTTTATTGTCAGCAGGACTCGCAGCAGCAGTTCTTTCTAGTCCTCAAAATATAAGAAACCTGGAGGCGCGTACGCTAAATGTTCCTCGAGATTATTCTTCAATACAGTCAGCCGTCAATGCTGCAGCAGGCAGCGATACAGTATTCATGGCTCGGGGAGAATATATCGGCCATATTTTAATAAAAAACAAGTCACTATCATTATTGAGCTATGATGGTCCAGATTTTACATACCTATCAACAGATCAGCCTTCAGGGAGTGTAATCGCAATAATTAACTCCAAAAATTATCAAATAGACGGCTTTACAATAACAGGTCATAAATGTAATGGAATTTCAACACTAAACTCCTCGGGATTAATATCTCAGAATAGCATAACAAATACAGTTACCGCGATATCTGTAGAGCGGGGCAATTATACAGATATCTGGAACAATAGGATAGATCACAACAATCAAGGAATTAATTCATCTGCAGACTCCACGCTGATAGAGGAGAATGATATTGGTTATAATGGTTCATCGTTATCAGATTATGCCATAAAAACATCAAAGAATGCTTTTATAAAATATAATGTATTAATCCACAATAAGGCGGGGATTTCTGCCTCTGGAGGCTATACTGAAATATTAAATAATAATTTTGACAATAATTTTGGCAGCATAACCATTAATCAAGAGTTTGATAAGTTCCTGGCAATGTATAATCTTTTTCTCAACGATAAAGACTATGCAATAAACCTGGAATCAATCTCAGACACAAGTTCAGTATTGGTGAAATGCAATGGCTTCAATGGCAATTCAAAAGATTCGAATTTCTTATTACCCGCAGAGAATTTTTACACAAAACCAAACTTCTCTAGCCCCGGGCTTTACTATTATCCTTTAGAAATAAATTCATTTTATTCAAATCATAATCCTTGCGGTGGTTATATGGGTGCATTTCATCCATGATTCAAATGACTTTTTTGCTTATTTTTTATTAATAACAACAATTTGTTTCTTTTAAGATGTATAGTAAGATTTAAGATTTCATATTATCAGTATCAATTATGAAAGACACTCATAGAATAAAAAGTATAATAAAAAACCTCCATGAAAAGTATCCAAAAGCAAAGACATCTTTAAGTCATAGAAATGCCATAGAAATGTTAATAGCAACAATCCTAAGCGCACAATGTACTGATGATAGGGTGAACCTAGTCACAGGGCAACTTTTTAAGAAATACTTGACAGCAAGAGATTTTGCAAATGCCGACATCGATAAACTCCAACAGGAAATAAGAAGCACGGGCTTCTACAAAAATAAGGCAAAAAACATAATAAACTGCTGCAAGATTCTTTTAGAAAAATATCATGGAAAAGTTCCAGACGCTATTGGAGAATTAATAAGCCTTCCTGGCGTCGGAAGGAAGACAGCCAATGTTGTGCTAGGAAATATATTCGATAAAGCAGAGGGGCTGGTTGTAGATACGCATGTCAAGAGACTTTCTTACAGGATGGGGTTGACAAAGAACAAAAATCCGGAGAAGATAGAAATGGACCTAATGAAAATAACTCCAAAAAAAGACTGGATATTCTTCTCGCACGCATTAATCTGGCACGGCCGCAAGATTTGCAATGCAAGAAAACCTTTATGTAGCTCATGCTCACTGAAAGGAATCTGCCCAAGATTAGGCGTTAGAATTTATGTCTAGTCACTCTAGAAATCCACTTTTACCTAATATCAACTTTATACCCTACCCAACATAAAACTTATAAAATAATCTTGTTTATATACCTCTTTATAAGCGAAGAAAATTTAATATATAGGTTGTTTAGTGTTAATACAATGGCTTTCATCGAAGTTTTAAAGTTAAAAGATTTAAAAAACGGCCAGTCCAAATTAGTAAACATAAAAGGCAATGAAATAGCATTGTACAATGTTAATGGCAAGATATATGCCACAAGCAATGTCTGCTTGCATCATAAGGGTTCCCTGGCTGGCGGTGCTTTAAACGACAACATTGTCTCATGCCCGTTGCACGGATGGCAGTATGATGTAATTAACGGATCTTGCAAGACTGTTCCGGGACTGAAGCTTAAAACATTTAATGTAAAGATAGAAAATGAAAAAATACTGCTGGACTTATGATTAGTTAAATTTTTAAATTTGGGTTTCAACTTGTTTTATATGAACAATATCAAAAACAGAGAGCAGCTAATAAATCTTTATATAGAATTTTTCAAAACACATGGGCACAAAGAGGTTCCAAATTCATCATTAGTCCCTATAAATGACCCAACAGTATTATTTACACCGGCGGGAATGCATCCATTAATTCCTTACTTGCTTGGCCAAGTTCATCCTCTAGGCAAAAAACTTGTTAATGTTCAGCGATGTATAAGGACCGGAGACATAGAAGAAGTAGGCAATGACGGCTTTCATCTTACTTTTTTTGAGATGCTGGGCCAATGGAGCCTTAATGATTATTGGAAGAAGGAAGCGCTTGAGATGGCTTTTGAATTTCTCACAAAAAACCTTGAAATACCAATAGAAAAGCTTTCAGTAACATGCTTTAAAGGGGATAAAGATGCTCCTAAAGACGATGAATCTGCCAAGATATGGCTATCGCTCGGGATTCCTAAAAATAAGATGTTCTTTCTTGGAAAAGAAGATAATTTCTGGGGTCCTGTTTCAGAAACAGGCCCTTGTGGCCCGGACACGGAGGTTTTCTATTACACTGGAAAGGGCAATCCAAAAGGAAACCCCTCTAAGAGTAAAGAATGGTCAGAAATATGGAATGCAGGTGTCTTTATGCAATATAACAAAACAAAATCCGGTAAATATGAATTCCTAAAGCATCGAAATGTCGATACAGGGATGGGCGTAGAAAGAACTCTCGCGATATTACAAGGGAAAAAATCTGTTTTTGAAACGCATGTATTTACTCCAATAGTAAACGATATAGAAAATTTAAGCGGAAAAAAATATGGGAAAAACAAACTTGAAACAAAATCTTTCAGGATTGTAGCAGACCATTTAAAGGCTGCTGTTTTCATAACAGCAGATGGGATCAAACCTTCTAATATTGAACGAGGCTATGTTCTCAGAAGATTGATCAGGCGGGCAATAAGACATGCCAGACTAATCGGCATAAGCGATAAGTTTACTTCAAGAATTGCTCTTACGGTTATAAGAATTTATCAGGACTATAAAGATCTGCAAGATAATAAAAAAATTATTTTAGAAGAATTAGACAAAGAGGAAACAAAATTCCTAAACACATTAGACTCTGGCATCAAAGAATTTAGCAAAATGATAAAAAGCAAGAAAGAGCTTTCAGGCAAAGACGCATTCCTGTTGTTCCAAAGCCATGGATTTCCCATAGAAATAACTGAAGAATTAGCTAAAGAGAACAAAGTTAAACTGGACCGAAAAGGCTTTGACATAGAATTTAAAAAACACCAGGAATTAAGCAGGACTTCTTCTGCAGGAGTTTTTAAGTCAGGGCTTGCAGACAATTCATTAATGACTACAAGACTTCATACAGCAACCCATTTGTTGAACGAAGCACTAAGACAGATTATAAGCAAAGACATAAGACAGAAAGGTTCCAATATAAACCCTGAGCGTTTAAGATTTGACTTCAATTTCTCGCGGAAACTTACTAACGAGGAGGTAATAAAAATAGAAGAGTGGATTAATGATAAAATAAATAAATCCCTTGAGGTAATAAGGGAGGAAATGCCCTTGGAAAAAGCGCTTAAGTCAGGAGCCCAATCAGAATTCAACGCAAAATATCCGGAGATTGTTTCTGTTTATACTATTTTAGGCAAGAACAAGGAAATTGTCTCAAGAGAAATATGCACTGGCCCCCATGTAAAAAACACCTCTGAAATTGGGCACTTCAAGATAACAAAGGAAGAAGGAATCGCAGCAGGCATAAGAAGGATAAAAGCGATAGTATCATGAAAATAAATGATGAAATATATGGCGGGTTTACAATAAAAGAGCGGGTTATTATTGAATTAATAAAATCTAAGCCAGTCCAAAGACTTAAGAGAATAAGCCAGTCCGGAGCAGCCGCATATGTCATAAAAGGCCGGAATACCAATCGTTATGATCATTCTATTGGGGTTATGTTATTATTAAGAAAATTAAATGCCTCTATTGAAGAACAAATAGCGGGCTTGCTACATGATGTTCCGCATACAGCATTTTCGCATGTAGTTGACCATATTTTTAGAAGTGAAGAATATGATTATCACGATAAATTTCATGAATCAATTATATTCAATTCAGAAATACCTATAATACTAGAAAAATACAATTATAACACAAAGTATATACTCAATGCAAAAAATTTTCATCTTCTAGAAAGAAAATGTCCAGATTTATGTGCAGATAGAGTAGACTATGCTTTACGAGATAGATTAACTATGTTTAAAAATAATACTAATCTGAAAGTTTACTCAAATAGCCTGATTGTTCATAATTCAGAAATAATATTCAACAACAGGAAATCTGCTATAAATTTTGCCTTGGAGTATTTAGAGATGGCAGATATTTCTTGGTCAAGCAATTTTGAGGGCTTATTATCTGAGATATTGGCTGCCGCAATAAAAATTGCAATTGATAAAAAAATAATTTCTAAACAAGATTTATTTAATGATGACAAATATATTTTTAATAAACTGCATAAGTCTAAGAATAAAAAAATATTAGAAAAATTGAATCTAATAAAAAAAGACTTAGAGTATACAGAAGACAGAGAGAATTATGATTATTTTATAAAAAATAAACTAAGATATGCGGATCCTAAGTTCATCGAATCGAATAAGATAAGAAGAGTCTCAGATGTTTCTAAAGAATTCAAATCAAAATTGGCAAAACATAAGGAGCTTATAAATAATGGCGCATATGTAAGAGTTTTAGGTTAATTTATTTTTTTATACTCAGGAATTAATAAAGCTGCTATCTGTAAATAAGTCACATACACAGGTGGGGGTAGTAAAGAACTGGCATCTTTTATGATATAAGAAGAATCAAGGCGATTGTAGAATAATTACTTTTTCTTTAATGACTTTGAAAGCAGGAAAATTGCAGTATACATCACTAATCCATAGACGCATGTAGGCAATAACAATGAATACCTGCAAGGGGGGCTTGCACATTTTAGGTAGAATATTTCATATATGGAAGAGAATGCAGAAAACAATATCCCAACTATTGAAATATAGAATATTCCAGTCATCAGTTTTTGTTGCAGTTTTTTGTTGATGAACGCAATCAAACTAAACAGCAAGATTATGCCATAAATAATCAGCCCATACCCGCATGCAGGAAGATTGAAATAATAAGGGCATGATTCTATTAATGGGCAATTTCCTGAAGAAAATGTCCCGTATGTCAAATAACCGGCAAACAACACTCCAATAATAGAAATTATAATTATATAGCTAAGGAAATTCCTTTTTTTCATAAATATGATTAATATTTTTTGTATATAAACATTTCTAGCCTATTGTTAACAAAATTATGGGCCATGAAAAATGAAATTTTCAGGCCAAAAAGACACATAAATATTTTAAGGAATTAAGACTTAAAAATCAATAATAATTGGGTTTTAAATTTTATCTTCTATAAAATATATTTTGAAAACAATTCCCACATCTCACGGGTCGCGCGACAGTCTTATAAATGAATTTTGCTTAAAACTAACAATGAATGACGAAGAACTACTAGTTCATTATTGGCAACTTCCAGATGATTTGTTTGTAAGTTTAAAAGAAGAATTTCATAATAAGTTATGCTATCAAATTCAAGTATTGACAAAACATTACAAGAAAAACTGTTTCTATAAAGTGTTAAATTGCCCAAAATGGCATGCGCAGAGATTATTTACGAAATTTACTAGAATTAGATTATCGGAATTAGAAATAATTCGAGAGTATGCTAATATCTCTAAAGAAGAAGTTGAAATAAGCTTAGAAGAAATCGGAAATCATGAAGACGGAACAATAATCAAAAATCCTAAATTGCCATTTAAAATGATAGACATCTTTTACGTGGCAAGCCATTTAATGTTTGATGGATGTTTTATGCCAAAGAAGGGATGTTACTTTTTATGTTATGGTGATAGTTTATTTGATTATCATACTAATAGACTGAAAGTCTTTGGAGAAGTACCTACAAATTATATCGAAAAAAAACATCAACTTTATTTTTCGTACACAATAGCTTACATAGTTTCAAAAATGTTAAAAATTTCGGACTTTAGATCAATGAAAGTTTTCTTATCTGATAAATTTAAAAGTTTAGTTAAAGAAAATAAAATTTTATTAGATGAATTCATAAAAGCTATGATTACAGATGAAGGCGCAGTAGATGATAAAATAAGAATTGAGTTAGGTAATAATGAGAAATTTGTTAAAGATATTTACGAAGTAGTTTCAATTTATTACAAATTAAATAAATTATCGTCTAGAGAACGATTTATACGTTTCAAAGAAAATCCAAAATGGAACTATAAAACTACATTATGGAAAATAGATTTCAGTACTGAATCTTTTATAGAATTACATAGAAGTTTAGGTCAATTACCTATAGGATATAAGCAAAGAAATTTTGATTTTTTATTAGAGTGGAAGAGTAAAAGATGGAATCAAAGAAGAGTTGGAGAAAGTAAGAAATTGATACTTAAGTCTTTATTAAAGAAACCTAAGAGTATCCAAGAATTGTCTAATGAATTATTAGTAAAAAATAATGTTGTAAGTGTGCATCTAAAGGGAAATCACAATAAGAAAAATTCTTTGTATAGCTTAAGAATAGTTGAAAAAATAGGTGAAGAAATTTTACATAAGGGTGGGTTTGCAAGAAGAGATATTTATGGAATAATAGATGAAGAAAAAGCAAAAGAATACATAAAAAATATTACTACTAATTAGTACTAAACTCTTCTACCCCGTCGACCCCCCTTTCTCCTGCAGCCATCATGTGGTATTGGGGTGACTTCTTCTATAGTGCCCACTTTTAATCCGGCCCTTGATAAAGCACGGATTGCTGCCTGTGCTCCAGGACCCGTATTTGCAGGTCCGTTATGGCCGCCAGGAGCCTTAATCTTGATATGAATTGCATTAACGCCTTTCTCTAGTGCTGCTTCTGCCACTATCTTTGCAGCACTCATTGCAGCTGTAGGACTTGACTCAAGTCTATGGGCTTTAACTACCATTCCGCCAGAAGCCTTTGCTATTGTTTCACTTCCAGTTATGTCAGTTAGATGTATTATCGTGTTATTATAGCTAGAATAAATATGGACTATTCCCCATCTTAATTGATCCCGGCTCATTTTTCTTCCTTCTTTGTTTCTTTCTTAATGACTTTTCTTACAGTTTTCTTCTCTTTGTTTTTCCATAATCTTTCTTTATTGGTTTCTTTCTTGTGTTCTTTATGCCCAGCAGTCTCATCTTTTTTAGGTTCTTTCTTTATTTCAGCCTCGGCAATCTGCTTTTTCTTCTCCATAAAACCGAGTATTTTTGCCCTTTCTTGATTTTCAGGATCGCTTAATCCGGAAACAGTATCATAGTTAATCTTGTTTTCTTCGTCTCTTAAAACCAAGTAACTAGGGACAGCAACCTTTCTTCCATTTACAAAGATATGCCCATGCACTATGAACTGCCTCGCCTGCTTTATTGTTTTCGCCAGCCCGTTCTTGTAAACTAAAGTCTGAAGCCTTCTGTCCATTACATCTTTCAATTTTAGGTTAAGGACATTTTCTACTTTGGTGTTCTTGTCCTGTATCAAATTATACTTATAAAGTTTTTCGAGAAGTTGTTTTTCTTCTTTCTTGCTTTGCAAACTTGTGCTTGAAATCAATGATCTTGCCTGTCTGAAGTAAGATCTAAGCCTGGAATCCATCTTGTATATTTCTTTCTTGTTCACCAAGCCATAATCATCGACTAAAACTTTCTCGGACTCTATCCGTTCTTTTCTCCAAGGATGCTCGGGAGTTTCATATTTTTTCCTTGGTCTTCTTGGACTGCCCATTTTTACTTCTTAGCCTCTTTCTTGGACTCTTCTTTCTTAGGAGCTGCAGCAACTATCTTCTTGCTTCTCTGCACACCAATTGTAGTGCCGTGCCTGAAATGAGCCTTAGTTCTTTGCCCTCGAACAGGCTGCCCAATAGAATGCCGCATTCCCTTATAAGTTTTTAATCTTTTCATAGTTTTAATGTCATTGTCTACTCTGAATTTTAAATCAGCCCCTATCAAATGCAAGTTATTTCCAGTTTCTGTGTCGTGTTGCCTGTTTAAAATCCATGACGGGATATTGTGATTAATTGGATTTTTTATGCAGGTTTCTATTAATTTTACTTCTTGTTCACTTAACGAGCCGACTTTTCTGGTTTTTTCTATTTCTATACTATTGCAGACAGCATTTGCAAAACTGTAGCTAACTCCCCTTATCTTTGTCAGCGCATGGTACAAAGGTATATTTCCTTTTATGTCGGTGTTTGCTACTCTAATGATTTGCTTAATTTGTTCAGACATGTTCGAGAATTTGATGCAGATCAATCATTTATAAATGTTTCTAGGAGACTTTGATTTTGTGATGTCTCTTGATTATCTCGCACTTTATGATATCTGGAGAAGGGACCTTAAGGTGTGAACCTATTTCAGGACATCACACAAGATTTTTCTAAGGAAAAGCTTTTTAAACAGTGATTTATAGTGCTAAATCAAGGTATACTAAAATGCAAAGAATTGGTGGATTTAGAAGGAAAACTCGACATAAGTTAAGGAAGAATGTGCGAGACAGGGGCAAGATCAGCATAAAGAAATTCTTGCAGAAATTTAATGATGGTGACAGAATTTATTTAAAAGCAGAGCCTGCATATCAGAAAGGGATGTACTTTCCTAGGTACCATGGAAAATCTGGCGTAATATCTGGAAAGCAAGGAATCTGCTATTACGTTAAAATCAAGGATCATAACAAAGCGAAAACATTATTAGTCCATCCGATACACTTGAAGAGGGCATAAAAATGGCAGAAATACAAATCATAAAAGAAACGCCTCTGGCGCTAGCTGAAATGAGGCAAAAGCTTGAAGAAATAAAAAAACGAGATAAGGAATTAAACTTCCGTGCAAAAAAAACAGAGGAATTCCTCAACAGCATAACTAAACTAAAATACCAAAAAGCAGAGGAATTAAAGAAAGAGCTTCATGACCTGAAAATAGATAGGTTAAGATTAGCAATAACCTCAAAGCTAATTGATATATTGCCAAAAGACATGGACAGCTTAAGAGCAATATTCAGCAACGAAAGTCTGTCATTAAAAGAGGAAGACTATACAAAAATACTAGATGTTGTGAAAAAATATGCATAATATTAAAATTGTTAACAATTTAATGGAATATGACACAAGGCACTCAAGTAAAGGAAGAATACGCAATAGTATTGGACTTTTTGCCAAATGGGTATCCGTTCGACACAAGACCGATGCACAAGAAGACTCCAATAGCGCAAGCCATAGGCAAGTCGCATTTTATTTTGCTTGAGATGGTGCCAAAAAAAGGGCAATTTCTGCAGCCACTCCATGAAGTGTATATGGGCGAGGGCAAGAGGGAAGAAATCCACCATATTATCGGAAGAATCCCTATGGGCAAATTAACGCAGACTGCACTGAGCGAGCTCGAGATAGTAATAAAAGAAATCGTAAAGAAAAACGAGTCTAGGTTTATTGAATTCTTTAATAAGGCCGGCCCAATAAACACAAGAAGGCATCAAATAGAACTTATTCCTGGAATAGGCAAGAAACACATGTGGGAGATAATAGAGAAGCGAGATGAGAAGCCATTTGACTCGTTTATCGACCTTAAAAACAGAGTAAAGTTAATGCCCGATCCAGAACAAGCGATTGTAAAAAGAATTTTAGTCGAGTTACAAGGAGAAGACAAGCACATTTTATTTGTTGGGCATTAAACCAAATAGAAAATCTTAAATTCTTTTTTATTTCTGTTTTTTCATGCAGCCTCTAGAAGATTTGACAGGCAGAGATTTAGCTCCTTACCTAGAAGAAAAGATTTTGGAAGGCCCTATCTGCCAAAAAGAATTCCACACAAAAGACAGCTCAACTCTGGCTGATATATTGTATAAACTGGATATGCTCTTTATTTCTGGGCTTTTTGATCCTATGAACGGTTTTAATAAAGGCATAAAAAGTTTTTCTAAGGCAACTGACTGCAATGCCTATAGAGTTATAGAGAGGACAGAAAAAACAGATTCCAATGGAAGAAAAATAGTAAAATAGGCGGTCGAATTATATAGGCTTAGAAATCCAGATTATTGTTTTGAGAAAGACTAATTTAACTCAATAGAAATGTTTAAAACCTAATAAAACAAGGTCATTTTGTAGGCTAGGTGGCGGGCCAGTCCTCCGCTGTACCCAAAAACGGACTTCATGTTGGGACCGAAGCCCAGGCGAGGTATACTGCTTGACTATAGTCTTGGGCCGTACGTAGATCCTCTGTCCTGTAGGACCGGTGTTTTTGCGAACCATGTGAGGCCAGGAATGGAGCAACATTAAGCGCTTATGCTGATGCTTATGGGGTTGCAGAGGGGAGGAAAGTCCAAGGCAAACTATATCTTAAGCATTGTATCGACCTTGGGGGCCTACTCTAACTTATCGTTCCATTATTTGTTGTATAAGAACTTGGGTTTGTTATTTTGTTTATAGTCTGATTATTGTAAATCTGGTTTAATACATCGCCAAGATTTTGCGCTATAGTGCCGTATAATTTCCTTATCATCATCTCAAGAGTCGCTTCCTTCAAAGGCCCTGTGCAGTAATTTAGAATATTGCTAGTTTCCTGGATCGGGGCAACAGCTAGCTGTTGCTTTGGAAATTTGCATGTCATTGACTTTCCTTCAAAAAGTTCTTTGGTTTCCTGGCTAGAAGCAATTGAAGCTTTTTCAAGCTTTATTTCTATTGTGCAGGAATTATTTGGGGTGCTGCCCAAAATCCTGTAAGAAAATATATTTCCTTGGGATTCAGGTTTATAAACCGCCGGAACACAATAAGAAGCTTTTTTATTAAAGCATTCTCTGTCTTGGTTACAGTTTTTCGGTATTAAAATAGTCGATATGAAATACGCGACTATCAATATTACTATTATGACCAAAAAGAAGTTAATCTTGTCCCATCTCATAAAAAAAGAAAAGAAAAATGTATTATAAATATGTTTTTAATTACTTTGAAGCAATTAACCCAAGTCTTTTCTCGTTATTATTTCAACAATCCTTGATTCGCCTGGATTAACCTTTGATTCATTTGCCACTAAGTACTTTACTTTGGAGCGTTCTGCTATCTTAACCAGTTCAAAATCAATGTTAGCGTCTAAAACCACAGCATGCACTCCAGAAGGCAGACTTTTCAATGTTGTTGAAAGTTCAGATGTTGGAACTTTTCCGAGCACATTAATGTCCTTGTCTAATATATAGGCACCTCTAGTTCCTACAAGATCATCAAGAATCTCCTTAAACGCAACTGTTTCTTTTTTAGACAGGCTTGAGCGCTTTTCATTCATAACTTGTCTCGAAACCGCTTGCCTTTCCATACTATAATTTAAAGCAGGTCTCTCCTGTCTTTCTGGCCTGCTGCTTGTTGAGACTGCCTGGACTGCTATGGTCGGTTGATGATTGAAGACAGGCTTAATCATCTCTTTGCTTCCATTGGATCTTTCTTGGATTAAGCCATATAGTCTTTCTGTCCTGTCGACTTTACCACCTTCACCCATTTCCATAGAGATTTGCTCTACAGCAACCTTGCTTCTTAATGCCTTGTGTATTTCTTTTTTAGCTAATTCTTCGACTTCCTTTCCATCAGGCGCCTTGATCACATAGTCTATTTCTGCGCTTCCGAGCAATTCTCTAATAATTAAGTCTCCGCCCCTATCTCCGTCAACGAAAGCAGTAACTACCTTTCTTCTGCATAATTCTCTTATTGTTTCCGGTACAGAAGTTCCGTTCATGGCAATGACATTCTTGATTCCGTTTTTTAATAGATTAAGGACATCTGCCCTACCCTCAACAACAATGATTTCCTCACTTTCATCAATAGCAGGACCTGCCGGCAACCTATCGCGGCCATACTCTCGTATTTCCATCATCCTTACTGAATTTGCTACTTCATCAGTTATTTCCTGAGAGTCTGGAAGCACATTTTCTGTCAATTCTTTAAGCAATTCTTTGGCCCTTTCAACAACATAATTTCTTTTTGAAATTCTTACATCCTCTATTTTCTCGACTTTTACCTTTGCGTTACATGGACCTATCCTTTGGATAGTTTCCAGGGCTGCGCCTATAATTGCTGTTTCAACCTTGTCAAGAGAACTCGGTATTATAATAAATCCTTGGGTCTTTCCGCTTTTAGTGTCGATCTTAACTTCAATCCTTCCGAGCCTTCCATTTCTCTGCAATTCTCTAAGTTCTAGATCTGTTCCAAGTAATCCTTCTGTCTGCCCAAATATCGCCCCAATAACATCCGGACGGTCTACTATGCCTTCTATAGATATTTGAGTATGAACTATATATTTTGCTGCAACTGGGCTTATTTTTCCCATCTTTACCAACTCCTGTTAATCTTAATATTGTTTTCATTTTTTATTATTTTAAAAAGCCAATTCTAGAACAAGGGGTGATGTCTATAATATTAACATAATTTATATTATGCTTCACTGTCGTCAATTTTGCTTCTTTGTAATTACTTATTACTTATGTGATATTGATTAAACATGATTTAAGGGCAATAAATCCCCAATCCTTGTTCTTGTTATGACCCTTTTAAATATTATTTTAATATCGCCCGATACACTAACTCCCAAGCCTCATCGCTTGATATTAATCATATGCTCCGTTGAGTATTCTCATGCCGGGCTTAAGAATAGTTAATAATCACTAGTATAAAAAGGTTTCTGTTTTAATCTATCAGTAGTAACAATATAGAAAGCTTTATAAATAAGTAAATATTTCAATATTGCATAGATATTCAACAAATATAGAGGTAAAATAAAAATGACAAAAATACAAACTAAACCTTTAGTTGTAAGAGAAGGTAGAACTGAATTAGATACTAATTATAATGGAAAAACTTTAACTTTTGTAGCTCCATCTTAGGGGCCAAGTACTTATTTAGGTGTTAAAGAAGTAATAGAGCAAGATGGTTACAAAGCATCAACTATGGCAGAAAATGCTTCTTTAGTTCATACAGCTTTCAATTCTGATGATAAATATAGTAAAGAAATCAGAGGAATAATGAAAGATAGATGGCTATGGAGTTTTACAGGAAATTTAGATCTCCCAAACAAAGGAGTTTACGTTCAAGATAGTCCAGAAGTAAGAAATGGAAGAGTCGTTATGGATGAATCAAATTTAGTAAAGAAATTAGAATCTAAGGATCCTAGTGTAAGATTTGTTCCTTTCGGATTTGATATTGAATCAATGAGTCCAATGCAATTAGCTAAAAACGCTTATATAATCGGCTTAGCAGGCGAGGAAGGAGCAGATAAATTAGCTGAAGTTGCTGATGAATTCAAACAAAAACCATATTTATGGAGTTTTAAATCAGTCAACGAACCTACTACAAGAGTTTCCGCTCTTAATTCCGGTTGGGTCTTAGATCGTTGGCTTCTCGTCGTTGGCTACAACCTTGGTAACGACAGGAACGGTCATGCGTTTGGGGTACGTAACGGCGCCGAAGGCGCTGGCGCGAAAAAATTCTAAGCCTTCATTAGAAAATAAATTAGAACATGCCGCAGAATGTCTATCAAGATTGCATCCAGAGTTTGTATGCGAAGCTTGGAAGAGGGTTTATATCAAACAATTAGAGGAAAACCTTAAATAAATTTAGGCTTCTTTTTTTATCTTATTCACTTCAATTTAGTTTTACTTAAAGGCTTTCTTTACCTCTTCATTAAATCCTAGATACCATAATATTAATCCGCTTATTAATAAGTTTAATATGCCTATAGGCAAGGTAAACAATCCATTTATCAAGCCCAGTATAGCAAATACTATGGCAGTGATTCTAGCCCAGTTTTTTAACCTCGATAAGCCATTCGCTATGAAAAAGCCTATTATTGCACTTATTATCAAGACTATTCCAGCAACTGTAAACAATATTCCAAAAAACCCTGGGAACAGTTCAAAAGCGCTTAGCCATCCTGAAGCCTTTCCCCAGTAAGCAGTAATATTAGCCCTAATAATAAGCTGAAACCAGCTCCAATATAATACAGGATAGAAATTATCTTCACTCCTAATGGTAACTCTGAAACTTTAGCCTTTTTGGTTTCCTTTGATTTTCTTGCCATAAAAACACCTCGTAATCCTTAAATATGCACTTAGATTAATTTAATATTTGTTATTAATCAAGCAATGGTTAAATTAAAATCTCTGCAGGTTCAAAAACGCTTTTATTTCATTATATAATGAATATGTTTCTTCTTTTATTTGCGAATTTAACCTAGCTCTTTTGTCCCCTTCAATAAACTTGTCATAGATTCCCCTCATGAACTTCTTGAATGGCTTGCCTTCCCATTCTCCCGCATAGTCGCTTTGGATTGCAGAGCTTATGCTTATGTTTAATGCGCCTTTAACTAATTTTTTCTTTTTGTCTGCAGACAGCACAATTTTGAAATCACTAACCTTGATTGTAAATTCTAATCCGAATTTCAAGTATTCATCAATTTTTTTCTCAGACTCAAATTTTATCTTGATTTCTTTTGACTCTACTTTTGTTATATCTATGTAGTTCTTTTCAAAAAAGTCAAATTGATGCAAATTCAACCAGTCTTTGAATGTTTTGTACAAAGAATCAAAGTCAAAAACACCTTCTTTTGTAATCTTAAGCTCAGACACTACAATATCTACTTCAGTCATAGAAATTAAAATAGAGTTTCTATTAATAAATTTAGCGTTTTAAAATTTTGATATCCCCAAATACTCTTTTATATAGTCCTGCAGGCCATAAACTTTTTGATATAAACCTAGTTTATAAGAGTCCATTCGTTCTTTCACTACAAACCGTTCATATACTTTTTTCATAAAGCTTTCTTTTTTCCATCTGCCTTTCGCGTTTTTTACAAAATCCGCAAATAATCTTATGTCAAGACTTCCGGAATTCATCTTGAGTTTTTTTCCATCCCTTTGAATTTCAACATCTTTTATTTGGGAGGCTGCCACAGTAATTGTGATTGCATAGGCAAAATAATCAGATACATTTTTCTCACCAATCCATTTTATCTCGATTTCTTTTCCTGTCTGCTTTACCCTTTGCACAAACTTGATCTCTTTGAAATTCTTGAGTTCATCACCATAGCCTTCTTGTACAAACCATTGCTTTAATCTATTGTAGAAGTCTCCTACATCAAAGACTCCGCTCCATTTTATCTTAAGATCATCAGCTATTTTAACTTTGTCGGCATCCGGATGCATAATAAGATTACTTGCACTTTTATTAATAAATTTAACTGTTTAACTATACAATCCTAGAATAGATTTTGCCATGTCCTGAAGATTTGTTACCTCTTCATAAAGCTTTCCAATATAATACTTGTTTATTTTGTCTTTTATTATATAGTTGTTATAAATCTTGATAAGGAATTTGTTGAAGGGTCTTGATTGCCATCGATTACTATAGTCTAGTATCAAGTTTCCGACTATTTCCATGGCCAAATTACCGGAGTCTATTCCTTCTGTTGCAGCCATATTTTCAATTATGATATGGACATTAATAGAGAACTGTGCATAATCATCAATTTTCTTGTCGCCAGCCCAATTTATCTCTATATAATTGCCTGTTTCCCTTTCTTTTTTAGTATGCTCTTTTTCATTAAAATCGTACTTATGCATGATAAACCAGTCATGCATTTCTTTGTAGAATTTGTCAAAATCAAAAGCGCCAGAATATTTTATTGTCAAGCCTATACCGGGAGTTATTTTAATGGTTTCAGGCATATCCTAAGAATTTGCTTTGTCTCTTAATAAAATTAACTATTTGGTTAAACAGGAGCCGCACAAATATAATCCCATTTTAATTTTTTGTACTGGCCCTTGACTGCCGCATTTCTCGCAGGTACCATATTCGTATTTTAACGGTTTCTTCCCCTCTTCTCTCAGCTCTTCAATCCTTCCATAGAATATGTCAAATAATGCGGGCTCTATTTTTATCACATCCTTAGTCGTCAAATATCCAACTAATTTTTTCCCGTCAACAACAGGCAATTTTCTTATTTCTTCATTGCTCATAAGCAAAATAGCGTCATAAATATCTTTGTCGGGCGTTATTGTGACAAGATTCTTGGACATAACCTCGCTAGCTTTTACTTCGGCCGGGTTTTTTCCTTGTGCAACAACCCTCTCCACTATGTCTTTTTCAGAAACTATTCCAAGCAAAGTACCTTTTTTCTCTATAACCAAGGATCCTACTTCTTGCCTTGACATCCTCTTTGCGCATTCCTGTATGGTTTCATCAGGAGATGCTGTAACGGGCCGTTTAGTCATAGCATCTCTTACTGTAATTCCAGTCTTGGTTTTCATGCTAGGCATTAATACATTTAAATTAATAAACTATTCTATTTTGAAAAACAACCTTTAAACAAAACATTTAAATATGTTAAAAACAATAAAATTCTATGATAAATCTATTAGAAAATAAGAACCTGTTGATTGGGGTCGCTGTAGCATTAATATTGTATTTCTGGATAAAGTCTAGCCC
Source organism: Nanobdellota archaeon (assembly GCA_038046405.1). Lineage (GTDB taxonomy): Archaea > Nanobdellota > Nanobdellia > SCGC-AAA011-G17 > JAGVZF01 > JACPNH01. The sequence goes on along the minus strand of JBBSWI010000009.1, from coordinate 34,451 downwards.
AAAGAAAGACAAAGAATTCGAAAAAGAATACCACGAAATTCTTTACTCAGACAAATATAAAGCAAAAGGACAGTATGATTAAATAATTAATATCAGAATTTTTGCTGTTTAACTAACCTTTAGCCTTGGCCTTTCTCTTGCGCTTTTCCTTTTTCATTCTCTTGCGCTGCCATTTCCATCTCATTTGGCCCTTTTTCTTCCAACGTCTAGAGCTTCTTTTCATAGCATTGAACTTCAATTTTTTGTTTATAAATCTTTCCTTACATTTGGCTTTGCACATAAAGTGCTCATAAGAAATCAGATTATTATATTCTATAAAATATATATTCAAAACAATTCCTACATCCCGCGGCTCGCGCGACAGCTTTATAAATAAAAATTACTTAATCTTTATATGCTCGCAACAAGAGTGATAAATGCTGGAATTCTTAGACTTACAAAATCCAAACTAGACGCTTTAGACCATGAATACAATGGCTTTCAGTGGTGGATGCAGTTTAATATAGACAAGGACATTTTAAGCCAGCATAAAAGAGCCAAGGGATGGTATTATGACACTAAAAAAATTAAGTACAGAGACTATCCTCTAGTAATTCCTAAAAATCAAGTATGGTTCAGAAAGAAAAAAACTAAGCTAACTCCGTATTGGATTAAGATCAGCGTAAGGAAAAGGAAAGGCATTGGATTATGGCTTCCGATTAAGCCACATAAAGAATTAATAAATATCAAGTACCTTAAAGACAGCCTATTAATCAAAAACAAGAAGGGAAATTATGAGTTAAGGTTGATATTTCAGTACAAAGTAAATGAAATAAAATATAATAGCATCACTTCCATAGACCTGGGCTATAAAAATATTGCAACAGTTTGTAACTCGTGCAATATTAGGCCAATGTTCTATGGGAGGAACCTTAAAGGCATAAGACGCCACTATAGTTATTTAAGAAAAAAGCTGGGAAACAAGAAGCTGCTAAAGAAAATAAAAGAAATTAATGACAAGGAAAAAAGGATTATAGAGCAGGAACTGCATAAAATATCTAAGGGTATAGTAAGTGACGCAGTAAAAACTAAATCAGTAATAGTGATTGGAAACCTGAAAGGAATAAGAAAGAAAAATAGGGGTAGAAAGATTAACAGGATCCTTGGAAATATGCCTTACTTTAGATTAACAAAGTTTATAGAATACAAGGCAATGCAGCAGGGTATTAAGGTTATCAAAGTAAAAGAGTATAAGACATCCATAACTTGCAGCAAGTGCAGTAAAGAAGGCATTAGAATAAATCAAGGATTGTTTAAATGCAACAACTGCAGATATGAAGTTAATGCAGACTTTAATGCTTCAATTAATATATTGAAGATGTCATCAAACTATATGCTTGATGGCCGGGCTGCTGGCTTAAGCCCTAAAATCGCTCAAGAAGCGATAAGCACTATAAAGTCCTTGTAGGGCTACTTTTTGTGCAAAGCTCTTACATTTGAAATAAGAAAAGAAAAACAATTAAAAACAATGATTTATACAAATTATCATGCATACAGACTTTATTTTGTTTGATACAAAGAATAACCTATCCGGCAGCATAAAATACAAGAACGTAAAGATTTCATCGCTTAAAAACCTCAATAAGAATGAAATAGTGATTATAGAAGGCAATACAATAAACCGCGATATTATAGAGAATAAGAATGTCGATATATTGCTCAGTCCGGAAAAAAACATTAAAAATGACTCTATGCATCACAGGAACTCGGGCTTAAATAAAGTGATTTGCAATCTTGCTAGAAAAAATAACATAGCAATAGGGCTCAGCTTTTCTGAGTTGCTCAATTCAAATGAAAAGCCTATTTTGCTAGGGAGGATGATGCAGAATGTAAGGCTATGCCGGAAATTTAAGGTAAAAATGGTTCTTGCTTCATTTGCCAGAAACGAATATGATTTAAGAAGCATAGATTTGTTAAAGGCCTTTGCTTTAGTAGTAGGAATGACTCCCTTAGAGATAAATAAGGCTTTTGAACACTCAAATTATCTCACAAAAACAACAAACAACAAGGTTTATAAATGATAGATTTACGCCTTCTATTGTGATTTACTATGATTATTCCAGTTAGGTGCATGTCATGCGGAAAGCCAATAGGCCATCTATGGGAAGAATTTAAAGCCAGAGTTGAAAAAGGCGAATCTAAAAAGAATGTTACGGACGACTTAGGCTTAAAGAGGTATTGCTGCAGGCAATTATTCCTAGGACATGTTGACTTGATAGAAACAGTCTCCGAATTCAAGAAATACTAGGTTTTTTAAATTTTTTCTATATCAGGATTATTTCTTTCAATTTCAAATGGCAACAGCGTTAGAAAACTTAGTAGAAGAACAGGATTCAGATCCTCTTATCTGGCCCATTAAGAAAAAATCATTAATTAAGCTAGACAAGATTAGAAATGAGCTTAACTCTGATCTTAGTAGGCTTGAACATCAAGTGGGATATATTATCCCTAGCCGGGTAACTGGCGAAAGAATTCTGGATAATGTAAAACAGATCAGGAGAGAGGCCTCTAGAATTAGATTCGGGACTCAGTTTGAAGAGATTCTAAGAGAAGACATATTGAAAAATGCAGATTCTGCAGAAGCATATTATGGCCTCTTATTTAACTATGATGAGCCAGAAACAGATACAAGCTCAAAAAAGTATAGTAATGACCTTGAAAAGAGCATGAAGAAGTTCAATGTTGTAAAATTCTTAAGAGATTATTATGGGGAGAAAGTACCTATACAAACTCCTTATGCAACAATAATAAGATTGGCCAATCATTTTAATCATGAGGACATAGACACTTATGCAAAGAAAGTCTACAAGATAATAGCATTGAGCAAAGAAATTTACATAGAAGGATTGTTTTCTAAGGCAAAGAACGAAATATTGCCTTTCACAAGAGACATAATATTATTATTTGGAGATTTTCTAAATGTTCCGAGAGAAAGCCTAGACATTAAAGTCGAGATGGACATAACAAACAGGAAATACAGCTATTTCCATTCAGGAACCTTTTATGCTTCTATAGACCCGAATGAAATATACTATTATAGAGAAGATGGTGTAGACAAAGAATTTACAGGCAGTTTCTTGCTTGAGGCCTTACATGAGGGAACTCATGGATTGCATCAGATTATCTCTGAGAACAGCTTTCCTGGAATAAAGGGCCTGGCTCCAATGGATGACGCTTACAACGGGGTTCACATGCCTTTGACTGAAGGTATTGCTAGGATGAATGAGCGTTTATTGATACCTCTTATAGTCAAGAGGAATAAAGAGAGATTTAGATTAACTGACCAAGATATTGAAGCGATGTTCTACATTTCAAAGTTTGATTTCGCAAGAAGAATTCCATCCATATTATTCTCTATATTAAAAGTTAGGGAGAACACAGAACCTCAGGAAAGAAATGCAATAAAAGAATTATCAAGAATAATGGATATGCCGCTTTATCTCAGAGACCAGGGCATACTTCCAGATGAATCACTGCTAGAAAATTTATATAATGTGGGAACAATAATCGGCACAGATTATGTAAAAAGATGCTTTAAGCAGCTTAATTCAAAATATGGTCGGGACACAGTTGACAAAAATATGAGTTTAATACTAAGAGGTTTCTTGACTGGGTCATGGCAATTGCCAACACATTACAAGTTCCTTACGCGAGAATATCTGCCGAGAGTAGAAAAGTTTTTTAAATAAGACATGCTAGTTCTTTATTATGCGCGACAATTACTGGCTTAGTCAAAGGCTTAGCCAAATATGGGAAATACTCTTTCCAGAGACTCCAAGGCCAAACAAAGTTATTGCCAAATTTAAAGGCAAATCAATGAATAAGTTCGGCCATATAAAATTGCTCAAGAACAAAGATACTGAAATAGCAATAAATTCATTATTCAAAAGTTCTTTAGTTCCAGAATATATAATAGACTTGACACTTGCACATGAATTAGTTCATTATAGCCACGGTTTCCATAGTCCATTGCCAAGGCTCCATAAGCATCCTCATAAAGGAGGCATTGTCGATAAAGAGCTTTTAAGAAGGGGCTTCGGCCATTTATTAAAACAGGAAAAAGATTTTGTCAGGAATGAATGGCTATTAATATACAAAAAACTAAATCCGAACTACAAAAGAAGGCCAGCAAGAATATCAACCTTATTTAGATTTTTTAGGATTTAGTTTAAATCTTGCAAATTTCTTGCATTCAATGCAATAATAAACCACCTTTCCATTTTTTGTCCGCACCCTTAAATTCTTTCCCGGTTTTAAATAAGAGTCGCAATGCTTGCAATATTGCCTCTTTAAATAAGAGGGTATTCTTAAATTAACCTTCATTGATATTTTCTTCGCTTTCCTAACATAGTCATTAGCCAGTTTTTTGTCTTCATCAAAAACAGAACCAGCCTCATCAAATAGTATTTTTACTCTCTCTAAAGCTATTTTTTTTAGATTATCTTTATGGTGATGTTTTTCCATAATATAGCTTAGAGAAAAATTAACTTTATAAATTTATACCCCTCATTATCTTTGATAAAAATGACTCTAGACTTAAGATTGCTTCGTTCTAAAGAAGGATTGGTATTTCTTATTCACGGCCCAATGTTTTCTGGAAAATCGGAAGAATTAATCCATACATTAAACATGGCTCAAGGTTATGGCGGATTAAAAGTACAAGCATTTAAGCAGGCCATAGACCAAAGATACGGTAATGGTATTAGGTCCCACAAGGGTTTATTTTTTCCTGCTTCTGATGCTAATAACACAAATGAGATAAAGTCGATGCTGGATCCAGATGCACAAGTTTATGGCATATCCGAGATGGAATTCTTTGATCAGGACCTTAGGCAATTTTGTCTGGATTTAAGAAAGCAAGGAAAAAAGATTATATTAGAGGGCTTAGTTCTAGATTATAGAATAAAACCCTTTATCATGGGACAAATGGGCGAGGAAACAATTACTACTCTTGATATATACGCAATTTCAGATTATGATATTCGTTTGACTGCAGCATGTGTAGACTGCAATGGCCCGGCGCACTTTACAAGAAGGAATTTCTATTCAGAAAAGCAGGTTGAAGTTGGCGGTGCAGGTCTTTATTCAGCTACCTGCATAGATCATCATAGTATACCTCGAAAACCATAGCTTCTAAAATTTAAAATTAATAGAAGGCGGACAACTTTCCAAGCTTCCCGTACAGAGTACAGTACAACTTGGAACGTAGGCTTGCTTAACTTCCGAGTTCGAACTTCCCTTATGTTATCCATAATATGGGATCGGGTGTTGCCAAGCCACTATGGTCGTCCTAGAAATACTGTAAAATTCTGATTTATAAAGATTTTGGTTTATTTAAGTAGTTCCGAAAGTAAGGTAAATTAAAAGATTAAACTTCGTGAGCTCCGTAGTAATCCAACGTTTCATTCAAGTCTTTTCTTCTTTTTTATAACCTCAAATAGGCACAATCCAAGCACTATTATTAAAATGCTGAAAAAGTCTATCATAGCAAAATCGAAATTTAAACCTATAAAACTTTGATTAGCCCATATATTGGGGCATATTCTGCTGTATGTTCTTTGTCATGGCCTGCCTGTTCTTGTCATGATATCTTTTGTAGCTGTTCCAAATGCTATTTCCTGTTTTTCCATTGATTACCTTGACTATTAAGTGCTTGGGCAATGGAATCTTTTCTGAGATTGGTGTGTAATCAACCAAGACTACATCACCTTTCTTTACCTTTTTGCTTAGCTTTTGCTCTACTAGAAATGTAAGCTGATTCTCATCCCACATCTCAACCACTGCTTGCGTAGTTTCGTCACTAGCCTTAATGTCCTTATTGCTTGTTGATATTATCTCTAAAACTTTTCCCGGGTGATACATTTTAAATTCCTCCTTTACTATAAAATGCTTAATAGCGACAATATTTAAATATTGTGCAAAAGCATTCTTTCTTATGGAATCAGATAATAACAAATTTACCAATTCAAGAATAGCAAAATACGAAAGATCTGGGTATAAGATAGTTGGCAAAAATAAACATTCAGGGATCCAATTATGCAGGTGGACAAAATCAAGTATAAAAGGCGAAAAAAATTGCTATAAACGATGGTATGGGATAAACTCTTCTAGGTGTATGCAAGTAACCCCGACTTTAGACAATTGCTCTTTTTCATGCATATTTTGCTGGAGGACTTTTGGGAATCAGCGAAATATTTCTTCAAGGAAATGGGACACTCCAAAAGAGCTAGTTGACGAATTCATAAATGCCCAGCGGAGGCTTATTTCTGGATTCGGCGGAAATAGCAAGGTAAAACAACACAATTTTAAGAATGCGTGGTTTCCGGCCCATGTAACTCTCTCTCTAGATGGGGAGCCCACATTATACCCTAAATTAGCAGAGCTTATCAAAGAAATAAGATCAAGAAAGATGACTTTATTTTTGGTTACTAATGGCACAAATCCGGAAAGACTGAGAGAACTCCTGGAAAAGAATACCATTCCAAATAACATTACTATTAGTGTTTATGATACAAATCCTGAAGATTACATTAAAATAACAAACTCCTTTATGAAAAAACCCATGGAAAAAGTCCTAGAGAGCCTTTCATTATTCAAGAAATTCGAGAAAAAGAATGCTCGAACAATTTTTAAGATGACTCTAGTAAAAGGACTAAATATGAAAGATCCAGAAGGTTATTCAGTTTTAATAAACAAATACAAGCCAAGATTTATCCATGTTAAGGGGTATAGCTGGCTCGGTTCATCTAAAACAAGATTAAGCCTCTCAAACATGCCAACAATGCAAGAGATAGAAGAATTCTCTGAATTAATAAGAAAAAACACAAATTACCTAATTCAAGACAGAGATAGTACCCATAGAGTTGTCTTAATGATTCGCGATAAAGAAACAATAAAATGGAATATTGAAAGGATAAAAGAGCAAAATAAAATTATAAATGAAAAAATTGTGATATGATCATCTGTACCTATTCACAATAACCCTTAAATCAAGTTGCCGGTCATTTTCTGTTACAATTGAGAAATCTCTTCTGGGCTCTATATTATATCTACGTATCATAGTGAAGTAAATCTGAGTTAATGCCCTAGCGCTCATTTTACTAAAATTTAGTGGAAGTTTAAATTCGTTTGCTTCATGGAAATGTCTGACATAGCTTTCCAAGTCTTTTCTCCGGCCCTTTTTCCTATATCTTGTGTAAGGGACAAAAGTTCTGCCTGGAATTTGGCAGTTGTAAGGCGGTTCTATTTTTAAGGCCTCCATTTTATCATAAAAAATGCCTAGCAGGACCCTCTCAGATTTATTGTCTAAAAAAGAATAATCCTTATTGTTTATGGAAAACAGCTCCTTGAGGTAGTCTCTCACGCCCTCTTGAGCAAGTAAATAAGGCTTCATAGATGGTACTATCAAAAGATTAGTCTTTCTTGAAACATCTGGCGCTTCGAATAACTCCAATTGACAATCTAGTTTATCTTCTAGCATATTACCAAATAAAATGTTTTAATCATTTATAAATGTTTCTATTTTATACCACTAATAAGTAGCACTAGAGCATCTTGAGGTTTCCAGAAACGTTATCAATCTTTTTTTCTAAGTCGGGGCCAATTCCTATGCATGTTGTTGTAGGCTCTTTAAAAAATGTTTTCCCAGAATCTTTTATTATGGAAGTTTTAAGCTTCATGCCCTTTGCCATTTTGAAATATTTTATCAGTTCTTTTTCACTCGTTACTTTAAGAATAACTTTTTTTCCGCCTTCAGCCATCCATTTGTTTACTGTTTCATTATCGCTGTTGAGAATACATTCTACAGATGCATGGCAGCATTGCGTTGCCAATTTGCCCTTGGGCATTTTAAGGTCTGCCCTGACGATTATGACTTGTTTAAACATTTAGGTGTTTTTTCCTTATCCAAGACTTTTTATTTATTTTGAATTTGTGCTTAATCTCATTCAATAGTTTATCGTATATTACATGCAAAGTCCTTTTCAACTCCCAGTCCGCATAGCTTGCCGTAATCAATATCTTCGGGAACTGCATTTTTGCATGGATGCTGTACTTAATGGTCTCATCTATTTTTTTATTTGCTGTAGAGTGCTTTTTTAATTTTACTATGAGTTCATAATCACCTATATGCCTGCTTATTTTTTTTATATTATTCAACGTAATCTCGTTAATGAGTGCTTTTTCTCCGTCATTAAAGTCATTTAATCCGATAAACCTTATTTTTTCCATAAATAGTATTATTTTTTGCTCCTTTAAAATTTTTTGCTACTATATATACCTCGTAACTTCTCTTTCTACTGGCCAGAGGTTTTGTAACCTTTGCAAATTCAAAGTCAGTTTTTATATATTCAAACAAGTTTTCTACCCCCTTCCCTTGGAACACCTTTGCGAGGAAATTCCCATTTTGCTTTAAGAAAACTTTTGCTATATCATAAGCTCTTTTAGTAAGGTCGATGCTTTTTTCCTGGTCCATGTTTCCTGTGGTCTTGGGGGCTATATCACTTATTACACAGTCAAATTCTTTCCTGTATATTGATATTTTCTCAAATATTTCATCGCTGTTAATATCTGCCTGTATAAAATTAACTCCCGCAATGTTTTTTATTGGCTTTACGTCTATGCCAAGTACAAACCCGGCCATAAAATCCTTGCATGCTTGCAACCAAGATCCTGGAAAACTCCCGATGTCAAGAACGCTGTTCCCCTTTTTTATCATGCTGTATTTTTTATTGATGTGCTCTAGTTTGTAAATACTTCTTGCCCTGTATCCTTCATGCCTTGCCTTTCTTGCATAGAAGTCCATTTTACTCTTGGTTTAGGTTGATGTTAATTGAAGGCTTATTGTCTATAAATAAGCCTTCTACCCTTACATTTTCTATTTGTACTCTAACTTTGTTGTCTTCTATTTTTACTTCTGGTTTTTCTATTGATTTTGGAATCCTGGAGTAGTCTCTTATAAAGTTTCCAACTATGGCCTGTTCTGAAGGTTCGATATTTACAAGGTCATAGAACTTTTGTATTTCCTCGCTGCTTACTTTTGTGATGCATTTTCCATTTATATTGCAATTGTAGTCTTCAGGGCATCCGCAGGTTGAACAATCTTCTACCAGTATGCTTCTCTTACAAACTAATGGCTTTTGATTTGCGCAAAGACTTTCATAGCTGCAGTATCCATAAAACCTATCAACTTTCTGCTGGGTTTTAATGCAGCACTTCTTGTTTACTATTTCAAAATTGGCTATTAGGTCGTCTCCAAGCCTGACTTTTTGGTTGTCTGCGAAAACAACCTCTTTAATGATAAATGAAAATCCTTTGCCCGCCGAACTTATTTCATACTTCTGATTTAAAGTTTTATCGCTGTATGAAACTTGCGTATTTAACACATAAGCATTAGATTTATCGATGTTTTCAGGTAAGACCAGTTTTAACGTCTCTAAATGTTCCTGATTTGGGTATAATACAAGCAATGTATACCCGTTTTTGATTTCTGTATTCTCTACAAATACATTGACATAAACATTCTCTAGTGCCCTGAATTGGTTTGAATTTTTAAGATAAGTATTTATTAGTAATCCCTTAGTATTTGCAATATCTATAGTGCCATTTTCATTTTCAGCTTTGTTACATGTGCCAGTTAATTGGTAAAGCTCTGAGTAGCCATCGGAACATTGGTTTAGGCATTGACCGTTGCCTTCTTCGCAGATGTCAGTAAAGACGCATCTGTTTTCCTTGCACGCAAAACCATCGCCACATCCGCATAAATCACAATTGCTGATTAGATTTCCGCTCTCACAGAAGAATTCTTTTTTTTCCGAGCACTTCCCAAATTCTGTCCCGTCATTGCAAGTGTTTATATCTAGAATTGCATTCCCTGCCAATCTTACAGTTTTCAGGTTTATGTTGAAGGCACTAACTGCTCCGAGTATTAAGACAAATATAAAGACATAGAGCACTTTTTTTTCCATAATCAATCAAGATATAAACTTATTATTTAAATATTCCTACTGCAATTATTGCCATGTACACCCTTGCTGGTTCTGGCATGTGGATTGGCTTGTATAACCAGAACAAGGATATGCCCCGCCATCGCAGAACTCTCCAAAGCCATCCCAGTAGCATCCTAATTGTGCATTGCATGTTGGTTGGTCATAAAAATTTGAACATGCCCACGCCGTCCCAGTGCAAGATTGCTGGGAAGTTGTTGTTGTAAATGACCTCTCTGGACTTTGCGCTTTATTTCCGCTGGAATCTGCTGAATTCACAATATAAAAATATGTTGTTGATGCACTTAATCCGTTAAGAGGAATAGAATGCAATGTTATATAACTTGAATCACTCGCTTGTTGTGTATAGCTCCCAGAACTGGTTCCATACCTTACTGATGAATTTGATGCTTCATCCGTATTCCATGAGATTGTAGCAGATGAAGAAGTAATTCCAGTTTCTTGTAGGTTTGTTATAACCGGAGCAGTAACATCAGAAACGCTTACACCTTGTATTCTGGAGTTTAAGGTTGCAGAAGCAGTATTACTAAGCAAAGAGCCGCTCTTCTTGTAGCTTATTACTATTTCGGCATTTAATTTTTTTCCTTCAATAAGGCCATTGCAATTCAGTGTAAACTCTGTGCTCTGTCCATCATTGATAGTTTTTTCGGGACTATTACTGCAACTACCGCTATTGATATTTCTCACACTAATTATTACATTGTTCAAGTCATAGCCAATGCCATTATTTTGCAAAATTAGGTTTATCCCATTCTTCCCAACAACAAATTCCTTGCAGTTTATTGCGCTTGTTGATGATATACAAACTTCTGGTAGGGGCGACTTGAATATTGTCGGACTAAAATAAGACAATGCAGATATAGCAATAACAAAAGCCATGATAGCCCAGCCATAAGTCATTAAAAATTCCATTGCCGACTGAGCCTTTTTTGACTTTTTTCGGAGCAAACAACAAAAGCTATACAGTTCCATATAAAATAAATTAGAGTAATTCACTTAATAAAACTTTTCTTATATAACCTTATCTGTTTGGAATTATCCAGCAACCGCCGCCCCCACATTCTTCTCCGCCGCCATCTCCACCGGCACTACCAGAAACCATAAAAATTTGAGTAATAGTAGTAGCAGAATTACCACTGGTATCATTCGCAAAGTAATTCCAATAGACTGTATTTCCAGATGGGGCAGTTATTTGTGCAGTAATGCTCGATATGTTTATTGTTCCGCTAAACCTTGTGTAACTAGAATTTATGAATCCAGAACCTTGATTTACGCTTAAAATATAGCCTGCTAATTGCACATTATCACTCCATGTAGCATTAAATGTGACATAGTCATTAGGATTTACGATTCCTGGCGTCTTAATTAAATTGCTCGCTTCCGGCCCTTGGGTATCAGCCCCCCCAGCTTGGCTTGTCGAAAATGTTACAGATTTGCTGGCAATATTATTTTTTGTGTCATTTGCATATAGATAAATTGTATGCTGGCCATCCGAATTTGTGTTTATATCATAAACGTCTGCGCAACTATTAATATAGATGTCTGGATTACTGTCTAGTTTGTACCAGCATTTGTCTAATGAAAGGTCAGAAACTGCATATCTTAAATTGAAGAACCATGTGTTGTAGCTTTGTCCTGCTATGGGCTCTGCAATGGTTATTACAGGAGCGTCTTTATCATCATATTTGTAATCTTGGACTGCGCCAGTTACTAGCCCAGAAGTTTGGCTGAACAAAGTAGAGCCTTCTTTCCTGTATTTAATTATAATGTCTCCCCTGAATTTTGTGCCTATTGTGTTTATGTTTTGGCACGGCACGAAGAAGGTATCACCCTTCCCATTATCCAAATCTTTCGGAGGCATGGATTCATTGCATGGCCCCTGGGGGCTATTTGTGATATTGACAGTTGTTTGCAGCACTTTTACGCCAAGAGAATTTTCTATTACCAAAGCAACTCCTCCTTGCCCGACAATAAAATCCTTGCAGTCAAACCCAGGGCTTAAGGCGCAAACTGCCTGCCCTGTCGGGGAAAAATTCAGCACCCCAAAATAAGCCAAGGCAGATATAGAAACAATAAACGCCATAATAGCCCAACCATAGGTCATTAAAAATTCCATTGCCGATTGTCCTTTCTTGTTTATTTGCCTTACAGGAATATGGCTTCTGGACTTCATCCAGAAATAATAGCTTAAGCTCAAAAATACAATAACCAGTGCATTAAATATGAATAAAGGCACAATTAAAACTGAAAATAATGAATTTGAATTTAGGGGATAATAAACAGCAGCCCCGCTTACTAAGTTCTTTACTATTATGGATTTATAAGTGTTAATGTATTTTGTAATAACAGTTTTTAGTATGGCAAAATTCAATAATGCCAGCCACCCAAACATAATAATCAAAAATATCCTCAACTCTTTTTTCATAGCATAAAAAGAGGATTTTAAATTAATAAAGGTTTCTAAAAATTTCGTAGAAAGAATAAATATTCTAACCCCATGCACAGCCAGCAGATATGCATCTCGATTGACTATATGATGTGTAATATGAACAAACATTAGGGGTTCCGGAACAATCATTCGAAAAGCAATCCGGTGGATCTAAGCAAGTCCAGCTGCATCCCGCATTATTACAACTAGGAAGACTAAAGAATGTAAAACATTCACTAGGAGTTCCATAGCATACTGGATTCGTTAGTAATGTAGTGAATGTACCAGAACCATATTGCGTGTTTCCGGCCATGTCCGTAGCATTAACTTTGTAATAATAAAGAGTAGATGGTGATAATCCAGTTAGTGTCACTATCAGAGAAGTTCCTGTGTTCCCTATTGTTAATTTTCCGTCAGCATAATTAGGCGGGGGATTTATGCTGTAGTTTACTGATGAAGTTGTGGGTTCATCTGTGTTCCATCTGATTTGAGCACTGTTAGCAGTAATGCTTGTTGCTTGAAGATTCGTGATGGTTGGTTTAGTTATATCTGTAGATTTCAGTATTATATTTACGGGCGATGTTAACCCCGAAATTACAGTTATAGGATTTAATGGGGTAGCAGAGAGAGTAGTATACCCCGTATAAAAAGCATCTACATCATATGGACCCGGAGCAAGAGATGGAATTGTATATTCCCCTGTGAAAGGATCTGCGTATCCCTGATCTACGCCGTTTAATCGCACTAATGCACCAAATGGTGTTCCGGGATAGCTTTTTGTGATAGTCACTTTGATGTTTCCTGTAGACATAGCAGGATTGCATTTTCCAGCAGAACATCCATTTGGACATGGATATACTGAACTAGAAGCTGAAGCAGAATTAGAAGCCTGGCAGGAATACTCTGTCAAGTCAGCACCGCTGCATGAATCTGTTCCAGAAGGCACTGATGAAATGCTTACTGTACCCTGCATGTCATAATTAATAGTTGGGTAGCTTCCAGAATCTGTATCAGTGCATGTTACTGGTGTTGGTGGTGTTCCAGTAGTTTCAGTTGTCCCACCAATTGAGCCTGTTGTCGTACTTGTCAAGGTTCCGGCAGATTTCACGTAAGTAAGGACAATATCGCCTTTAAATTTCTGTCCAAGGTTTAAAGGGTTTCCTGCAATAACTGGAACCAAAAATTCTTTTGACTCTCCATACTTTAAGCTCTGTCCGCTTAATTGCGTGAAAGGAACAGGACCGTTTTTAATGTCAATGCCTAACTGATTAATGTCATAGCCAAGCCCGTTTTGTATGACTAAGATAATCCCTGTTGTGGTGATTTGGAAATCGTTGCATGAAAACCCGGGAGGCAGGATACATACAGAGGAAATGGATTTTGAACTGTCTCCTATACCTCCAAAATAATATAATGCTGTCAATGATATTAACACTACCAAAATGGCCCAGCCATAAGTCATCATGAACTCCATAGCGCCCTGGGCCCGCCTATTGTGAACTTTGCTTGATCGAAGAACCAGCAGAAATATTATTGAACTTACAAAAAAATAAGCAAAAACCTCTTTTATCATCAAAATTTAGAATAACTAGTGAAATATAAACATTACTTTTTTCTTTTGTTCATGATGTTTTGTTTCTTGAAGATAATCCTGTTGTAAAGCTGCGGCGGGAATTTATCTTTTTTTTCTTCTATGCCATTGACCATCTCAAGGAACTCGTTTTCTAGCTCTTGCATCTGCCCGTAATACATCAAATAATTGCTTCCCGCACTCATCTTGCTTAAAATCTCTTCTATCTTGCGCATCATCACTTCTATTTTTCTTGCATAGCTGATATCTTCTATTTTTTCTTCCTTGGAAGAGATTTGCCTCTCTTTCTCTTGGTCGGGCTTTGCTTCAAAATCCATCTCAGAAATGTCCTTGAACAATCTGGGCCTTTTCATCTCAGGTTTTTTTGAAGCTAATTTCAGCTTTTCTAAAGACCTTGTGACTTTATCATCCGCAGTCATATCAGTTGAAATTAATCTGTTATTTAAATAATTTATTGTGCTGCAAAGGTTGGTGCGAAATTATTTTAGATGGAACTCAACTGTATCTTCTTCTTCAAGGATATGGTTTAAGCCGACTGTCTGGCCCATCTTGAATCTTGCACTTTTCCCCCATATTTTGGAGTAGTTGAACTTTTTTAGGAAATCCTTATGGATATGGAACGCAAGGTCTTTTACTGCAGAGCCCTTTTTTAATGCTACTGGGGGGAAATCCTTTTTCTTGCCAGGGCTTTTCGTGTAAACATATATCAGCCCGAGGTTTTTCCATATCTTGCGGGTTAGTTCAGGATCGTTTATGTTAACAGCATCAATGCCTTCTGCTTGGAAGTTGCCATCATTGTTCAATACAATAAGCCCTTTTAGGTATGCAAAATAGTCATCCGGATTTTTTGGCCTTTGATTGTTTATCTTAATGTTTGCCCTGTCAAGCGCCCTGATTGCTATTTTAAATTCGTATTCGGGGTTTTTGCCAAGCAAAAAAATCACTAGGTCTGCCTGCCTGACTATACCCATGAATAAAGGGCCTCTCTCGCTTTGCACGAAATTCTCGAATATTGCCGGGATCTCAACAATCTGCAGCCTAACTCCATTATAATCCAAGACGCCTATTTCTGGAATCTTTGTGGTAAAGGGAAACTCGCTTACTTTTGCTTTGGCATTTGTAAGTTTGTTAAGCAAAAAGCTCTTTCCTGAATTTACCATGCCAAGTATTGCTATCTGGGCTGCTCCCTCTTTCTTTACAGAAATCTGATGCCTGCCCGTTCTTTGCTTTTTCTCTCGTTCTATCTGCTTTCTTAGCTTGCTTAACCGTTGCTTTAAGTTAGCCCTTAAGTTTTCCGCACCCTTATGGGTGGGAGAGGTAGCCAGCATCTTTTCTAAGGCCCTTATTTTTTCATCTACTGTACGGGCCTCGTTATAGTCCCTTTCAGCAAGTTGGTATCCTATGGTTACGTTTGTCGGCATTTTCCCAAAAATTTAAATATGGCAGGATTTTTAAAATTATAAACCTTGCTTTTTAACTACATAGGCGAGAAGTCCCCCTGCGTAAGCTGGGAAAGGATAGCCGTTATCCTAACTGCCAAGAATTCCATATCCTAAATAAGATTAGATTATGGCTGAATTGGCATACAAAAAGATATATAAAATAACAAAACATAGAGATATATAGAAAATCAAGGAGAAAAATGAAAGCATACAAATTTAGGATGTATCCAAATAAAGAAACAAGAGAAAAGTTAGATTTATCTTTAGAGGTTTGCAGGCAAACCTATAATAATTTGCTTTCAGGACTTGATGAAAGATTTACAAAAAATGAACTGCAAAATTATTTATTAGATTTGAAAGTTGTTTTTCCTGAAATGGACAATGTTCATTCAAAGGTTTTGCAGATGGAGAACCAAAGGTTATTTTCAAACTTATCATCCTTATCCCAACTTAAAAAGAAAGGCAGAAAAGTTGGTAGACTAAGATTCAAAGGAAAAAACTGGTTCAAAACTTTCACTTATAATCAATCAGGTTTCAAACTAACTCCTGTAAAGAATAAGAAAGCAATATTATATCTTTCAAAGATTGGAGATATTCCAATAAAATTATATAGGCAAGTTGATGGTAAAATAAAAAGTATTACCGTAAAAAAATCTCTTGGAAAATGGTATTGCTCTATTGCTACCGACGGAGTTATCAAGAGAGAATGTGGAAATGGAGAGATAGGAATTGATATGGGGATCATGAATTATATTTATGACAGCAATGGTGTTATTTATGAAAACCCCAAGCATTTTGATAAGTATCACCAAGGATTAAAAGTTGCTCAACAATCTTTGTCAAAAAAAATTAAAGGCTCTAATTCAAGAAAGAAAGCAAAATTAAAGGTTGCTAAAATACACGAGAAGATTGCTAATTCGCGAAATGATTTTATTCACAAACTTTCAACAAGACTTATCAAGGAAAATAAGTTTATCGCTATTGAAAAACTGAACATAAAAAACCTAATGGGAATTTCTTATAATGCTAAAAATATTGCTGACTGTTCGTGGGGCAAACTCTATTGTTATCTGCACTCCAAAGCTGGAAATGCTGGTTGTGCAGTCATAGATGTAGACCCTGCCTACACAACAAGGGATTGCAGTTTCTGTGGACATAGAAACAACAAATTAGAAATTTCACAAAGAAAGTTTGTTTGTAAAAAATGCAATACAGAACTTCCAAGAGATTACAATTCTGCACTGAATATATTAGTCAGTGGTAAGGAACTTGCCACGATGGAGAAATCTGCCAATACTGAACAATCTGTTCAGCAAGTAGTATCTATGAAGTCAGAAGCCCCATCCATAAGGGTGGGGTAGTTCACCATGCCAATACTAAAAGACTACACTTCATTGATAAACAGCAGCCTAGTGAAGATTGTCAGTATCCTTACTATTGTAATAATAGGATTTGTTGTAGGAAGATTTCTAGGAAAGCTCATCTATAAAATATTAAACGAGTTAGAACTGGACAGAATCATGGCCAAGAAGTTTGGCATTATTGTAGACCTAGAGAAAATCATCGGCAAAATAGTTAAGTATGGCATTTATGCTGTTTCATTATTTTATGCCTTCAAGCAGGCAGGAATTTCCCTGAACATGTTCTATTATGTGTTTCTGGCAGTGCTAATAATTCTGGTAATATTCATAATCTTAGAGACAAAAGATTACATCTATAATTTATTCATAGGCACGTTTTTCATAGACAAGAAATTCCTTGAGCCCGGCCAGAAGATAAAGATTGGGGGCATAGAAGGTGATATAGTCAAGGTCACGTCTACCGAAATAAAGATATTGTCTAGCAGCAATGATATATTTTTTATTCCAAATGCAGTGCTGAGAAAAAGCAGCTTATTCAAGAAAAGCAATGAAACTGGTTAATTTTACTAATTTCTAGACCTTAGCCTTTCCCAAACTAGGTCTTTTCTGCCAGTGTTTGACATCTTCCTTAAGTTTATCTTGCCTTCTCTCAAGTCAAAATAGGCAAATGTTCCTTCCTCGCTCCTAAAAAAGTACTTTCCATCTTTCCAGTTTGAACTTGTGCCTTTTAAGAAGTCCAGGAAAACACGCTTGTTTTTCAGATGCTTTGGAGTTATGACTAGTGTGGGCCTATACATATAGACTTCAGAATAGCCCTGTTTGACCTGCATTACAGTTAATTCTCTAGATAATCTTGGCATTCTAAATTAACCCCCTAAATTGACAGATATATTAGAATAGGCATAACTTATATATAAAGGTTTCTAAGAATTTTTAGCAATAAAAATGGCCAAAAGCCTTAAATTTAAGTGTTTTAAGGCTTAAAAACATATTTTGTTAGTTTTTCTTTTTATAAATTTGTAACTTCTTCACCCCTCTTATTTTAGACCTAACGATTTTTAATTCCGAACGCTTATTCCGTATTTTTATAGCATATCTCTTGCTTGTTTCCATTATTTCTTTTCGAATACGATTTTCTTGATTTACTAGCTTGTTTAAGGCATAAGCTGAATGTTTATACCCCCTATACAAAATTAGGACTAAGATACCCAGTATCATTACGTAACCAGGGATTAATAATGAAAACCCAGTTGAATTTAGGTTTTCTAAAAATAATGAAAACCCCGTTAGGCCCTCTAAATGCCTAGCTTTGTTAATCGCACTGTCAAAATCCTCATTTAAAAAGTCTCTGACAACAAATCCCGTTAGAACTTTTGGTTTTTCATCCTTTAAACGGTCTATTAACTCTAAGGCTAAAATGCCGCTATTCCTAATTTCTTGTATCTTGGCACTTGACCTCATTACATCCTCAAACCTCTTTTCATCATACGCATCTTTTGCATTTCCGAAAAGAACAAGCGCCTTTTTTGTGGGAATCCCTAAAGACTCCATTTCTTGTATGTACAGTTCAGAGTTTTTGATGTAGCTTGTATAATCAAATTCTGTTTTGTTGGAAATATTAAGTTGTATGTTCTGGGTTTGTTTTAGTTCAGATTCATTTGGGAGGGTTACAATTTCAAATATTGTTGAGCCTGAACTTGAGCCTGTTTGGGGTATTGGCGATGTTTGGGGTATTGATGAATTTGTTATAAAAAAACTCGAAGCGGCATTTTTTGAGTTATTTGTAATGTCTGTCACATTCCACAAAACACTGTAATTACCTTCCAAATCCGTATTTGAAAATGTGAAGTAATAATTTGAGCTCATGTTGTTCACAATTTGCGAAATTACTGAAGCATTCGGTTTGGTGACATTCGCAACAACGCTAAAATTAACTCCCTCGTTATTTATAGTTGCATTGCATGTTACTGTGCTGCCAATTGAGGATGTTGAAGGCATACACTCCAGAGAAGAGATAGTTAAATTTGTTAGAACACTGAATGTATTGTTTAATGGCGCAAATTTTGTGCTTGCGGCATTATCAGAGGCAAGACAGTTCCAGTTATAATTGCCATAGTTAGTTTTATTGATACTAAATTGTGTAGAATTAGACGTTCCAGAGATGTTAATGGTTTGATTTGCTACGAAAGTGCCGTTTATGTTATGATACAAAGTAACGTTAGACAAACCATTGTCATCTGTGGTATTACATTCAAATGTTATGTTTCTTATGCCAACAAATTCAGTGTTATTTTTTGGACTCGATAATGCAACAAAAGGTAGGCTATCATAAGTCAGCGTAAGGTTGACATGATCATTCAAGAAAGCTGATTTTCCTGAACCATTCCACGAGAATTCAAACATTATATTAATAAATCCGGAAGAATTTATGAACTCTGACATATTTGCCTTGTTGTTTAATCCGAATTTTGAGATAGTTTTTGTGTTGGTGGATGTTGCTTGAATATCGCCTATGTCTACATAAGAGCCACTGGAAGAGTTCAATATAAATATGTTCAATGACCTGTTTGTTCCTTGGGCAAAATTACCTGCTCCGACTCCAGTGCAATTTTTGCCTTGTGTTTTTGTATGGCAATATGCCATTGTTCCGTTTATTGTAGTTATTTTAATAGAAGAATTACTTGCCAATAAAGAAACGTTAAATGCAATTGTTTGATTTGCGTAAACTCCGGCATTATCCCCCCTCCCAATCGTATAATAGATAAAATCATTATTTTGGGTGGCAGCATAACTACCGCTTTGATATGAAAAAGTTCCAGAGTTAAAACCTATGTCTGCCTCACCAGTATCTGGGCTAGACTCATTGAAGTTGATTGAATTCGCAATCAATGATAATATTAAAATTGAAATCGTTAAGCTTATGAATCTCTTTCTTATATTTTTCTGTTTAAAATTTTTTAGGTTGTTAAGCAAGATTCATCACCAGAGTTTTGCCATAAAAAATAAACTCTATTTTAGTTCCATGTTTAAGCGGCATAGAAGTGACTATTGCCTTTGATATTATAGCCTTTACTTGGCAGTTTTTAGAAAAAAATATTTTCACCATAGACCTCTTTTAAATATATCTTATATATGACCTTTAGGCACATTTAAAGATTTCTATTTTTGAATTCTTGGTAAACACCCAAAACATAGCTTAAGGCATGGCTCGCCCTTAAGGGTTTCCTATCTTCTGGAGTCAGTTTTATTAGATAATCACAGTCATCTCTTGCTTTTTGCGACAAGCCGAATTTTTCATCACCAAAGATTAAGGCTATTTTTTCTTTATTCAGTATGCCACTTAAATCTTTTTCATCTTTGCTTGCATGAATGCTAAAGCCGATTTTTACATAATCTTTTGGAAGCTGATTCGCAATCTTTAAACTAAGTTTTTCATAAGGTATCCCCTTTGTCATTTTCTTTGCCTTATTTAATAAAATTTGAAATTTTTTGTCATTGTTTGAGACTATTACTAGCGGAATCTTGAAGATCCAGCATATTCTCAAGAAGTCGCTTATCTCAATTACGCTGCCAGGATTTTCTATTGCCACGATAAATTTGCCGTAATCATTTCTTTCCAATTTTTCTTTATTCTCCCTTACCAAGACCCTGTACATTATATCATTTTCCTTTTTGAACTGCACAAGAAATTCTATGTCTCCGTTTTCTTTATATGAGATATTCTCTTTTTTCATCAATGAATTTATTTTCTTTTTTATAGACTTTGCCGAAATTGGGATTTTATCGAAAAACTTTGCGTTTGCAAAAAAGGTTTTTCCGTTTACTAGTTTTAAAGATTCAAGAACATCTTTGTTTAACTGCCTGAAATCCAGACTTGCCCAGTTCTTTCTTAATCTGTATATCTTTGAAACTTCGCTTATATTGCCAAATTTTATTTCATCAAATATAACACCATAATCTTCATGGAAATTCCCAATTTTCTGTCTCAATATATCTTTGTTGATATCAAACCTGTTCAAAACCAGCAAATATGGCATATTGGTCTTGTTTTTGTGCCATATAAAAAATTTTTGGTAAGCTTTAAATAACTTAAAAAAACACTGAATTTATTGAAATGGCAAAAAGAAAATTAAGAACTTATTTTATAACCGGCTTATTGGTATTACTGCCAATCATGCTTACTGTAATAGCATTGGAATTTTTCTTCAGCATAATCTCGGCTATAATAAGGAATTTGTTTCCCTTTCTTCCAAATTGGCCGTTTAACTTGGAGATAATGGCCACTTTTATAGGTTTAGTATTATTCACTTTTTTTATAGGGTTTTTAGTTAATAACTACCTAAAAAATCGCCTAGAAATTTTTCTTGATAATATCTTCACCAAAATACCTGTAATAAAGTATCTATATATTGGAACTAAAAAAGTTACAGAGGCGATGCTTTCTGATTCTGACAAGAGAGCATTCAAGAGGGTTGTTTATGTTCCGTTTCCTTCAAAAGATGTATATAGCCTCGGCTTTGTAACTCAAGAAACTGTGAAGCAGAGAAAAGACTTTGCGCTGGTTTTTGTCCCTCAAGCGCCCCTGCCTAATAATGGCTATGTCCTGATGGCAAAAAAATCAGAGCTTATTGACGCAGGTATTTCAGTAAACGAGGCTGTAAAGCTGATTCTTTCTGGTGGCATTCTCGAAACATCTAACGTTCCAAATTCAAATAGTAGTTGAGTAAGTAACTCTTCTGGAAACTCAATTTCCATTGAAATCTATTGTAAAACCGTAGCTTACAATTTAAGAATTTACAAATAAAAAAATTTTCACCAGAGGCTCTACATACAATATTAGTTAGTTTTCAAAAGAGATGATAGGAGCAGTAATGATAAGAAGAAAGCTAATCAACATGAACAATTTTAGCTTCTTAATAACTTTGCCTAAAGACTGGATTGACTTTAATAAGTTCAGTAAGGGTATATGATGATTAAAAGCTTGAATGAGGAAAATCTTGTTATAAACATCTAGGAGGTAAAAATGAGTTAAGCACAATTTATTTAAAGCTCTTAAATAATCAAATAGTATGCAATTAATAGACAATAAACTTTTACTGTTTGGAGGCAAAGGAGGTGTAGGCAAGACTAGCTGTGCAGCTGCTAGTTCAGTTTATGCTGCTTCTAAAGGCAAAAAGACCTTAATATTATCAACAGACCCTGCACACTCTTTAAGTGATAGTTTTGAAAAACAGATAGGAAATAAGATAACAAATATTAAAGAAAACAACAAAAGGCATTAGCGCTGCAAAGATTAGAAAACAAGGAATATAAGGCTTGTAAGCCAAAAATTCTCACTTCAGTTTCCACTCCTACTTACTCAATTACTGTCAAATAAGCAATGTTTAAAAATCAGCCACTTATATAATATTTCATGCGGGAGTGCCGGAGCGGTCAAACGGGCTAGAGTTTGTTAGTATATTCTAAAAACGGCTTTGCTAAGGACCTAGTGGCTTAGTGCCTACGCAGGTTCGAGTCCTGTCTCCCGCATTTAATTTAAAATGAAAGCACTCTCATTAAAACAACCTTGGGCTGAATTAATTCTTCAAGGTAAGAAAACCATCGAGATTAGAAAATGGAGAACTAATTTCAGGGGCAAATTTTACATTCACGCTTCTAAGAATTACGATAAAGAAAAAATATCTGAATACAACTTAAATAACATAGTTATGGGTGCGATTGTTGGAGAAGCTGAATTAGTTGATGTAAAAGAATATTCTAATGAAGAAGAATTTTTAAAAGATTCTAATAAACATTTAGCTACTAAATTCAAATATGGGAAATACGGTTTTATACTAAAGAATGTTAAAAGAATTAAACCTAGTCCATATAAAGGACAATTAAACTTTTTTGATGTAAAGCGGATGTAGCGAAGTGGACAAACGCGGCAGCTTCAGGGGCTGTTCCCTTAGTGGGTTCGCAGGTTCGAATCCTGTCATCCGCAGATTTATTTCATCGAAAGCTTTTTAAATGAACTATTAAGCTTAAAAATCATGAAAAAAATTAAAGGCCCGACAAATCCGAACTTAAGAAAATTGATACAGGATTTGAGGATTTTGGCATATAAGGAAAAAACAAATATTTGGAAAACTATTGCAAATGAATTGGAAAAGCCTACAAGAAAAAGGCGCTCTGTTAATCTAAGCAAAATAAACAGGCATTCAAAAGACAATGAAACTATTCTTGTTCCGGGGAAAGTCTTAGGAACAGGGACTGTAACAAAAAATATCACTATAGCAGCATTCCAGTTTTCTGAGTCTGCAAAAAACAAGCTAAAGAACTGCATGAATATTCAAGAGCTAATAAAGAAAAATCCAAAAGGAAAAAACATCAGAATACTAGGCTAAAATGGACAAAGAACATATCGTCATAGATGCAAAAGACTCAATTGTAGGAAGGCTTGCCAGTTATGCAGCAAAACAGGCCTTGCTTGGAAAAAAAGTCGACATTATCAACTGCGAAGATGCTATTGTAACTGGGAAGAGGAAAGATTTGCTTCAGCATTACAAACAAAAAGTGCAGAGGGGAAATGTCTTTAAGGGCCCTTTCATAAGCAGGAGTCCAGATCGCTTAGTTAGGAGAACTGTTAGGGGAATGCTTCCATTCAAGAATGCCCGTGGAAAGCTTGCATTCAGGAGTATAATGTGCTACAACAAAATTCCAGATACTTTGAAAGACAAGAAACCAATATCTTTAAAAGAAGCCCATATTTCAAAGCTATCAAGCTTAAAATACATGACAATAAAGGAAATAACTAAGTTACTATGAAATCAGTCCACACTTCAGGAAGAAGAAAAAGGTCTATAGCAAGAGTAACTTTAAAAGAAGGCAAGGGCATAGTCAGAATTAATTCTATGTTACTCGACCATTATCAGCCAAATATGTCTAGAATGAAAATTATGGAACCATTAATGCTTGCTCCTGAAGTAAGCAAGAAAGTAAACATAAATGTAGATGTACACGGCGGCGGCTTTCAATCGCAGACTGATGCAATCAGGCTTGCAATTGCCCGAGCAATAGTCCAATATTCCAAGGACAAGTCATTAAGACAGAGATTCATAGAATACGACAGGAATCTTATTATAGCCGATATAAGACACACAGAAGCAAGTAAACCAAACGATTCTAAGCCAAGAGCCTCTAGGCAAAAATCGTATCGCTGATGAGTAGTAACAAATTTATAATACCTGATGAAAAGTGGATTTTTTAAGCTAAAAATATATTTTAATATTCCTATGAATTAAGGCCTAAAAACTACAGAAAATATGTTTTTAAATTATATTTACTATAAAATATATATTAAAAACAATTCCCACATTCCACGGCTCGCGCAACAAACTTATAAACGAATATGATATTAATAATATATGCACGAGAAATCTATAGATTTAATTAATTTTATACCTAAAAAGATATTAGTACAAAACTCAACTAAAGGAATAGCGCCGGTTATAAAGTTTGTTGATAAAATACTTAGATGTTTACTACACTACTAAATCTTATAACGGTGGATGGAAAGAACATTCATTATATGTTCCAAGATTTATTTATAACGATAAAAGAACTTTTGAAGTTTTTGGGTTATTACAAGCTGAAATGGGAAAAACTAATAATGGTTGTATCTCATTTGCTAACCATGAATTCAAAATTATAAACTATATATTAAATTGGTTTGAAAAAGAATTAGAGTTGAATAAAAATGAGTGGAAATGGAGTATCAAATTAAATATTCAAGAGCCTACTGAATTAAATTATAAAAATGAAATTGAACAAAAAGTTACTAACCATTGGACTACTAAAACTAAGATAAAATTAGAACATTCTTATCCGAAAAAAGTCACTTATATAAAAAATACAAGTAATACTAAAGTAAAATTTTATGATAAAGGTACTTTAGTTCTAGAATATAAAAACAATTTGTATAGCCAAATTATAAAAAATATTATAAGAAAAATCACGTACGAAAAAATACAAGATTTTGATAATCTTCTTGTACAATCATATATTAGGGGAATAATTGCTGGAGATGGTTGTGTAGAACATAATAAAGATAGCGGACATTCTCGAGTATTTATTACATCATGCAACGAAGATGAACGCGAAATTTATTCAAAATGTCTGTCTAAATTAAATATTAATTCAAATTTGTATGATGGACATAAAGAGGTAGTTATTTCAAGAAGAGAAAATAATGTTCAACTGCTCAAACAACGCTTAATGACATTATCACCAGAAAAGTATGCAAAATTTCTAAGTATGATAAAACAATACCCACACATTTCTGAAGAAACAGGTTACTTTAAACAAAAAGGTATAAACTCTTGGAACAGAATACCTAAAGAAAAAATAAATCAAGTAATTGAATTGTATAATTCTGGAATGACTAGCACAAAGGAAATATCTATGAGTCTTAATTTACACATATTAAAAGTGCAAAGAGTTTTTAGAGAAAATAACCTAGGAAAAAGAATATATAGGTACCCAGAATCAATGAGAAAAGAAATAGTACTTCACAAAAAGCTAAATCCCCATTTGAATAGTGATCAAATCGCAAATAAATTTAATGTTCATAAATCAGCCGTAATAAGAGCAATAAGAAAATATGGCAAGGAGGAAATATTAAATGAAGAAATTCAAGGAAAAAACTAGAAAATTGAAAGGAGCAAATATGGATATTGATTTGTTATCAAATAAAAATATAAGTTGGCATCAAGATAAATGCCCTTGGAATATGGCACAAAATACTAATGAACACAAATGTGCCGTAAAAAATGTTTCTGTATGCAAACATTTCAGAGGTATTAAAAAGCCAGATATTGTGTTATGTACTTATCCAGAAAATTAAAAACCTTTTTAAATCTTTAATTTAATTGTTTATTTATGGATTTCATCTCAGTACAGGATGCTTTAAACAAAAAAAAAGGAAATGTTGCAATTCGCGGATGGGTGTATAGAGAAAGAAAGCTCAAAGACAAGGTGTTCTTGGTTGTAAGGGACTCTTCAAATATAATCCAGTGCATCATCAGCAGTGACAATGATGCATGGAATGACGCGAATAAAATACTAATAGAAACTTCAGTAGAAATTTCTGGGGAGCTGTATGAGGATAAGAGGGCTCCTACCGGGTATGAAATAAAAGTTGAAAAACTTCACGTGGTTCATTTTGCAGAAAAATTCCCGATAACAGAGAACCAAAGTATAGAATTTCTTGCAGATGTGAGGCATTTATGGCTTAGGAGCAGGAAGATGACTGCAATCCTGAAGATTAGAAGCACTATATTTGCAGCAGTGCATGAATTCTTCAGAAACCATGGGTTTTATGAGTATCAAAGCCCTATTTTCCAGCCAACGCAAAGCGAGGGCGGTTCTACAGTATTTAAGGTAAATTATTTCGGCCACAAGATGTTTCTCGCACAGACTTGGCAATTGCAGGCAGAGCCAGCGATATTTGCGCTTGAAAAAATATATACAATAGCGCCATCTTTCAGGGCAGAAAAATCAAAAACCTCGAGGCATTTGACAGAGTATTGGCATGCAGAGATGGAATATGCCTGGGCAAATTTTGATGGACTGCAGGATTACATTGAAGGATTGATTAAGCACATGGTAAAAAGCGTCCTTGAAAAAAACCAGGAAGAGCTCAGGCTATTAAATCGCGACACTTCAAAGCTAGAGCCAGCCATAAAAAAGAAATTTCCAAGGATTACATATGACGATGCCTTAAAATTATTGAAAGAAAAGAAAAATATCAAAATTGCTTGGGGGAAGGACTTAAGGACTATTGAAGAAGATTACTTAAGCGAGCTCTACGACACCCCTATTTTAGTGTCCAGATACCCAAAAAAAGTCAAGGCATTCTATATGAAAGAAGATCCAAACAATAAAGATGTCGTTCTTGGAGTGGATGCTATTGCCCCGGAACATTTTGGCGAGATAGTCGGGGGTAGTCAAAGAGAGGAAGACATAGAAAAGCTAAAGAAAAATTTGATTTCGCAAGGCGAGAATCCTGAAGATTACGATTTCTATTTGGATACAAGAAAATATGGTTCTGTGCCTCATGCCGGTTTCGGCTTAGGCATGGAAAGGGTCATAGCATGGATTTGCGGTCTTGACAGCATTAAGGATGCCATTCCTTTCCCTAGAACAATGCTTCGTTTTAAACCATGATAGAAGAGCTAGAGCCAAGGATTAGCAGCTATGTCTTCTATGAGTTTAATAAATCCAGGATGAAAGAGTCTGGAAATTTTTATATGTTTTATTTGAACTACAGGCTAAGATTTACAAAATTTTTAGACAAGACAATCTGCAATAGATGCAACAGCGCAATAAATAAATATGGCCTTCAAATTAATGTCAAATTCAGAGATGAATCAGAAAGACTAAATCTGCATCATAGCTGCTTAGATGAAATTGTTGGTAATGGTCACGAAAATCATGATGGCCCAGACTTAGTCAAAGATTTTTCAATAACCAAAGTTCCAAGATAGCCGCATTTCTTGCAATAATAGGCTCCTGTCATAAAACCAGAATACATGTCTAAATTTGCCGTTTTGCATTTAGGGCAATATTTTATATTTATATTATCAGAACTTTTCATGTCTTTAATTAAAGCTAATTAAAAATAATAAAAGGGTGTTAAAATAAACCCCCCAAAAACATTTATCTTCTTTTTTTCTTTTTCTTTCCGCCACGAGCCATCTTAGCTCTTGACACGTCACCTTGCTTGTCGACGAAGTATAAATAACCTGGTTGTTTTTTCACACCAACTTTGGTTACAACCTCAGGCTTGCCACCTTTCTTTCCGGCACGGGCCATCTTGGCTCTGCTGATGTTCCCCTTTTTGTCGACGAAGTATAAATAACCTTCTTGTCTTTTTACACCTGCTTTCGCTACTTTTTCAGCCATGTTTGAAAACACCTCCGAGAGTCGGTATATTTATCGACTATATAAATCTTTTTATAGTCGAGAATATATTCGAGAAAATAATAAACTGGCCTAAAAATTTAGCATGACCTTTGCTATGGCCAAAATAAAAACAAGAATTATCAACAGCATAAGAACTTTGTTTAAGTTTACAGAATATTCTGGCTTTCTATTGCCATGTTTTTTTGCCTTCCGCCATATCGCGATAACCAAGAACCCGTCTACACCAGCAACTAACGCCCCAACAACGCTTAAAATTTTTATGAAATCAGTTACTCCAAGAAGTACTACAATCAATGGAACTAGCACAGTCAATATTAATGCAACATTTTTATTTAATCTAAGGTCATACATGTACATTTCTTTTAATGCAAGTGCCAAGCTCAGAAAAGCAGTGCTCATTGAGAATATAGGCAATAGGAATCCGAAGAACACTGCAACTTTGTTGTTTATTGCTTTTTCAAGGTTTAATGTTGCTATTTCAGATGTGTTAAGCCCCGCTGCACCGATGATCGCAAATGTGAATAATATATACGCGATAAAAGGGATTGATGTACCGATTATTATTGCTTTTTTCAAATCTTTTTTGTTTCTGGAAAGTTCTTCCTTCATTTCAGGAATTGCTGGTATGGCCAAGAAGGCAAAGAAAATCACCCCATAAGGAATTAACAAATTTTTAATGTCGAACTGCTCTAAATTGTCTAGGTTAACCTTGCCTATTGACATAGCAATAATTAACATGATTAAAAGAACCGATACTGACGCAAGCACCAATTCAAATTTTTTAACAATCCTGATGCCAATAAACACTATCGATGAAGCAATTAAGAAAAACAAAAATGAGTATAACAGTTCATTTCCGCCAAACAAGGCAGCAAGAGCCTTTCCTTCCCCTATTATATATGCTGTCAATGCCCCGTAAATTCCGAAAATCATCACCAATAATGCAATGAGCTTTCCTTTCTTTCCAAGATATTTGTTTGCGTATCCAGTCAGTTGGTGATTTTCTTTGGTTCTTAAAGCAACCTCTCCCATGGCCAAGTTTATGAACAAGATGGAAAGGCCTATAATAAAAAAATCCAATAGTCCGGTTAAAAATCCGGCTTTTTGAACTACATAAGGCAATGCAAGTATGCCCGCGCCTATAGTAGTCCCTGTTAATGTGGCTATCGCCTCAAGTAAGCTTCTCGACAATATATCACCGGAAATGATAAAATCTGTTTTTATATAAAACTATTTCTTTAATTGCACGGTAGTTATCGGGAATGGTATCTCTATTTTGTTTTTCCTGAACAGTTTTAATATCTCTTCTCTTATCTCACTAGAAGCCTCTGCATGATTTTGGTAAGCATCTATTCTGTATACAATACTAAAATCTAACGAACTAGATCCAAAATTATTGAACCTTGCTATTGGCTCAAATTCTTTTATGATATTCTTGTTCTTATTCATCACATTATTCACTGCCGTTACCAATAATTTTTCCACCTCATCTACTTTTGAATCATAGCTCGCGCTTACATTTATTACGATGTTTGTAGGCTCTGCAGGCAAAGAAAAATTTATGACTGTGCTCTGTGCTATTTTTGAGTTTGGTATTATTATTGTGTCTCCTGAAGCTGTCTCAATCCTTATGCTTCTCCACCCGATTTCCTTGACAATACCTTCCAAGCCAACAGTCGAATCTATCTTTATGAAATCGCCTACCCTTATTGGCTTGTCCGCTAATATATGGATTCCCGAGAAGAAATTTGACAAAGTGTCTTGCAAGGCAAGCGCAACCGCCAATCCCGCTATCCCAAGACCAGCTAGCAAGGGTCCTATCTTTATTCCAAGTCTGTCTAGAATTATTATGAAGGCTATTAAGTACACTAATATAGTCATTATCTTTCTGACAAAAGAAAACAAGTGATCATCAATTTTCGTGCCAGTTTTTGGCGATATTGATTTGCTGGACCATATCAATATGGCTGCAATAATCCTCTTCAGTGTATATGCGATAAATAATATCCCGAGTATGATGAATATTTCGACAACAGATACTCTGCCTATCTTTAAGCTCCTGTCCAAGTAATAAAGCGCCCAAAATAATCCTCCCAAAATAAAGAGTATTCTTATAGGGGATTTTAACGCAGCTATTATCTCATCATCTAAATGTGTCTTGGTTTTGCTTACCAAATGACCTATCTTGTCTAGAAGAAATGTTGCTATATAGGAACCTAGATAAGACAAAAATACGATCACAAAAGCCATCACTATTCTTATGAAATTATAGGGCATATCTCGGAGAAACCGGACTTTTATTTAAAAAACTTTTGTTTTCATATTTTCATATATTACGGGCATGATCAAATTGTCTATTCAAAATGTTTATTAACCATCAAAGACTGATTTTAAATGGCAACAGGGCCCGTAGTTAAACCTGGATAGAATGAGCGGCTTCGGCTGAACTTTTTTATTGGTTTGGCTCAATGCCATTCCAGGAGACACCGCTAGATGCCGGTTCAAATCCGGCCGGGCTCGCTCTAATCTTTATTTTTCATAACTTTTATAAAGTGAATAAGAATTTTTATTTATATGCCAATAGACGGTCTTGGTTTAAGCAATAAAAAAGAGAATCTTCTTGAATGGTATCCGGAAGTCGTTGTTAAGGCAGAGATGGCTGACTACAGCGCCGTAAAGGGGTGCATGGTTATTAAACCAAATGCTTATTCTGTCTGGCAGGAAATCCAGGATTATTTTAACGAACGCTTAAAAAAATTAAATGTTAGGAATGCCTACTTTCCATTGTTCATTCCAGAATCTTTTTTCAAGAAAGAAGCTCAGCATGCAGAGGGTTTTAAGCCAGAAGTAGCATGGATTGAATCTGAAGAGGGTTCTGAAAGGCT
Organism: Nanobdellota archaeon; assembly: GCA_038046405.1. Taxonomy (GTDB): domain Archaea; phylum Nanobdellota; class Nanobdellia; order SCGC-AAA011-G17; family JAGVZF01; genus JACPNH01. Next base: position 3,736 of record JBBSWI010000009.1, on the reverse strand, counting down.
CGCTATTCGCCCAACATCAGAAACAATTATTTATGATTCCTATTCAAAATGGATTCGAACTTACAGAGACTTGCCTTTTCGTTTGAATCAATGGGCAAATGTGGTGAGGTTTGAAACAAAGGCCACTCGTCTTTTTTTAAGGACTCGCGAGTTCTTATGGCAGGAGGGCCATTGTGTTTATGAAACAAAAGAGGAATGTGACAAAGAAACACTTATTTTTTTGAATGAATATGAAAAAATCTGCAATGAACTATTGGCAGTGCCAGTTATAAAGGGCTATAAAAGTGAAAATGAAAAATTTGCCGGTGCCTTGTATACTTTGTCAATAGAATCAATAATGCCTGATGGCAGATCACTGCAATGTGGGACAAGCCATAATCTTGGGCAGGATTTTGCAAAATCCTTCGGAATAGAGTTCCTAGGAAAAGACGAAAAAAAGCATTTGCCCTGGCAGAACTCATGGGGCATTTCAACTAGGTTAATAGGTGCAATGGTTATGGTTCATGGCGATGATCAAGGAATTATACTTCCGCCGAGAATCGCATACAACAAAGCAGTAATAATCCCAATTTTATTTGAAGATTCAAAAAAAGAAGTCCTTAAGACAGCTGTTAATATTAAAAAATCATTGGCTAGTCTAAATCCAATACTTGACGATTCCGAAGAGCACAGTCCTGGCTGGAAGTTTAACAATTACGAGCTTAAGGGAATCCCGTTAAGGATTGAAATAGGCCCAAAAGATTTGAAGAAGAAAGAAGTGATGGTTGTAAGAAGGGATAACGGAAAGAAGATTTCTGTAAAAATAAAAGACATAAAGAAAGAAATTCCAAAATTCTTAGATGAAATCCAAAAAAGCTTGTTTGATAACGCCAAGAAATCTATGGATTCACTTATTATAAATGTTAAATCATGGCATGAACTAGAAAAAGCAATTAACTCAAAAAAAATAGCTAAGGCTCCATGGTGCAATTCAACAAACTGCGAGAAAAGCCTTAAGGAAAAGCTAAACACGGTAAAAACAATACTCATTCCATTGAGCAGCGATAAAATTTCAGACAAATGTGCCTTATGCAATAGTGAAGCAAAGGTAATTGCACTTTTTGGAAAAAACTATTAATTAACAAAATTTAAATACTCTGCTTTCTAAGATTTCTTCTATGGAAGGCAAGCAATTAGTCGGCACTGTTACGCACTTCTTTCCAAAGATTATGGTGGCAGTTGTCAAGCTAGAAAAGGAATTAAGAGTGGGGGACCAGATATTGGTGGAAGGCCATGGGGAAAGCTTTGAGCAGACCATAGATTCGATGCAGATAGACAAGAATTCAATAAGCTCTGCAAAAAAAGGGCAGGAGATAGCAATTAAGGTAGAAAATCCTGTTAAGGAAAAATTCCAGATTTTTAAGTTATAGACTAAAGAGCTTTTCCAATAACAACAAGAGTTTGCTGTACCAAGGCACGTTCAAGACCCTTATATTTACATTTTTCTCAAATCTGAATTCCCTGTTATTTTGGTCTTTGTATGTTATTGTTATGATTAATGGTTTTTCAACAAAAGATTTTCCTTTCAAAGAGAACTGGATTTCCCTGGAATCAACCAAATCTTCCAGCAGCAATGGCGTAAAGTCATTTATCTGTATTTTCAAATCTTTTAAGTCATTAATGGATGCCATAAAAAATGAAAGTGTGAACCTTTCATCATAGTTTATTTCATCAGGGGTCTCAATAGAGTAAACCTTTAATGGCCCAGAGTTCGAGACATCTATCTTGATGAAGCTTTCTACGTTAATATCTTGATTTTTTGCTGTGATGCCGTATATTTTTTTGTTCGTGTCGCTGAGTTGGATATTGTATGTGATCATTTTTTGCTCGTCAACACTCAGGTCTAAAGTCTGGCATGATTGTTCAAGGCAGACATTCAAAGAATTCAATGTTTCCATGCCTAAATTTATCAATTTGCATTCAATTCTAGCGGTGTCATTTACATAATACTGAAGACTGTTTGTTTTGCAATTTATTGACAAGTCTTCTGATACTTGTTCTTTATTAAGCGAGTTGATTTCATCAATCTTTTCATTTGCCTCGCTGATTGATGTTGTTTTGTAATTCTTAGAATAATGCAGCTTAGTTTCAGAAATGCTGCCGTAAGTATCCGTTACTTGAATTTGGGAAGTGTAAACATACCCATTTTCCAGATTTTCTGGGACTTTAACAGTCCAAAACACGCTTTTCTTTTCATAGGGGCTTAACAAGACTTGCTTCACATTTTCTTCAGTCAATTCCGGAGCCTTAGTAATTATCAAAGATGTGCTGATATAGGAGTTCAATGGATTCTCTACAGAAACCTCTAGTGGAACATAAGAGCCTTGCCCTATATTGTCGAATAAAGTGCCGGCTTGCAATTTTAGTATAGGGTTTATCGCATTTCCAATAGAAACCACATTTGCTTTTAATGAAATCTCTGAAGGATTTATTTCTGCGTTATAGGCTTTCCATATGAACTTTATTGATGGCTCCCCTGCATCCAAATTGTCAGCAAGCTTTATATGACTGGGATCAATCCAGCCATACTGCCCAAAAGTCACGTCAAATGGCACCCATCCATATCCCGGAAAATAAACCTCTGCCCACCCATGATTTCCGAAATCATTGTTCAAGTTAGTGTATACCATCCCGGTAACGAATCTTGCCGGAATGCCCGCAGCCCTAGCCATTGAAATAAACAAGGAAGTTATCTCGTCACAAACACCTTCCTTGTTCTGGAAAACCCAGCTTGATTTCTGGGATGCTGTTTCTGTTAGCGTATTCAGGTCATATTTTATGTTTGATTTTACCCACTCTGCAATCTTATAAGTTGCCTGAAATAAGTCATCATCGCCCTGCACCAAAGAATTTGTTTTTTCTATTATATCTTGGTTAATATCAGTAATCTTTTCAGGCTCTAGATACTGCATATATTCAGTATCAAGGTTCCTTATTGGGAATTGTATATGGGGAATAGAATTAATTTTGTTTAATGTTTTTATTCTTGAATCAACATTAAGATTATAGAAACTGCTTAATGTATCCCATTCAAACAATATGTTTTCTGTATTTTTATTGACAAGAGCACTAGGCTTTGAGTATGCTTCCAAGGCTTGTATTTCCTGCAGGAAATAAGGCCTTGGCATCAAAGACAGGTTGGCCCTTAAGTATTTGAGATCTGAGCTTCCATCGAAACTGCTTGTTATGTTTGAGCTTATAGAAATATCAATTATTAGGTAAGAGTTAACGTTATAATTATCTAAAGCAACAGAATTCACACTTTCAGCAAGAATAATCAAAAGAGCTAGTATGAAATACGCTTTCATAAAATCTGTTTGTAATAATTCATATAATAATCTTTTGCTAAAACTAAAACTGCTTTGCCCTGTAAAGTACAGTTATTCTATAGACTAGTTTGCTGCTCATCCTGTTCCTGGTATGGAGGGTTTTAGAAAAAGTTAATGTGCCGCCAAAACTTTTCTTAAGCTTCTTCGAGACTTGGACTGTATACTTCCTTGAGCTTAAATAAAGGTCATACCCAAAATCCTTGCTTATTTCTTTAGATATCATTATTCCGTTCCTTAGACAGTCATTCCTAACAAATTCCAAGATGCTTTGTTTTTTGGGCCTTATCTGGAGTATGGCCTCGAAATAGTTCGCATGCATTTTTTATATGGCGTACATCTGTACGTGTGGAACCCCGCTGATGTTTATC
>JBBSWI010000008.1:60938-119411 GCA_038046405.1 Nanobdellota archaeon | reverse complement strand
GGCTTAAGCCCTAAAATCGCTCAAGAAGCGATAAGCACTATAAAGTCCTTGTAGGACTACTTTTTGTGCAAAGCTTCTTTAGAAAAAATCTTGCTGGCTTCTTTCATTAATCTCGCCAATCAAATTAGTGTTATATATTTTCTTCACTTCTTCCTTGCTGTAATTGCTTAGAAGCCAAGCCAGCTTAATAAAGCTAGTCTCAGTTGTCAGGTCAGAATTATCCCCTAGTATTCCAATTTCGAGCATCTTCCTTCCTGTGCTGTAAACATTCATGTTGGTCCTGCCAAAGATAGTCTGGCTAGTAGCCACAACTGGAATCTTCTTTGCAATTTTCTTTAGTATATTGTATATTTCTTCATTTTCATTAGTGTACTCATCTATCTTGTTTATTGGCAGATGTCCTGCTAATCCATAACCTTCCAATATTAAGCCATCGAATTTTGAACAATATTTTAATTCCTCTGCCTTAAAATTCGGGTGCAGCTTTAATATCCCGATTTTCAAATTCGGATCAAATAATCTCAAATCCAGTTTTCCAGTAGCTTGTTTCTTAGTATAAGCAGAAAGAAATTCAACTTTATGCATATTTGTTCTTGCTATCGCGGCAGAATTAATGGGTTTAAAGGCATCCCTTCTTGAGGTGTGCATCTTTCTTGCCCTCAATCCATTCAATATTACACAATTCTCGTCATCTAAATTTTCATGCATGCAGATAGCAACTCCACTAAAATCAGTCTTCGCGATAAAATTTATTGCACTATTTAAATTAAGAAATGCGTCGCTGCTTCCCCTGTCAGAGCTTCTTTGTGCTCCAGTCAATATTACTGCACAGTTTAAATTATGTAAAATAAAGCTCAATGCAGCAGATGTATAGTGCAAGGTATCTGTTCCATGCGTAATAATAATTCCATCGCAATTTCCAGATTCGATTTCATTTTTGATTTCCTTTGCTATTAAATTGTAATGGTTGAAGTTCATGTCTTCAGAAAACATGTTGCTTATAAGCCTGCTTTTTATATTTGCCAGGTTCCTAATTTCAGGAAACATCTCTATTAAGTCTTCTGGCTTGAATGAGGCAGACACTGCCCCAGTATTATAGTCTACTCTAGAAGCGAAAGTCCCGCCAGTATGCAATATTGTTATGCTCTTTAATCCTTTCTTCGGTTCAATTTTCCCTTCTTTCTCTGTTGTTTGTTTTTTCTCTTTCTGGAGTATTGAAGATTCCCTTATTTCTTTCTTGTTTATCGAAAGGTTATATCCAGAATCCAATTTTAGCAAGATTTTATCGCTTTTTTTGCTAGGCAATAAAATTCCTTTTAACTCATCAAGATTAGTTTTAACCACTACATAATCGCCTTCTTTCATCGGAAATACACAATCTATTGACGATTAAATAACATTTATATTGTAAAAAATATATTTTTAACATTAATAATATTTAAATACTTGATTGAGTAATAAAATAGAAAAAGTTAGTGTTTGATTGGCTTAAACTCAATTTGGCGATTGAAGTTTAACGCTCTAAATCTAATCTTACCTTTGTACTTAGTTTGTATTGTATCATTTCAAGCTTTTACGTTGGCGCATAAAAACTCGTTCTAAAGAGGTATATAGTGTTAACTATAATATAAATATTATTGTACTGCAATATATACCTTACATAATAATAAACAAAAAACCGGGGGTCCCGAAAAGATGGTTACGAACTTTATAATTTCAGAGGCCTTGAAAAGACAGGGCGAAACAAAAACAAGTGAAGACATAAAAGTCGGTCAAGCTAACATGAAGGTTGTTGGCGTTGGCGGTGGTGGTTGTAATGCTGTTTCTTGGCTATACAAAAAAGGCATTCAAGGAGCAGAAGTAATAATAATGAACACAGACAAGCAGCACTTAGACATTTCTGAAGGCGACAGGAAAATATTGATAGGTCGCGAGTTAACTCGTGGATTAGGAGCTGGTGGTTTCCTAGAAAAAGGAAGAGAAGCTGCCAAAGAAGCATTGTATGATATTAAAGAAGCCCTTAAAGAATCCGACATGGTGTTTGTATGCGCAGGCATGGGCGGTGGAACAGGAACAGGAGCTGCTCCAGTAGTCGCGCAAGTTGCAAAAGAGATGGGGGCCATAGTAATCGGTGCTGTGACAATGCCATTCAACATAGAGAGGGCAAGAATCGACAAAGCCGAGTTTGGATTACAGCAGTTAAGGGATGTAAGTGATACTGTAATTGTAGTTGACAACAACAGGCTGGTCTCGATAGCAGGAAACTTGCCAGTGCAGCAAGCATTTGCCGTTGCAAATGAATTAATCTCGACAATGATCAAGTCAATAGTAGAAATAATAGCAGTTCCTTCATTAGTCAATCTAGACTATGCTGACGTAAAGGCAATAATGTCTAATGGAGACGTCTCAGTAATCGGAGTAGGTGAGTCTGATTCAGAAAACAGAGTAGACGAAGCTGCAAGAAGGGCACTGACCAATCCTTTATTGGATGTAAGCTATGAAGGTGCAACAGGAGCTTTAATACATGTAACTGGCGGCGACGACCTATTGCTTGATGAGGTAAATCAAGTGGGCGAGCTAGTGACAGAAGCGCTTGATCCTGACGCAAACGTAATCTGGGGCGCAAGAATCTCCGAGAAGATGAACGGCAAGCTAAGGGTAATGACGATTATTACCGGCGTGAACAGTGCCTACATTCTTGGAAGGGCTGACAAAGGAAAAACAATGCAGAAGAGAGCGCACCTTTCAAGGGAGCTGGGAATTGACATGATTAAATAAGGGCAATCAAAGACTTCTAAACCCCCTTAAATTGCCCTGTTTAATAATTTCGCTAATGCCCATGGCATTAGCTTTTTTTTATTTTTTTTAAATTCTTAAACGAAATTCTAAAAATTCAACAGTAAACTATTGTTGTTTTTTCTTGAATCTTGCAAACAAGCTTGAAAAGAAATTCTTTGTTTTGTTTCTTGTTTCAGAAAGGCCTTCCATAGCATCTTGCCTGTGCTCTTTCAACGGGAATAATCCTTCTGCTTTCTTGCCGTTCCACTCATCGAAATGAATCAACAAATCTAGTTCGTACCTTTTCATTTTCTCGATTTTTTCATCGCTATAGCCTATTGTAATAATTCCTTGCGGCACCACAGAATCAGGAATCTTCAAGATTCTCTTGATTGCATTATCATCAAAAGCATTGATCCAGCAAGAGGCCATTCCTAAATCAGTTGATTTAAGCAAAATGTTGTTTATTGCCGCAGCGCAGTTTTGTATGGCATAAAGCTTCTCTCCTCTCTCGTCATAATGCCTCTTTATGTTCTCAAGCCTGCTGCATACAACTATCACTAAAGGAGCCTGATTAATCCAAACCTGATTTAAGGCAGCCTTGCTTATCTCTTCTTTTATTTCAGGTTTCTGAACTACGATAAAAGACCAGTTCTGCAAGTTCCCAGAACTAGGGCTTAGCCTTGCAGCATTTAATATTGCTATTAAATCTTCCCAAGAAACCTCTTTGCTGTTGTAACTTCTGTAGCTTGCTCTTTTTTCGAGGCATTCGTTTAATTGCATATCAGTAAAAAAATAAGCAATTTAATAAATCTATTGGTTGGTTAAGTGAAAATACATTTAAATATACACTGTAATAATTGCGTATAAAAAAGAAAAGAGAAAAATAAATTAGATAGCTTCGTTAATATTTTTGTTAGTTTCTGTGGAAAAGAGAATTTTCACAAGACCACTTACTGCTTCGTTTATTATTCTTTTGTTAGCCCTATAATGTCTTTTTTCTGTTTCAGATGCTGCTTTAAATAATGATATTTCTAATGAAGCTATCCCTATGCGAACTATCTGATAACACATGGGGGGGCCATAGACTCTATTTGACTCAATAATCAGTGGTTTACCTTCGTAACTACCAAATAATAAGCCTTCGGTGTTGCAAATATAGTCAACCACCTTTAGATATTCTTCATGATTAATCTCGTGTAGAATCATTTTATCTCTAAAAGATACATCCATTTTTGTTTCCTCCCAATATATTTTACCTACGCTGTTAAATCTGGCCAGTGATTGTATCCTAATTCCCTAAGTCTTATGTAGGCACCAAATAGTCTCTTATTTATTTCAGCAATATCACTAATGGTTCTTAATTCTTCTAAATCTATTTTTTCTTCAGCGATTACTTTATCAATGGTCATATGAAATTGCCTTAGACTTTGAGATTTTCTTAATTCGCTAGAATCTGAATTTAGGTAAAATCCTTTTATATCACAAGTATTATCTTTAATAGCGAGTTTCTCGACATCATCTCTAAATTTGCATGAAGTTTTTAACGAGAGATTATTAAGATAGTGCTGCCAAAATTCTCCGCCATTAAATTTTTCTTCGTCAAATTCTAAACCAATATGTTCCAAAAATTTTTTACTTTTTTCAGCGCATTCCTTTCTCAGTCTTTCCATTTCATTAAATATTTCTTCCCTTGTTGTCATTTTTATTTGCCCCAATATTTTATTATTTAATAGTAGTAGCATAGTCATATAGTATATATATTTTATTACCTCCTAGGTAGGGAGTAAATGATAGGATTTATATATAAGTGATTTTAAGAATTATATATGGACCCAACTTTGCTAGAAGACATAGGCTTCACAAAGGGTGAAATAAAAGTTTATTTAGCTTTGCTAAAATTAGGTGAATCAACTACGGGCCTGATAATAGAACATGCTAAAATCTCCAGTGGGAAGGTATATGTTATATTAGGAAAACTCATTGACAAGGGACTAGCAAGTTTTATCATAAAAGAGAAGACAAAGTACTTCACTGCTGCCTCTCCGAACAGAATTATAGATTATCTTCACAATAAAGAACAGTCTCTTAAGGAAAAAGAGCAGAAAATCCTTCAACTACTGCCTTCCTTGTTAGCAATAAGAAATTCTACTAAGAAAAACTATGAAACTAATCTGTTTAGGGGCATAAAAGGCATTGAAGCTGCTATCTATGAGTCATTAGAAGAACTAACCACTAATGATGAAGATCTCACTATGGGTGTCATTTCCTCAAAAAAGAAGCAGTACAATATAATGTTTCAAAGATGGCATAAGGCTAGGATAAAGAGAAAAATTCTTTGCAAAGTACTATTTTCTGACAGAGACACTGAATACTTCGAGGCATTTAAGAAAATGAAGTACACTGAAGTCAGGGTCTTGGAGGGTATTACACCATCAGCAGTTGATGTTATGAACGACACTATTCATATTTATACATATGGTGAAGTTCCCTCCTGTTTAGCTATTAGAAATCCAGAAATAGCACTATCCTTCAGAAGTTTCTTTTATAATCTATGGAGTTTAGCAAAAAAAGAATAAAAAAATCGGAGAAAACTTCTTTCCAAGACTACTTATAAACAAAATACAAAGCTTTTTATTTTTCGAAGTAACCAAAAAATCATGGAGTACATTAACTTAGTTTCTTTCTACGAGCAACTTGAGAAAACAACCAAAAGGCTGGAAAAGACATTTATTGTCTCAAAATTGTTGGGTGAAACAAAAAAAGAGGATTTCAGGCATGTGATTTTCTTGCTTGAAGGTCGTATTTATGCTTCATATGATCCAAGAGAGCTGGGAGTGTCTTCAAGGCTAGTAATAAAAGCCATATCCCAGGCAACTGGCTCTAGTACTGAAACCATAGAAAAACTATGGGCAGAGAAAGGAGATTTAGGATTAGTGGCCGATAAATTGATCGCCTCAAAAAAACAAACTACACTGTTTTCAAGCAAATTAACCGTAAAAAAAGTATTCGGCAATTTAGAAACGCTTGCCTCTTTAGAAGGCCAAGGAACCGTTTCAAGGAAAGTTTCTTTGGTGGCAGAATTATTGACGAGTGCAACATCAAACGAAGCCAAGTTCATAATAAGAACTATTCTGGGGCAATTAAGAGTCGGCATTGCAGAAGGCATTTTAAGGGACGCGATTGCATGGACATCCTATCCAAAAGTCATAGGCATTTTCTTTAAATGTGAAAATTGCAAGGAATTAGTGCCCGGCATTATTAATTGCCCAAACTGTAAAAAAAAGCTAGAGCTAGACTTTAAGGAAGAATCAAAAAAAACCTTCAAGAACTCGATAAAAGTTTCATCATTGGAAGATATAAAGAAGTTAAAGAGCAAAATCCGAGAATACAGCATTATAACAGTAGAAGACGAAAAACTGGCCCGCAGCATTTATAATTACTTCATCGATGAGGTTCAAGAACTTTATGATATGTGCAATGACTTTTCTCAAGTGGCTATTGCACTGAAAGACAACACCACTTTAAAGATAAGAATCAATCCAGGCATCCCGATTAATCCGATGCTAGCTGTAAGGGTAGAAACATTTGAAGAATGCTTCGAAGCTTTAGGAAGCTCTTTATTGGCAGAGTACAAATTAGATGGTTTTAGGCTCCAAATTCATCGTGACAAAGACAGGTTTTGGTTTTATACCAGGCGTCTAGAAAATGTGCTGAACCAATTTAAGGAATTAATTCAGGTAGTCAAGGACAGCATTAAAAGCAGTTCTTTTATTATAGACTGCGAGGTTGTAGGCATTGATCCTAAAACAAGAAAATATTTGCCGTTCCAGAACATCTCGCAGAGGATAAAAAGAAAATACCATATAGAGAGAACAGCAAAAGAAGTTACTGTCGAGATTAATGTTTTTGACGTGCTGTATTTAGACGGAAAAAGCTTAATTGACTCTCCTCAAAAAGAACGCCGCTCTATAGTGGAGAAGCTAGTAAAGCCAATTCCTGGAAAGATAAGGACTGCTAAAAAATTAATCACAGATTCAGTCCCTGAAGTTGAAAAATTCTATAAGGAATCACTTAAGGCGGGAAATGAAGGTATTATGCTTAAAAACCTGGATAAAAAATACACTCCGGGCAGAAGAGTCGGTGGCTGGATTAAGTTCAAGCCTAGTCTAGAACCTCTAGACCTAGTAATAATCGGAGCAACTTATGGAGAAGGAAAAAGAGCCGCTTTCTTAAGTTCCTATGCGCTTGCCTGCAAAGGCCAAAATAAGCTGCTTGAATGCGGAATGTCTAGTTCAGGCTTAAAGGAAAAGTCAGAAGAGGGCTTAAGCTATGAGGAGATGACAAATCTGCTCAATCAATTAATAATAAAAAAACAGGGAAGAAACGTGACAGTAAAGCCGAAGATAATAGTCGAAGTAATATATGAAGAAGTCCAGAAAAGCCCTACTTATTCAAGCGGCTATGCCTTAAGATTCCCAAGGATTAAAAATTTAAGGCAGGACAAACCATTAAAGGACATCACAACTCTAAAAGACCTAGAAAGAATCTATGAAAAGCAGCGAGGCAGAAATAAAATTTGAAATATGCTAAAATTACGGCAAATTTTCCGAATACAAAACAAAAAACAAAAAAGTTAAAAATATAACTTTTACTATAATAATCTTTATATAGTAGTAATTCAAACATAGTAGTATTTATATCCAAGTGATAGTAAAGAAAGTATAGCATTGTTATTGGGTAAAAACATCAAAAACAAAAGAGGTGCTCTTAGGAGGTTGTCTTAATGATAGTCAAAGAAGAATTTTTAACAAAATTAAGGCAAATTTTCGGTCTTAACTTATATGAGGCAAGAATCTGGACTGCGTTGCTTTCTCGAGGTGTTTCTACAGCAGGAGAGTTGAGCGATATAGGAAATGTTCCAAGGTCTAGAGCCTATGATGTTCTCGAGTCTCTTGAAAAGAAAGGATTCGTTGTCATGAAGTTAGGAAAGCCAATTAAGTATCTTGCAGTTGATCCTTGCGAAGTAATAGACAGGGTAAAAAAGAATATCAGGGAATATGCAGATTTTAATATACAGAAACTCAAGGAATTAAGCAACACAGATGTTCTTAATGAATTAAATGTTTTGCATAAGCAAGGCATCGAGTTCGTAGAACCAACAGATTTAAGCGGTGCAATAAGGTCAAGGCATAATATCTATAACCATCTTGAATTGATGGTAAAAAAAGCAGATAAATCCGTTACTATAATGACCACTAACAAAGGATTCTTGAGAAAGATAGAGTCATTAGGCCCAATATTTGAGAAGCTGGCTAAAAAGGATGTTAAGATAAGAATTGCAGCGCCTATGTCAAAAGACACCGCTCCTGCACTGAAGGAAATCTCAAAATTTGCCGATGTAAGGCACTTAAAGGGGATGGACGGTCGTTTCTGCATCATAGATAGCAAGGAATTGATGTTTATGCTGATGGATGATAAAGACGTGCATCCAACATATGATATAGGAATATGGGTTAACACGCCTTTCTTTGCGGGTGCTCTTGAAAACTTGTTTAACCAAACATGGAGAGAACTTGAGCCGGCAGAAAAAACAGCAAATAAATAAATAAATTCTCCTAAAAACTAAAAGAGGTGAGTAAATGGCAACAACAAACACGTGGTTGATATGGATTTTATTGATTGTAGTGATAGCATTCTTGATAGTGTGGTGGGCAAAGAAGAAGGGACATTTGAAGGAAAACAAAATGCCTCCGGCAGCAAGTACTCCTCCGCAGGCTAAATAAAAAGAAACAATAATGCCTTTTCCTTTTTTCTTTTATATGGGATTACATAAGCTTTTTATATCAGTATATGTTACAATAGTAAAAAGAGGTAATGCTCATGAAAAAAATTGATCTTATTTTTGTCTCTATTCTGGCAATCGGTTTTGTTTTAATATCATTGTTTCTAATAAACTACCAAACAAACAACAAGATTCTTGGGCTCGCTTTCACAGATTTGAATCAAGAAACATCTGTTTACATTAATGTAAATCCTGGCGGCTCTAATGTGTATATAGGCGATGTATTAAAGGGTACAAGCCCAATAACAATAGACCATCTAAAAACAGGAACCTATAAATTAACGCTGAAAAAAGAGGGCTACCAAGAGATTTCATTTTATTTTGCGGCATTGCCTGAAAAAATATTAAAATTATTTATAAAGACTCCCTTAAATAATGAGCAGTTAAAGCAAAGCCTTGTTTTGATAGACACTGATTTGCCTGACTCGAAAATCTATTTAGACGGCGCCTTGATAGGAACAAGCCCTTCCTTAGTTTCAACAACTCTTGGTGATCATCAAGTGATGGTCTCAAAAAAAGGATACTATTCAGCATCCCAAAAAATCGAGGTCCAGGAGTCGGTAACTACTTATATTAAAATAGAAATAGAAACTTCAGAAAAATCAAAACAAGAGTTCGGTTCATACTTTATAACTACTGAGCCATCAAACCTTGATGTTGCTTTAAATGAATTGATACTTGGAAAGTCTCCAATGCTTATCTTTGCAAAAGCAGATAGTTATAGAGTTTATGCAATAAACAGTGATATGTCCATGGCAGATAGCGCAATTAACATAGCTGCAAATAAGAGGGCTGAATTAAATCTTGACTTATCATTAGCAAAATCAGAGGATATGATTCAGCCTACATCTGAGGATTTAGAAAAAAATCAACTCTGCGCTGATCAAAATGGGGATTGCGGAGCAACTCCTAGCAACCCTAGCAAGATAAACAAGACCGGCTCTATTCTAATAACGGCAATAATCATAATAATACTGGTTGCTATTGCATTTATTCCAAAGAAAAAAAGAAGTCACAAAGCGTAATAATCCTGCAGCACTATAGTATCTAGATTCTTTAAATCCCTTACAATGTATATCTTGCCCTGTCCGAGCTGCGCAATTTTCTCGCTTAAAGCCTTTCCTTTCTCATCGAGATTTACTCCTATTACCGAAACAGTAATTCCATTAAAAATTGCCTCATTTACAGCTTCAAGAGTTTCTTTTTCAGGGTCTTCTCCATGAGTTGGCAATCCATCAGTGATTATTATTAAGTGTTTTGTGATGTCTTTGTTGCCAGGAAATATTTCAATGGATTTTTTTATTGTTAATGCAATATTAGTTTCTTTCTTTGCCCTTATTGTTGTTATTTCCTTGAGCAGATTCATGAAATCAGTGCTGGGTCTTACTATCTTGTCTACGCCAGATCCAAAAACAATTAAGCCAACTTCATCATGCTCTTGTATTGCCTTAAATGCAAGCGCCACGCCAGCTTTTTTGCATAGTTCTATTTTGTTTCCCCTCATGGAGCCGGAAGCGTCTAGAGCATAGATAATGCATATTTTTCCTTTGCCTTCTCTCCTCATAACCTGAAGGTCTTCCTTTTCTATTGCAATGTGCTTTTTTCTTATCGCTGTCTTGACTGATTTCTTTAATGCAATGTCCTTATACCTGTCTCCCTTCTTGAATTGCCTAAATTCAAATGGGCTTCCGTAATGGGAAATCCTCTCTGACTTTTTCTCGCCTATAAGACCCTTTGCCATAAGATTGTTTAATTCTTCCCTATACAAAGTCAATGCAGCCAGCTTAATTCCTTTTTCTGTAAGCTCATTATCTCGGTCTATAAAATCCTCATACTTTAGATCCTCTACATTCTGGTTTATCTTCTTCCTAAGCTCTTTCTGGAATTCGGGAATTCTTAAGTTCCTGGCCAAAGAAGATTCGTCATAGCCAGTTATTGCCTTAAGAAAAGTTTCCCCGTATAGCTGCTTTGCCATGCTGTAATTTCTTACTAAATGCTCCATCATCATGTCTGGGTTGAAAGAAAAAAGTCCTTGATTTATCGAATCGAAAATGATATGGCCTTGGTCTATTCTTTTCTTGTCATTTTCAAGAATGCTGTGCATTAATTTCTCTTCTTCTTGAGATTGGAGCTTGCCTTTCTTTTCCTTCAGCGGCTTTACTTGATTGAATTCAGTCTCTTCTTCAGCGCTACGGTAAATCACCACTTGATTCTTTTAAGTCTAGAAATTCTTTTGCTTCTTTTTTTATGAACTCTTCATTGCTGATCAGGTATTTTACGCTCGGCTTCAGCCTTATTCTGTGGCTCAGCACAGAGATTAAAGCTTCCTGGATATCTTGTTTGATTACTTCTTTCCTTCCGGCTATTAACGCATTGCTCTGGGCTCTTTCATACAATCCAATAGAAACCCTCACGCTAGGAGCTCTCTCAATGTCTTTGTGGTTTCTTAAATGGCCAATAAAATCCAGCGCATTGTTAAGCAAGTTTTCATTGAACTTGATTTCCTTGAATGTTTTTGACTTCAATTTTACTATATTCCGTTCAATTTCAATGTTTTCAGGATAGTGCATGTAGATTATATCAAATCTGTCTAAGAAAACCTCTGAAAGTTTTTCTGTGCCTGCAAAGTCTTCTGGATTCATGCTGCCAATTAATATGAAATTTGCGGGGAACTCTACATCATAGCTTCCAAGGGTTGCTTTTTTCTCCTCTAGAATCTCGAGCAGGGCATTCTGCAGTTTTTCAGGCGCCCTATTGATTTCATCAAAGAACAAAACTCCATTGTTTGCCTTGAATATCTTTCCCGGAGTGAAAGCATCCACGCTCAAAGGCCCGAATTTCAATGCCTTTATGGGATCTATGTCCCCAAGTAAGTCTTCCACAGTCAAGTCAGGAGAGCCTTGAACTCTTACAAATCTTTCTATGCCCCTAATCTTTTTAGTTTTTTTTGTCTTGTTGCTTTTGCATTCAGGGCATAAAGGTTCTTCTGGAAGGCAATTAAAATTGCAGTCATTTACTATTAAATCCGGAAGTAATTTCGCCACATTTTTGGCAAGGGTAGTCTTCCCTATACCAGGAGGCCCTACAATAATCAAATGCCTAGAAACCAATAACCCTGAAAGCAATTGCCTCTTGGTAGAGTCCTGTCCTAGAATATCAGTGAAAATCTCTTTTCCAATAAAACCTTTGAAATTCTCGTTTAGTGACATTATTGATAAATGCATCCGTCTATTCCATCGCTTATCATTCCGATATAGCTTTTTATGCAAGACTCGCTCACTTTATGCTTGTCTGCTATTTTCTCTGGTTTAGTGCCTTCCATTAATTCCTGGGCTATTACTCTTTCCATGTCGCTTAAATTGCCAATATTTCTCCTTAATATGCTAGTAAGTTCATCATAGCCCTTGTTTTTTAGTTTTGTTAGCCCTTCTTTTTCGGTGGTTCTTAAAAAGTACATTGAAGCTGCCGCAATCCCCAATGATTCTTGCAGTAATCTCTCTATCGACTTACCTGGAAAATGCTGTCTTAGCATCAATGTATTCAAAACAGCCGTCCCTGTTAAGTCATCAGCCTCATCAGCACCAAACTTCTGAACCGCAATTTCATGCAGATAGTTGTACATATTCTGGTTGATTTCTTCGCTATAGTTTGCCATTTTAAGGTTTCTAAGTTAATAAATTATTGTTTATAAATCTATGTTTTCCAGCAAAGGGCTTTGTAAAGAATATGTTTTTAAACCATATCAAAATAGCATCTTTATGGCCTGCAAAGCTTGCGAGAAAAATCCTGTAATAACATTGATTTCTGGCAGAAAACTCTGTAGAAACGATTTCACCAAGTATTTTGAAAGAAAAGTGTTCAAGACAATATCCAAATATAAGCTTATAGAAAACAATGACAAGGTAGTAGCAGGAATTTCTGGTGGCAAGGATTCTTTGTCGTTGCTTTATTTATTGAACAAGTTAAGCACAATGAACAGGAATTTTTCCTTAAAATCGCTGTTGATAGATGAAGGCATTAAAGGTTACAGGAACAAAACAATTAAGGATGCAAAGAAATTCTGCAAAGCATACAATATAGAACTTGATATATGCAGCTATAAAGAAGAATTCGGCATGACTCTGGATGAAATGACCAAAAAATCAGCCATGATTCCATGCGCGATGTGCGGGGTATTTAGAAGATATTTGCTCAATAAAAAATCCCGCGAGTTAAAAGCAACAAAATTGGCAACAGGCCATAACCTAGATGACGAATCCCAAGCAATTTTAATGAACCAGTTCCGAAACAATGTTGCTTTAAATGCAAGGATGGGCCCCTTGACAGGAATAATAAGAAACAAGGCATTTATTCCAAGGATTAAGCCATTGTATTTTATGACAGAAAAGGAAGTGATGCTCTATGCTTATTTAAAGGGCTTCGCCAGCAATGACTTTGTAGAGTGTCCCAATGCAAAGTTTTCGTATCGTGGCGAAATAAGGGATATCTTGAATGAATTTGAAAACAAACATCCAGGAACAAAATATGGCATAATAAACAGCTATATGGAAATGCTTCCTCTGCTCAAGCAAAAATACAAAAATGAAGACTCCAAATTGAAATACTGCGCTAATTGCAATGAGCCTTGTTCGGGCATTTTATGCAAGGTCTGCGAGTTAGTAGAGAAATTAACCAAGAAAAGCAGAGCTAATCGTCATATATAAGCAATGCGAATGTCCCTATGCTATTAGCAACATATTTTATGTCGATTATTTTTTTTATCCTGTGTTCCACGATAAATCTATTAACCTGATTGTCTAAAACACCTAAGTGTACTCGAAATTCCTTGACTTTAATGACCAATCATAATCACCTCTTTCAAATATAAGAATAATCAGGCATTATTAAATTTTTCTATTAAAATATGGGCCCAGAGAACATGGCTAGAGATTCGAATAGGTTGAAATAACAAAGAAAATATTAAATACATATCGAATGCGATTTATATAGTTCAAATAAAGCGGGGGTTAAAATAATACTAATGCTTCTTCTGGTTTTATAATTTTTATACCTCTAAATTCTTTTAATTTTAATAGATGATTATCTTTACTTATAATATAGTCTACTCTGCCATCAAATGCACATTCTAAAATTTTATTATCATCTGGATCTTCTTTTACTATGTTAATTTTAGACTTTATGTTAATAATTTCAGCTAAAGCGTTTAGACTTTCTGTACTATATTTAAAAATAAGTTTCTTATTTTTTATTTTTGATTGAACATCTTCTGAATTTATTACTTCTACATACTCTTCCAGTATTGGTCTAGAAAGAATTAATACAATTTTTTTATTTTCAACCATTTCTATTATTTTATTTGAGTCACCATACCAGAAAGTAGCCGATACTAAGACATTAGTATCTACTGTAATTTTCATCTTTTCTTTGCTCTAACCCCAGCTATAATTTTTGGGACTTCACTTTCTTTAAAACCAACTCTTCTGGCTTCTTCTTTTAGAGGTTTGGTAATATGTGAAAATGTTTTTGATGTTACTTTTTTTACTAGTAAAGTATCTCCAGATAATAAGAACAATACTTTTTCACCTTCTTTTAAATCCATTTCATTTCTAATATTAGAAGGTATAGCTATTTGTCCTCTAGAGCTAATAGTACCTAATTCTATACTCTCTTTCCTAGGTGTCTTTAATACAACCATATCTTATAAGTAAGACATATCTTGTATATAAATCTTCCTAAAAAGTCTGGGCCCAGAGAGATTCGAACTCTCGATCTCTGCTGAGTGAGAGCAGTGTTTGCTAATTTCTTCATAGCCACTAGACCATGGGCCCATACAGATGCAGGATTCATTATGTATTTAAATACATTATTAAAAAAATTTGTGGCAATTGGTAGTAAAGTAAAAGATGATATGTTTACAGTTCTGTCTGTTAAAGAAGACAAACTTAATTTAGAAATAACTATTGAGTACATATGCAAGATGTGCGGCAAATATAACAAAGAAAAAGCATGGACAATGGATTTTCCTTATATTGAATGCCCGGATTGCAGGCAGATAAATCCTGTGCCATTAACTTTTAAAGGTCATTATAACTAAGAAGGCCTAATAAAATAGCTATAAGCTTCAGTGATGTTGTTTACTTCTAGCACAGTTATTTTTGCCTCGTCTTCCACGCTTATTCTCTTTGGGATTTGCTCTATTGAGCAGAATTCTGTTATGCCTATTCTCCTGCAATATTCCTTGTTTTCATAAACAACTTCTTCTTTCTGGTCTAGTGGAACTAAGAATAAGTTTGCGCCTACGCTTTTTGCTGCTTTCGCCTTGTCTACTATGCCCCCAACAGGGCTTATAGTGCCGTCATGATTTATTCCACCGGTAATCATGACATCTTGTTTTAATGATCGCTTTTCTAAAGCAGAGATAGTAGCTATAGTAACGGCTGCTCCAGCGCTTGGGCCGCCTATAACAGATGCGTTAGCGTCTAAATGGTAGATTAGGTCATATTTGCTTAAGTCAAGTCCTGTAAACTGGGAGGCTACTTCCTTAGCAACTCTGATACTGTTCTGTGTGTCGGCAATAAACAGCAAACTGTCAATGTCCACTAGAGTTTTTCCTGTCCCGGGAACAGCTTCAACTATTAAGGTTGTAGTAACGCCATCGCCATTATTGTCAACAGCAGGAATCTTAAGTTGTGATATTCCAAGGTCTTTGTTGTACAAATTAGTGGGCTCATATTTTATTATGTCAACATTCTGCTTTACTATAGTTTGATAATTCTCGGGCTTTATCTTATAATTTATGCTTAATCCTACTGTAATTCCGACTAAGAAAACAAGGAATATAAACATATAAATTCTTTTAGTTGACTTTTTTTGTGCCATTTTGAATATTTTAAAGAGCTAGTTTCAATGATTTAAATACATTGCCTTTAACTAGGGTGTAACACTAAGCTTTTTAATTTTTGTGAATCTTAATTCCATAATGAAAGTGCTTATACTATACACTGCCGCTCTTGGTTATGGTCACAAGAGATCAGCTCAGGCGATAGAAAAGTCATTAAGACGGCTATACAAAGATGTAGAAGTAACAACATTAAATGCATTATATGAGAGCACAACCAATTTTGAAAGGATATTAAAATATGTAAGACTGTCATTGCTCAAAACAATTCCAGCCGTGCTTAGGTTGCTTTATAAATATGAAAATTCCATATTAAAAGTATTAATGCCATTAGAAATTTTGGTTTATTCATACTATAAAAGAAAATTTAGTATAATCCTAAAAAAATGCAGCCCGGATATTATCGTTTGCACTCATGCGTTTCCATGCACTGCAATATCAAAATTAAGGATAAATGTACCATTGGTTTATGTCGTAACGGATTTTGATTTGATGTCATATCATTTAAGGACCAATGCCGACATAATTCTAGTGCCAAACAAAGAAATTGAAGAAAGGATGAGTCATCTGAATAAAAAGATATTTATCACAGGAGTGCCTATAGATCCTGAATTTTCTGTAAAGAAAGACAAACATGTTTTAAGGAGAAAGTACAAGCTAAGTGACAAAACCACGATTCTTGTGTTAGGGGGTGGTGCGGGGCTTGGCTATTACGAGAAGATAATAAATACCATAAAAAATGATTTTGAGATAATAATTAGTATTGGCAATAATAAAACCCTAAAAGAAAAACTAGAGAAAAAATTTCCTGGCATAAAAGTTTTTGAATATACGGAAGACATAGATGAGGTTTACAGGATTGCAGATATTGTTATTACCAAACCGGGTGGCTTAACTTCTTCAGAGTTACTTGCAATAAGGCATCCCTTAATCATTACAAATCCTTTGCCAGGAATAGAAGAGAAAAACACCGCTTATCTAATCTCAAAAGATGTCGCTATAAAAGTAAAATCACTAGAACACTTAAAGCAAATCATCTACGATCTTATTAAAAACAACAAAAGGCTTATGCTGATGAAGAATAATGCAAGTGTATTGGCAAATCCAGAATCTGCATTAAAAGCTGCAGAAATAATAAGAAATTCGGTTAAAGATAATTCCTGGAGTCAGATTAGAAGTTCAGATACATAATTTTTCAGCCGCTTACCTTTCACAAATTACAATCAATCTAAAATTTTTTAAATAAAAAGCTTTAAAAATTTACCTGCAGGCATTATAAAGATGACCGATTGTGATCAGGATAGAGAAAAAGATGGAGAAGAACAGCAACCTACATCTGAAGAAATTAAAGCTAATGAAGGAATAGAATCTTCTGTTGAGCAAGTTGAAGCCAACAAATTAGAACTTCTATATTCGCGTAATACTATCACCTTCCTAGACACAAATATACTTTGGCCTAGTGAACAATGGAGTATTTATAAAAATCATCTCGACAGAAGAAAATCTGGTTCTGGTGCTGACCCTGAAAAGAATTTGTCTGGAAACATAGACATTCCCACATCAGATTTAGAGAGAGCAATAATGTCATCGGAATTTACTAATGATCTTCTCGATAGTATCAAAGATTCTAAGATAACCACAGGTGTTATAAAACAGGTGAAAAAGCAGATTCAAAACAATGTTCAGAATATAGAATGGAGGGGGCAAAACTTCTTATTCACACAGTTTAATGCTATATTAAATAGGGGTAGAGACGAAAACTATCAAATTTATAATTCGCTATTAAGATATAAAGAAAGTATAACGAGGCTTAAAAGCATGTTGCCAGATAAAGAATATTCTGAAAATTTAAAAAGTGTACCTTACTTTTTAATCAAAGATTTCTTTAAGGATCTAGCAGACTTCTTTGATGTTAGAAAAGAGAACCATAATTATGATGAAGACACAGACATAGAATTGGCTTCAACGGTGCTATTTGAGGGCATAGCAGAAAACAGAAATGTGAGGGTAATATCGAACGATCAAGATATATTGAACACCATATCTGCAGCAGTGTATATTTTATTTAGGTCGTCTCCTCTCCTAAGCAATAATGAACATTTTAATTTCTTTTTTGGTAATATGCCAAAAATCTATACAATGTATGATAGAGAAAAAGGTTTCATAGAAGAAGACCTATTAAAGAAAGGGGAAACGTTAACAAAAACATTCAAAGGGTTTACCCTACCTATGGGTTCAGAACAAATACCAAGTTACCACAAAAAAGCTACTGATTTCACTTTTTATCTTTCTAAACATATAAAACAACTTGATTCTTTATTAAAAGACTGATTTATAATGTTTAAATCGATTGATTAGTATAAATTTTATTTTAGGTTGTTGTATAACGCAAGAGGCATCAAGGTTGCTCTAAATAATGCTCCCGCCGAGCATTATATATGCCCTACAACTTATCAGGTAAGTTTAGTCATTCCGATATATAAAATTTATAAATTAGTGGTTATATAAATGTCTTTTGTATGGTAAAATTACAAACCTATAAAGGCAATCATTTTATCACAATACCAATTGAAAAGATAAAAAGAGCAAGCTTGCAGCAAGGCGATGAGTTTGATGTAGATGTGACTTCTGAAGGCAATCTGATTTTTGTTAAATTAAGAAAATAAAAAGAGTTCTGTGAGGAACCTTCAAGATATATAGACAGACTCTTAAAATTCTATCTTTATTTTATCATGAATGGATTAAAGTTTGTATTATAATCAAAATGATCATACCCCTCAGCTTTTTTTAGGAATTTAACTATTTTATAGGTTATTGGAGTTGCTATTACTTCATAAAGCACTTTAAACATGTAGCCAGAAAGAATAACTACTGGCAATAAACTATTTGGAATTATACCAAAGAATCCAATTAGTACAAATAGTACTGTATCTATTCCTTCCCCAATTAGAGTAGAACTTATAGTTCTTGTCCAAAGATATCTGCCTTTTGTTATAATTTTAAATTTAGCTAATACAAAAGAGTTAGAAAACTCGCCTGCCCAGTATCCAATTAGCGACGCAATAACTATTCTGGGTACAAGTCCTAAAATAGAGTCATAAGCAGGTTGATTTTGCCAAGACGGGGCAGATGGAAGAAGGCCGACAATCCAGTAAATAAAAGACATAAACAATATTGCAATAAAACCGCCCCATATTATTTTTCTGGAACGTCTATAACCGTAAACTTCTGTAAGTATATCACCAAATATGTATGTAATTGGAAAAATAATGATGGCTCCTGTGAATATAAAGGGGCCAATGCTTATTAATTTGACTGCCACTGTATTAGATATCATAAGAAACGCTACAAAAAATAGGGATATACTATTAAAATATTTAGAATTGACTCCGATGCTTTCCATTTTTTTATATATTTAGGATTTTTTTAACTATATACGAATCTTCTTCAGTGGATTTATCACAAATAACAAATCCGTTTTTAAAAGCAAAAGCCATGGATTTTTGATTTTTTATAAATATCTTACTTCTTAAATTTTTAATACCTTTAGATAAAGCTATATCTTCGATTGTCTTAACTATATAAGAACCAATTCCTAATCCCTGATAATCATGGGATATATTGCAATTATGTATATAAATTTCGTTGTTTATTACTTCATAATCTACAAAACCTATAGGCATATCCTCATGCTCAATAATCGTAACTCTATTACTATCAAATTTTTCTTTAAATAAGTCTCTTGACCACCCTTCTTTAGTGTAATTATTAAAAAAATCAGCCAAGTAATACCTCATCAACTCATATACAAATCCGACGTCTTCCCTTTTGCATTTTCTTAGTTTGATGTTTAACACTTCTAGGTTTACCATTTTTACTACTAAATGATTAGCCTAAAAAGAAATATTTAAATATAAGCTCCCCCATTGGTAGGGCCTATATGGTAAATGAAGTAGACTATCAAATTCTTAGAAATATAGGCCTAACTAATTCGGAGATTAAGGTATATGTTGCTTTGTTAAAAATAGGAATCTCTAGTAAAGGCAGTATCCTGAAGGAGTCCAAGACAGCGCCATCTAAGTTATACTATGTCATAGACAAACTTATAGAAAAAGGTTTAGTCAGCATTATAACAAAAAATAACGTAAAACATTTTTCACCGGCTCCTCCCTTAAGGATTAAAGATTACCTAGACAAAAAGAAAGAAGAAATAATGAAAAACCAAGAACTTTTAGATAACTTACTTCCTAAATTAAACACGATAAAAAACAAGAAAGTCAAAGAAACAAAAGTAGGGGTATTCATCGGATGGAAAGGGATGGAAACTGTGTACTTAGATCTAGTCTCTAATTGCCATAAGAACGACAAAGCTTACATTTTGGGGGCAGGAGCTTCTAGTAATGAAGAAAGACTCGAAAGATTTTTTCTTAGGTATAGCAAATTAGCTTTAAAGAAAGGCGTGAAAACAAAGATTATCTTTGATGAATCTTCCAAAGCCTACGTTGAACGTATTGAAAAAAAATTGGGAAAAAAGTATGATAGGAAATTTTTATATGAGGCTACACCATCAGAGATATTGATACATAAAGAAAAAGTAGTGATACTTATAAGGAAAGAAGAGCCTATTGTAATAGTGATAGAAGACTTAGAAACATCAAGATCATTTTTGAGTTATTTTAATATTTTATGGGATATAGCAAAGAGCTAAAAAATAAACAGAAGTATATTATATACTACAAAATATATAATAAAAGTTGCTCCCGGCGGGACTAGCTGGGGATTTGAATAATACTATTTTTAACTCATAATTTAAATATTTTTAATGCTTCTTCTGGTTTTATTATAATAATATCTCTAAATTTTTGTAGTTTAAGTAAATGTTTATCATAAGTTATTATATAATCTGATTTTGAAGCAATTGCACATTCAATTATTTTATTGTCATCAGGATCTTCTTTAATAACATTTAATTTTTCTATAGGGCTTATGTTAGTTAAGAGTGGTAATAATGTATTTGTTACTCTACTGATTTCCTCTTGCGAATAATAAAAATCTCTATTTATAACTTTTGAATATTCTTGAATGATTTCTTTAGAAGTATAGATTTTGATGTCAGAATCTATAAGTTTAAAGAGTAGTTTCTGAGAAACACTCTTGTCCCATAGAGTACTAGATATTAATACATTTGTATCAAAAACTACATTCATTTACTTCAGCCTTCTTTTTTCTATAATCCTTTGAATGTCAGATTCCTTAACCCCTTTCTTCTCTAGCCTTTTTCTTCCTTCTTTTGCTATTTCTCTTAATTCTTGCATTAACATTTCTCTTGAAGGAGTTTTTATTTTCTTTAGTATTATTGTATCTTTCTCTGCAGTTATTGCAAACATAGTTCCTTCATTTGCATTAATCTCTTTTCTAGTATTTTGAGGAATTACAATCTGTCCTTTTGAACTCATTTTTGTTATTTCAACATCCATTTTTAATACCTCCATTAGTAAGATAGTAAGATTATCTTACTTATAAAGGTTTCTATTTCAGTCCAATTGTAGCAATCTTCTCCATTAAAAGCTTCGTAAATTCAGGACGTTTCATTGTAATACCATAATCAGGTTAAAATTTATCTTTAATGAAACTTAGAAATTGGGCAGCAGTCATAATTTTAACATTTTCAAATTTCTTAAGTTTTAACAAATGTTTATTGCCAGAGATTAGATATTCTACATCATTATCTGCTGCCGACTCTAGAATAATATTGTCAGATGGATCTTCTTTTATTATATTTAATCTATCATTTGTTTTTACGACAATAGCGATATTAAGAACAAGATTTAAGAATCTAGATTGTTGTTCTTGAGTAATTTTTAATCTGGGATAAGTTAAAACTCTTCTTAGTTCTTCTATTTGTTTCTGCGATATAATTAATTCAAAGTTTTGGTCTATTACTAAATTTAGAATCCTATAAGGGTTTCCTTTCCAGCCAAATGCAGAGATTAGTATATTAGTATCTAAAACTATCCTTTTCTTGCCCATTTAATCGCCTCTGACACATCATTGCGAGTAATATTTTGTCTCTTTACATGACCCCTTAGTTCTTTTACCAATCTATCAAATTCTAGTCTAACATCTGGTATTTCTAATTTCTTAAATAATACGCCGCCTTCTACTTGTACCGGTACAAATCTGTCCCCAGTCTTAAATTTTTCAAGTTTTCTTATATTTTGGGGGACTACTAATTGTCCTTTAGGGCTCATTTTGACTATTTCTTGTTCTGCCATATTGTTTTATCTCCGTTTAACTGTTAAACTATTAAATAGTTAAACTAGTATAAAAACTTTTCCTTTTTAAGTTATTTATTCAGTCCCACCATCTATGCTTTCTCCATAAAAATTTTTCTAAATTGAACATAAAATCATGCACCCTTTACGGGTGCATGAAACCTGTTTTAGGCACTAAAATTCTATTATTTTGCTCCCGCCGGGATTTGAACCCGGGTCGAAGGCTCGAGAAGCCCTAGTGCTTAGTCTTAATTTTTAAATTAATTTGACCGGACTACACTACGGGAGCTCAAAAATATTGAAATTACTTGGTTTATAAAGTTAACCAGTTTTTTTGAGGAAGTTCAGTATATATTCAGAAACCTCTTTAGGCTTTCTTAGTATAGTTTCGTGGTCGCAGCCCTTGATTATTCTCAGTTTTGAGTTTTTTAACATCTTTGACAATTCTTCCAAAGACTTGTAAGACAGGAATGAATCCTCGTAAGAAGTTATGAGCAAAAATGGAATTTTCATTTTTGAAATTTTTTCTATGTCTGAATTATTTTTAAAAAGCAGCATGTAGTTCCAGAGATAAACTTTAAATGGCATTCCTGAAATGTCTTTTAGTATTAGTTTGAATTCAGAAAGCTCCTTTAAATCTGAGTAAATGGGATATTCATAATTTCTGTTGTCATAAAAAATGGATTTGGATATAACCCATATAAAGGGCAGCATTACCCAGTAGAATTTTCTCAGCAAAAAACTTGGGCTGTACTTAAATGGCTTTGTATGGGGTGAATTGCATAAAACTACTTTTTTTATTTCGCTGTAGTTCCTAGCTATATACCTATAAGCCACATATCCACCAAAGGAGTGCACTACAAAAACAACATTCTTTAGTTTCTCATTCTTGATTATGTCATAAACATCCCTGGCCATGTTGTCTATAGAATAATAAGTTTTCTTAAGAGGTTTGTCGCTTTTTCCATGGCCCCTTAAGTCTATTTTAGTTGTAGAGAATCCGTTTTTGGACATTATTTTAATGATATTTGTCCAAGCTGTAGAATTTCCACCCAAGCCATGTATGAAGAATAATGATGGCTTGCCTGTTTTTTGTTTTAAAACCCAATATTTTACATTCATCCCGTCAAAAGTTTTTAGGTTTTTTTCTTGCATCATCTTAGATTTAAAATAGCCCCGCCAGGATTCGAACCTGGGTCGACAGGTTTCTTCATATTTAAATTCCAGAGCCTGTAATGCCTAGCCTTCTTCCAATGAAAAATTTGGCCGCTACACCACGGGGCTGTAAAATAACATCAGAATTAAGCAGTTTAAAAATTTATTTGTTGTGTCTTGTTTGGTAATCATCAAAATTAAAATGCAAGCCATAATTATATTTTGCCTCTAACCCAGAAATGTGTTCCTTGAAATCGTTCAGCTCCTTGCTAGTTAACGGTTCATAATTAAAACAATCTTCCAAATTCCTCACATTAATAGTGTCGGCTTTAGAAGAATCATCCTTATGAACCACCTTACAGGTCAAATACGCTAAAAATAAAAGGGATTCTGCATGAGATTGTCCTATCAAAAAAGAATCATTGGAAGCATGTACTCTAAAATAAAACTTTTGTGCAGCAGATGGCCCTAAATGCTTTCCAGCGCCTAATTTCAAGGTATAATGCTCTAAATTCTTTTTTGTTGTCATAAAAAACAACAATAGGAAAAAATATTTAAATACATCTGTTACAATATTGATTTATGGTTACAGAGCCTACATCAACGGCCCAATGCATATATTTTACCAACAGGATTATTGGCAAAGGCAAAGTAAAAGCATGGGCATATAAGCAGAAATGCCCTAAATGCAACAAGTCTTTAATGTCTAAGCCGAAAGATAATAAGGGCAAGGTAAAAATAAGGGCAACGGAATATGTCTGCGAATCCTGCCATTTTTCCATGCCAGAAGAGGAATATGAGCAGACTTTGAATGCAGAGGCAGTCTACGAATGTCCTAGTTGCGGCAACAAAGGTGAATCTGTAATACAATTCAAAAGGAAAAAAGTCCAAATCATTAACGAAGAGTCTGGGAAAAAAAAGTCTGTAGAGGTATTAAGGTTCCAATGCAGCAAATGCAAAAACAATATAGACGTCTCGAAAAAGATGAAGGGTCTGTAAGCTCGAAAGACAACTTTGAAGGAGCTTTCAAAAATAATTTCTATCTTTCCAAGGAATTTGCAGAATTTTGTAGTAAAAATAGCAATGTTGAGTTGTCTAATGTAACTACGGAAGACGGTCATTTTTATTTATTGAATAACAAGAATATTTCAATTAGCAATTATAACAATGATATATGTGACTTTTTTATATGCAATAAAATATCATTTATGCGAGTATTAAACATAAATAATTCAACAGCTGAAAAGAAATCAATTATCGAGTACTCAATAATATTTCAAAAAAAATATGAAGATGCGATTAAAGATTATAAACACTCATTCAAAGAGGGTGTCAGACAGTCGAAAAAATACGGTTTAACATGCAAGATTCTCAAAGAGGATTTATCCCCATTAGATACAGTCTATTTCATATACCAATCGCAAGTGGATAGACTTAATTCTTTTATATTGCCAAAATCATTTTTTGAAGATTATATCAAACTTAAAGGTTCAGTATTGTTCATTGTTTATTTTGAAGATGAACCAGTATCTTACGGTTTAGGAGCAGAGTATAAAGATAATATTTATTTATCATTTGCAGGGTCTAAGACTGATTTTTTTAAGTATAGGGCAAATAATAAATTGTATGACGAAATTATCAAGTATGCTTGTTCGAAAGGCTTAAACGTACATTTGGGCCTAGGAATTAGTGGTACAGGATATCAAAAATTTAAGGAAAATACTGGTGCAGTAAATTTTAAATGTGAAAGATTCCCTGATGATGGTGTCCTAATAAACATTGGAAATAAGCTGCTTAAGCTAGATTTATTAAAATATTTTATAAAGATCATTAATAAATTATATGAAAAGAGGTTGGTATATTTTATGATACCATTCACTTAATATAAATCAAAGTCAATATCAGCAGAAAAAATAGTAGAAAAAATGCATAGAAGTCTGGTATCTCAAATTTTCCAATTTTAAAGAACCTGTGCCAATATACTTTTTTTGAATTGAAATTTCTTAAGCCACCCCAGACGGGATTAACTACAAACCACAAAAAATCCTCTACAACCAATCCAAGAAAATAATTTGCGACTATAAGCAAAAAAAGATGCGTATTGAACCCAAAAACAATAAATGGGAGCATTAAAAACAATGGGATTGTTATCACATACAAAAATAAGTGGTATGCTGTCAATGGTTCCTTTTTAAGGAAATCTATCCTTATTTTCCATCCCCTCTTTCCGGTTGCCCAAGCATTATAGCCTTCTATATAGGATTCCCAAAAAGCTATACTTATGAATATTAGTTGTATATATATTGTGATTAAAATATCCTTTAAAAGAATCATTTTTTCGCAAGATTTACGTCAGCTGATTTAACCGTAGTTCTTCCAGAATGTGCCGCAAACTTCGCTGCTTTCTCGCCTATCTCATGGGCCTTTTCCTCAAGGACAGTTCTTAAGGCTTCCTTCGCGTCCTCGCTTACCCTTGCAGCGCCTGCTTTCTTCAGCAATTTCTCCATTGCAGCCAAAGGCAAAATGTTTTCTCTTGTCATAAAAGCACCTCAATTATTTTGTTATTCTAAGCTTGAAGCTATTATTTAACCCTTTCGGAAAATAAAATGGAATTAAAAACGATATGTTTATAAATGTCTGATTTTCTTTTTAATTCACCCTACTGATCTGAAAGAGGACATATTCCTTATTAGCTATCTGATTCTAGAAAAAAACCTAGAAAAGTTTATAAATCAAAGATTTGAAGTTGAAATAAAAAATGGCAAGAGCACACAGTCCTAGATCAGGAAGCATGCAGTACTGGCATAGAGTTCGAGCTAAAAGAATCTATCCAAGAATAAGGTCTTGGTATAGAAACGTAAAAGACTTAAAGCTTCTGGGGTTTGCCGGCTATAAGGCGGGCATGACTCATATTCTTTCAAAAGACACAAATCCTAATTCTCCGACAAAGAACGAGAATGTTTTCATTCCAGTAACAGTAATTGAATGCCCTCCATTAAAGGCATATTCAATAAGGTTTTATAAAAAAACAGATAAGGGCTTAAGTGTCATTTCAGAAATTCTCGCTTCAAAATTTGAAAAGTATCTTGGCAGGAAAATCAAGATTTTTAAAAAAAACAAGGAAAAAAACATAGGCTCTTTTCTTGAACAAAGCTCAGAAGTAAGGCTCTGCCTGTATACACAACCAAGATTAATAAAATTAAAGAAAACTCCTGAAATTTTTGAAATTGCTTTGTCAGGAAATAATGCCAAAGAGCAGTATGAATATGCAAAAAACCTTCTCGACAAGGAAATAAGAATACATGAAATTTTCAAGGCAGGACAATTTATAGACATACATTCAGTGACAAAGGGCAAAGGTTTGCAGGGCGCGGTAAAAAGGTTTGGAGTAACTCTAAAAAGCCACAAGTCAGAGAAAAAAAGGCGTTCAGCAGGAAATCTTGGAGCATGGACACCAAAGAAAGTTTCTTTCAGAATCCCTCAAAAAGGCCAGATGGGTTTCCATAACCGAACCGAATATGATAAGCAAATTATAGAGATAAGCTCTGCTCCTGAAAAAATAAATCCGAAGGATGGCTTCCCCCATTATGGCTTGGTAAAATCAGACTTCCTATTGATAAGAGGCTCTGTTCCTGGCCCTCAAAAAAGATTAATCAGGCTTACGGAGTCTTTCAGGGCCAGTAAATTTTCTCCGATAGATATTAACTATATAAGCGTGGAATCTAAACAATGAAAGCAGACATTCTAGACTTGCAGGCAAATAAAGTTGCGTCAGTAGAACTTCCCGAACAATTTAATGAAGAAATAAGGCCAGACTTAATAAGAAGGGCTTTTATTTCAATCCAAAGCTCATTCAGGCAATCCTATGGTGCTTTTAGGGGCGCCGGAATGCGCCAGTACGCAAATCTTTCAAGAAGACGGCGTGATTTTAAGGCAACATACGGTCGTGGAATATCAAGGGCGCCTCGCAAGATAGTTTCGAGAAGAGGCTCCCAAATGGTGTGGATAGGCGCTTTTGCTCCCGGAACAGTGGGAGGAAGAAGGGCCCATCCTCCAAAGTCCTCTAAAATATACTTTAAAGAGATAAACAAAAAGGAAAACAGGAAAGCAATAAGGAGTGCGATTGCAGCCTCGCTTAATATCGAGCTTATCAAGTCAAGAGGCCATAAATTCATTAACGCTCCTTTAATCATTGAGGAAAAGCTAGAAACAATCTCAAGGTCAAAAGATCTTGTCAATATTCTAACCAAGATAGGTTTAAAGAACGAAATGGAAAGGCTGCAGGAAAAGAAGATAAGGCCGGGCAGGGGAAAAACCCGGGGCAGGAAATACTTAAAGAAAACTGGCCCGTTAATTGTCGTCTCGAAAAAATGCGCATTGTTTAATGCGGCAAAGAACTTGCAAGGTTTTGAAATTACTAATGTACATAACTTAAATGCATATTTGCTTGCCCCAGGAGGCAGTCCAGGACGCTTGGTAATATGGAGCAACGCTGCCATTGAAAGATTAAAATCCGAAAATCTGTTCATACTAAACAAAAAACCAAAAGAAAATCAGCAGAAAAAAGAAAGGAAAGAGTCTGAAAATAAAAAAAGCAGGCCTGTAAAGAAGGAGAGCTAATAAATGGATCCTTACAAAATCATAAAATATCCGTTAACGACAGAAAAATCTGTAAGGTTGATGGAAGCAGAGAACAAACTGACATTTATAGTATCACTTAAGTCTACAAAAAAAGAAATCAAGAAAGCCATGGAAAACTTGTTTAAAGTCAATGTAATTAAAATAAATACAATGGTTTCAAATAAGGGAATTAAAAAGGCATACATAACTTTATCTGTAGAAACTCCAGCAATTGACGTAGCTACACAACTAGGTTTGATGTAAAATGGGAAAAAATATAATAGCACAACATCGTGGAAGGGGCGGTCCTAGGTATAGGGCGCCTAGCCATCGCTATATAGGAAGAATCGCTTATAAGCCGTATGATTTAAAAGAAAAAACTGAATTGTTGACGGCAAAAGTTCTCGATATTGTCCATGATTCTGGCCATTCTGCGCCTATAGTGATATTAAAATATGAAAACGGTGAAAAAAATTATATGCTGGCAGCAGAAGGCATAAGCACCAACAGCAGTATAGAAACTGGATCAAAAGCAAACCCTTCTACAGGAAATATATTGTCATTGATAAATATTCCAATAGGAATGCGAATTCATAACATAGAGAAAAATCCTGGTGATGGTGGCAAGTTTATAAGGGCTGCAGGATGCTCTGCAGTTGTAGTATCAAAAACAGAAAACAAAGTGACTATTCAATTCCCTTCAAAGAAATTAAAAGAACTAGACGGAATGTGCCGCGCCACAATAGGCGTTTTAGCAGGTTCAGGAAGGAAAGACAAGCCATTCGTAAAAGCAGGAAAGAGACATCATGCAATGAAGTCAAGAAATAAATTATATCCAAGGACTTCAGCAGTTGCAATGAACGCTGTAGATCATCCATTCGGATCCGGGCGTGGAAGGCATATCGGAAAGCCAAAGACACCATCGAAATTCGCTCCTCCAGGAGCCAAAGTCGGCCTGATAGGGGCCAGAAGAACGGGAAGGAAGAAATAAAATGGTCAAGAAGGAATTCATGTATAAAGGAAAAACCTTGCAGGAGTTGCAAAGCCTGTCAATTAACGATTTCATGGGATTGACAACATCAAGGGCACGACGCTCATTAAGGCACGGCTTTACAGACCAGCAAAAAAAATTGCTGGAAAAAATAAGGAAATTCAAGTCCGGAAAATTGAAGAAGCCCATTAAAACTCAAGTTCGTGATATGATAATACTCCCAGAAATGGTCGGCATTGTAATTCATATTCATCGCGGCAAGGAATTCATGCCCATAATGATAAACGAAGACATGATAGGCCATTATCTCGGTGAATTTACCTATAATAGGCAAAGAGTAGCGCACTCAGCTCCAGGAATAGGCGCAACAAGGTCTAGCGCAGCCGTCTCGGTGAAATAAAAATGGTGCAAAAAAATAATATTCAAATTGAAAGCGACAAGGCACATTTTGCCAGCGTCAAGGCTTTTAATTTGCCATTGTCATTGAAGTTTTCAGTAGAGATTGGGAACTTCATAAAAAATAAAGACTTTAAAAAATCAAAGATCATTCTAGAAAACGTGATAGCCAAGAAAACAGCCGTGCCTTTCAAGAGGTTTAATCGCGACCTGGGCCATAAGCCGGGAATTTCGGCAGGAAGATTTCCTGTAAAGGCTTCGGAAGCAATCTTGAAGCTTCTCGAATCTCTGGAAGCTAACGCAGAAAACAAAAGCCTCGACATTAACAAGTTAATAATAAGCGAATTCATGGCAAATAAGGGAAATGCCACATGGCATCCTGGCAGGAAAAGGCGCAGGAGAATGAAGCGCTGCCATATATTTATAAAAGCCATTGAGAAGGAAGAAAAATGATTGAACGACAGTTTATCCAGAGAAAGATAAAAGAATACCAGATAGAAGAGTTTATGGCAAGCACTTTAGACAAAGCTGGTTATAGTCATACTGAGATAAAAAGAACCCCATTAGGAGAGAAAATCACGATATATACTTCAAAGCCGGGCTTAATTGTTGGAAGAGAAGGCTCCAATATCAGGGAACTTGCAGAAACCTTGAAGAAGAGATTCAAGCTTGAGAATCCGCAAGTAGAAGTTGCAGAAATAGAAAATCCAAACTTAAACTCAAGATTCATCGCAAAGAATATAGTTCATATTTTTGAGAGGTATGGCCCGAAGAGATTCAAGTCGATTGGCTACAAAAAACTCCAGGAAATAATGGACGCTGGTGCCATCGGGGCAGAAATAGTAATCTCCGGAAGAGGCGTTCCAAGTCAGAGAGCCAGGTTATGGCGCTTCAAGGCAGGCTACTTAAAAAAATCCGGCGATATTTCAGACAATTTCGTTGAGAGGGGCTATGCAATAGCGCATTTAAGGTCCGGAGCAGTAGGGATTCAAGTAAGGATTTTAAAGCCAGACGTAAGGCTTCCTGATGAGATGAGAATAAAAAACGAGACTCCTGCACCGAAAAAAATAGAAGTTGTTCCGGAAAAAGAAGTGCTGGAAATAAAAGCTCCGGAAAAATCCGAAGACGCGCCTGAAAATAAGGAAGCTAAAGCTGAGAAAAAGCATGCTAGTGAGAAGAGGAAAAAGGCAAGGGAAGATCTGCTTAAGAAGGCAGAGGAAAAGGAATCCGGCGAAAAAACTAAAACTCAAGAAGAAAATGGCGATAATAAAGAAGACTGAACTAAAACAGATGAATGAAAAATCACTGAAAGACAAGATGAATGAGCTTAAAAAAGAGCTCTTAAAGATAAACTCGCAAAGAGCCGTCGGCACAATTCCCGAGAAGTCAGGCCGTATAAAAGAGATACGGAGAACAATAGCCAAAATTTATTTTCAATTGAGCTTAAAAAAACCAACAGGAGGTAAGCAAAAAGTATGAATGATGTATGCCCAAAATGCGGGCTGAAGAGAGAGCTTTGTGTTTGTGAAACCATAGCAAAGGAAGAGCAACAAATCAGAATCAGGGTTGTCAAGAGACGCTTTGGAAAGGAAATAACCTTGGTTGAAGGCTTGGACGAAGCGGACATCCAGATCAAGGACATAGCAAAAAGGCTTAAGTCCAAGCTTGCTTGTGGCGGTACAGTGAAGAAAAGCGTAATAGAGCTGCAAGGCAACCACGCATCAAAAACAAAAGAAGCATTAGTAAACCTTGGATTCAACTCGAAGACAATAGACCTAAGCTGATATGCACAACACAATAAATCCTTTGAAGCACGAGCTAATCGGGCTGTACGCAGAAATAATAGCCTCGAAGAACAAGAGTTTGATAGGCATCAGAGGCAAGATCATAAACGAAAGCAAATATACTCTGACAGTAAGAACAAACAGCAAACCAAAAAAGATACTTAAAAACCAAGTAAAAATGAAACTCATCATGGACAAAAATGAAACAGTAATAAATGGCTCAGACTTAATCGGAAGAGCCGAGGAAAGATTGAAAAAATGAAAGAAGCAAACATAGGCCTAGAAGTTAGCATGCCAAAGCAATCTTGCAGCGATAAGCATTGTCCTTTCCACAGCGGCTTTAAGTTAAGGGGCAGAATCTTCACTGGCAAAATAATAAAAAAAGACACTCACAAAACAGCAGTAGTAGAATGGCCAAGGCTCTTTTACCTGCCAAAGTATGAGCGTTACGAAAAAAGGCGCTCTAGGATAAAAGTCCATAATCCGCCGTGCATTAACGCTGATATTAATGACAGTGTTACTGTAATGGAGTGCCGTCCCATATCAAAAACAAAAAAATTCGTGATTGTGGAGAAAAATGAAAGCAGTAAAATCTAGAATCGTAAGGTCCCTTCCAAAGAGGGCGATGGTTGAAACTTGCGACAATTCGGGCGCAAAGGTAATCCGGATAATCTCAGTCAAGACACTTAAAACAACTAAAGGAAGATATCCCTCAGCAGGAATTGCTGACTTAGTAACAGCCTCTGTAATAAAGGGCACGCAAGAGATGAGAAAGCAAGTGGTGCAAGCAATCATAGTAAGGCAAAGGAAAGAGTACAGAAGGGCAGACGGCACCAGGATAAAATTCGAGGACAATGCAGCAGTAGTCCTAAAAGATGACAAGGGCAACCCAAAAGGTACAATAATCAAAGGCCCTGTCGCAAAAGAAGCTGCAGATCGCTGGCCTGGAATCGCCAAGCTAGCAGGAATGGTAGTGTAAATGAGAGCCAAGTTTTCAAGATCATGGAAATCAAGCAAGAGTCCAAGGAAGCAGCGCAAGTACATTCATAATATTCCGAAAAACTTGGCAAAAAAATTGCTCTCTGCAAATCTTTCAAAAGAGCTCCGCAAGAAATACCACAAGAGAAATGTTCCATTAAGAAAGGGGGACAAAGTAAAGGTCATGAATGGGAAGTTCAAAGGCAAGGTAGAAAAAATATCAAAGGTACTCCCGAATCTGCAGAAAGTGTACCTAGAAAACATTTATAATGTCAGGAAAGACGGCACAAAAACACTCTCACCGATCCATCCATCAAATCTGCAGATTGCAGAATTGAGCTTGGAAGATATATCAAGGAAAAAATTAATTGAAAGGAAATAAAAATGGTAAAGAAACACTTATTCAGGATTTCAGCACCCAAGTTCTGGGAAATACACAGGAAGGAAAGCAAATACACTATACATCCGTCTTCTGGCCCCCATGGATTGGAAAAGTCCGTACCATTAAGCGTATTGGTAAGAAATTATTTGAAATATGCAAAGACTAGCAGGGAAGCAAAAAAAATAATCTACTCTGGAAAGATAGAGATAGATGGCATACCAAGAACTGACCCTAAATTTCCTGTCGGATTAATGGACGTAATTTCGATAAAAGACACTGATGAAAATTTCAGGGTATTTTTCAATGAAAAGGGAAACCTAATTGTTCATAAGATAGAGAAGGGCGAATCCTCAATAAAGCCATTAAAGATAATAAACAAAACTATCCTTAAGAAAAAAAGGCTTCAGTTGAATTTTTATGACGGCAAAAACAAGATTGTCGACAAGGATATTTATAAGACTTCAGACACAATGATTTATGATCTGCATAAAAAAGCCTTCTCAAGTCATTTGAAATTCGAGAAGGGTGCGATAGTCTACATCATGGATGGAAAGAAAACAGGTCATATAGGGATATTAGATTCAGTGAGCGAACAAAGAGGGACTGAACCTGCAAGGATCGTGCTGAAGTCAGGAAAGGAAAAATTCGAAACTTTAAAAGATTATGCTTTTGTGATAGGCAAGGAAAAGAGCCTAATATCGATACCTCAAGAAAATGAATCAGGCAAATAAAAATAAGATGAAGCAAATCAAGATTGAAAAAGTAACCTTGAATATAGGCGTCGGCCAGTCAGGAGATAAATTGGATAAGGCAATGAAATTATTAAACACAATTACAAAAATGAAGCCAGTCCAGACTAAAACAATGAAAAGAATCCCTACATGGGGCCTAAGGCCTAATCTTGCGATAGGCTGCAAAGTTACGATTAGG
Source organism: Nanobdellota archaeon (assembly GCA_038046405.1). Lineage (GTDB taxonomy): Archaea > Nanobdellota > Nanobdellia > SCGC-AAA011-G17 > JAGVZF01 > JACPNH01. Next base: position 86,379 of record JBBSWI010000008.1, on the reverse strand, counting down.
GGGAAAGGGGCAGAAGAGCTTCTTGGAAGATTGCTCAAGGCCATAGACAATAAGATTAATGCTTCAAAGTTTGACAAGAGCGGGAATTTCTCGTTCGGTATCAAGGAGTATATTGATATCCCGGGAACAGAATACGACATGGACCTTGGCATCATAGGATTAGAAACAGCAGTGACATTAGAAAGGCCGGGTTTTAGAGTAAAAAAAAGAAAAATCAAGCGCAGCCATATTCCGCTAAGGCACAGGATAAGCAAGGAGGCCTCAATGGAATTTATCAAGTCCAAGTTCAGCACAGACATAAGTGAAGGAGAATCAGAAATATGACATCATCGAATTTCAGGAAAATGCTCAAGCCTCTTATAAACAAGCAGGCCAAGTACAAAAAATTTGTGAAGCACAATTTCCCGAAACATCGCGAGATCGGACCCGGTTCCAGAAAATGCAGGCGCTGCGGCCGTTACGGGGCCCATATACAAAAGTATGATATTCATCTCTGCAGGCAGTGCTTCAGAGACATCGCAAAAGACATAGGATTCAAGAAATACAGCTGAGGTAAAAAATGGCATCTAATGACACACTATCAAACGCATTATCACATATATTGAACTGTGAAAAGGTTGGAAAGCAGGAATGCATAATCAAGCCAAGTTCAAATCTTATCAAAAATGTGCTCGAAATAATGAAACAGCACAATTATGTGGAAAAAACAGAGTATATAGAGAACAACAAGGGCGGCATAATAAAGCTTACAATGACCGGATCTATAAATAAATGTGGTACGATAAAGCCAAGGTTCTCTGTAACAAAAAATGAGATAGAAAAATACGAGAAAAGATTCCTGCCTGCCAAGAACTTCGGCATTATGATAATTTCCACTCAAAAAGGTTTGACTACTCACTACGAAGCTATAGAAAAAAAATTGGGGGGCAAGCTTATAGCATATGTCTACTAGCAAAAAAACTCAAAGTAAATTATCTGAAATTGTAGAGATGCCTTCTGGTGTAGACTGCAGCATCGAAGCTTATAAGGTTATAGTAAACGGCCCAAAAGGCAGTCTAGAAAGACAATTCGCGCATCCTTTCATAAATATCGCAAAGGAAAATAGCTCCATCAAGTTAGAGCTCTTAGGCAAGAAATATACCAAAAATGAAAAAAGGATGCTAAAAACATTCAAGGCACACTTAAAGAATATGGTGCAAGGAGTTACTGAAGGCTATACCTACAAACTAAAAATTGTCTCCGGCCATTTTCCCATGAATGTAAGCATAGACAGTTCAAATAAAGTAGTTATAAAGAATTTCCTTGGAGAGAAAGTGCCCAGGATAGCACATTTGTCCCCGAATACAAAAGCCGTGTTGAAAGGCGATGAGATAACAATAGATGGCCTTGACAAGGAAGCGGCAGGGCAAAGTGCCGCAAACATCGAAAGGGCCACTAGAATCACTAACAAAGACAGAAGAATATTTCAAGATGGCATATACATAGTTCAAAAACCATCGAGGAAGTTGAAATGAGCAGTTTGATGCAGCTAAAAATAAAATTGAAGAGAAAGAAGCCGAGTTTCCTTAGGCAAGATGCTCACAAGCTCCATCTTCCTCAAAATTGGAGAAGGCCTCGTGGCATGCATAACAAGATGCGCCTTGGCAAGAAAGGTCATCGAGTTAGAGTTGACTCTGGATACAGAAGCCCTAAGGAAGCAAGATACCTGCACAAGTCAAATTTAATGCCTATACTTGCAGATAATATGAAAAGCCTAGAAAAAATAGACAACAGCATTCATGCCGTAATAATATCTGGAAAGCTCGGCCTGAAGAAAAAAATACAGATGATAGAAAAATGCAATTCCATGAACATAAAAATCCTGAACATAAAAGATGCTGCAAAATTCCTTGAAGATGTGAAAAAATCGAGGGAATCATCAAAGGCTGAGAAAAAGCATGTTAGTGAGAAGAGGAAAAAGGCAAGGGAAGATCTGCTTAAGAAAGCAGAGGAAAAGGAATCCAGCGAAAAAACTAAAACTCAAGAAGAAAAAAAAGGGGAAGAAAAGCAATTAGAGAAGAAAATCCTGGAAAAAGAAACTTATGCAAAGCATCATCACGAAATACTGCATGAAAAAATATCTGACAAGTCAGCAAAGACTGACACTGTAAGGACTAAAATACCGACCGGCGGAGACAGAAGCGTATGAACCTCAAAACACAAAAAAGGCTTGCTGCCCAGCTTTTAAATGTCGGGCGTACAAGAGTGTATTTCGATCCTGAAAAGCTTGAAGAAATAAAGGAAGCAATCACGAAATCGGACTTGCGTTCATTGATAAAGAGGGGTATAATAAAGAAGAAGCCCCAGACAGGAATTTCAAAATTCAGGGCAAGGAAAAGGAGTCTGCAGAGAAAAAAAGGAAGACAGCAAGGCATTGGCACAAGAAAGGGCAAGAGAACCTCGAGATTGAGTCGAAAGAGGGAATGGATAAACAAGATAAGATCGCAAAGGTACTTGCTGTTCAATTTGAAATCGAAGGATCGGATTTCGAAAGAGACCTTCAAGACAATATACAAAAAATCCAAGGGCGGCTTCTTCAGAAGCAAAAGCCACATCATGCTTTATTTGAATGAAAACAAGCTTTTAATTAACAAAGATGGCAATAAATAAAAACTACACTGCAAGGTTAAAGAGAAGATTAGAGCAAAAGACAAATTACAAGAAAAGACTTTCCTTAGTAAAGTCCCATGAGCTTAGATTAGTTGTAAGGCCTCATCTAGACAATTTGGTCGTGCAGTTTGTTGAGTTCAATGAAACTGGCGATAAAGTAATTGTTACTGTAAATTCAAAAAAGCTCGAATCTCTTGGCTGGAAGGCAAATCGCGGAAATATCCCGTCATCTTACTTAACAGGGTTATATGCAGGGATAATTGCAAAAAAGAAAAACATTAAAAAGGCCATCCTAGACTCTGGATCACATCGTTCTGTAAAAGGCTCAAGAATATACGCTGCTGTAAAGGGCGTTATAGACTCGGGGATTAATGTCCCTTGCTCAGAAGAGATACTTCCAAGTGAGGATTCGATTTCAGGGAAGATAATTTCAAATTACGCGAGCATGCTGCTTAAGGACGATATTGTATATAAAAAGCAGTTTTCGAGGTATATCAAAAACAGCATAAAGCCAGAGCAGCTAGTTTCACATTTCCAAGAAATAAAGCAAAAAATAATTAATGGAGCAGTTTAAATGAGAGGACAAAAAAAGCCAAAGGACATTGAAGCAAGAGCCGAATTGCAGCCGCCTTTAGAAGATGCGCCATTAGGCATTTCCAGAGAGAAAAGGCATGAGAGTTTTGAATCATGGATTCCAAAGACAAACCTCGGCAAAAGGATAAAGAAAGGCGAGTTAAATGATATTGATGAAGTACTTGAAAAAGGCCATAGAATTCTAGAGCCTGAAATCATAGATTTCCTTATTCCGGGAATAGAGCACACTTTAATTTTAGTAGGCCAGTCAAAGGGCAAGTTCGGCGGCGGCAAGAGAAGCATCTGGAAGCAAACCCAGAAAAAAACCAACGAGGGAAACAAGCCAAAATTTGCAGCCCTTGCTGTTGTTGGAGACAGAAATGGTCATATAGGCATTGGCTATGGAAAGGCGAAGGAAACTGTTCCTGCAAGGGAAAAAGCAATAAGGAAAGCAAAGCTGAACTTGATAAAAATAAACAAGGGCTGTGGTTCATGGGCTTGCTATTGCAAGGATCCTCATTCAATCCCATTCAAGGTTAATGGAAGGTGCGGCAGCGTAAGAATAACATTGATGCCTGCTCCAAAAGGAACCAATCTTTGCACAGAGCGGGAAGTGCAAAAAATGCTTGGCCTTGCTGGCCTGAAAGACATCTACTCTAAAACAAGGGGCCAAACCAGAACAAAAATAAATTTGATCTATGCTTGCTTTGAGGCATTAAAAAAGCTCAGTACCACTAAATCAACAATAAGCAATAAGGAAATAGAATTATCTTCTTAAAATGGAAACTAAAAGAATCGCAATAATAAGGATCAAGGGAGATCATAATATTAAGAAGAAATTAGATTCAACTATGCACATGCTAAGGCTATATGACAAGTTCAACTGTACCATAATAAAGAACACTCCCCAATACATAGGAATGCTAAACTCGATAAAGGAGCTCGTAACTTGGGGTGAGCTTAATCCAGAGACATTCACTCTGCTCTTAAAAAACCGGGGAAAAATTGCAGGAAACAAAAAAATAGATGATGCTTACTTGAAAACCGAGTTAAACATGGGCATAGAAGATTTCACAAACGAATTTTTCTCATTCAACAAAGAACTGAAAGACATTCCAGGAATTAAGCCTTATTTCAGATTAAAGCCTCCGGTTCATGGATTTGAAAGGAAAGGCACCAAAGTTCCTTTCTCTCTTGGAGGCGCTCTTGGCTATAGAAAGGAGAAGATTAATGATCTTATAAAAAGGATGATTTGATATGACCGTAAACAAAAGGAAAAAAAGCCATAGAATGAGGGCTTCGCAAACTCACGGCTGGGGCGCAAAGAAAAAGCATAGGGGTGCAGGCAACAGAGGAGGGAGAGGAATGGCGGGCTCAGGAAAACGAGCAGATCAAAAAAAACCGTCTATATTGAAAGAATATGGAAACACGTATTTCGGAAAATTAGGATTCACAAGGCAATCAAAAGTAGTAAGAAAAGACAAACCAGTAAATCTTTATTTCCTTGAGGAAAACCTCGATAAGATTGCAAAAAAAGAGAATGATTTTTATACAATAAATCTTAATGATCTTGGCTTCACAAAGTTGCTGGGAACAGGAGAGATAACGAAAAAATACAGAATAATATGCAATAAGGTAAGCAAAAAAGCCTTGCAAAAAATAAAAAGCCTTAATGGTGAGGTAATTAATGGCTCTTAATGACATATTATCTTTGCTTCCGGAAATAAAAAAACCGCTTCAAAAAAAGCTGTCATTTAAAGAAAAGCTCAAGTGGACACTGTTGATGCTTTTTGCATTCTTCATACTTTCAGTCATTCCATTATATGGTCTTGGTCAGAATTCTTTGCAGCAGTTCGAGTTTCTTTCGATATTGCTAGGAGCAAGTTTCGGCTCTATAATGTCACTTGGTATAGGCCCTATAGTTACCTCTTCTATAGTCTTGCAGCTATTAGTCGGTTCAGGAATATTGAAGATAGACAACACAACACATGAAGGCAGGCAGCGGTTCCAAGGATTGCAAAAAGTATTGACCGTGTTTTTCATAATTTTCGAATCTTTAATTTATGTCTATCTAGGAGGATTGTCCCCATCTGCAGGAATTCATCCTCTAATCTTGGTGTTTCAGTTGTTTATAGGCGGAATACTGGTGCTTTATATGGACGAAGTCGTGAGTAAATGGGGCTTCGGTTCCGGAGTTTCATTATTTATTGCGGCTGGAGTCTCGACAGAAATATTCGTCAGGGCTTTCTCGCCTTTGAGCTCTACCGGAACCTTTGCTTTTGGTTCAGGCCAGCCTCCGATAGGGGCGGTCTTGTCATTCTTCATCTCGTTAGTAAATCAGGATATAAGGGGGGCTGGAGTCGCAATTGCTTCAATAATAGCAACAATCGCTGTTTTCGTTGTCGCAGTCTATGCCCAAGCTATGAAAGTTGAAATTCCATTGTCATTCGGAAGAATCCGAGGCCATGGAATCAGATGGCCTTTAAGATTTCTTTACACGAGCAATATTCCTGTAATCTTAATATCGGCATTACTTGCTAATATACAATTATGGGCCCGGTTATTGGAAAATTGGGGAAGACCATTTTTAGGCACATTTGTAGGGAATCAGCCTTCTTCCGGATTAGTGGCATGGGTCTTTGGCCCTGACATTGTAGGAAATCTAATTCGTGGCTCATTCATACCTCTAGACTTGGCAAAGGCACTTGTTTATGTAATATTCATGATACTTGGATCTGTAATGTTCTCGATATTCTGGGTGCAGACTTCTGGAATGGATTCCAGAAGCCAGGCTAGGCAAATAATGGCATCTGGACTGCAGATTCCAGGATTCAGGCGTGATGAACGAGTTTTAGAGCACGTATTAAATCGCTATATATTCCCATTGACAATAATGGGAGGTATCACTGTAGGTTTTCTTGCTTCGCTAGCAGATTTAAGCAGTGCCTTGTCTCGAGGCACTGGTATATTGCTTGCAGTAATGATTATATACCAGTTATATGAAACTATAGCACAGCAGCATGCAGTTGACATGCATCCTGCCTTGAGAAAGATGATGGAGAAATAAGATGGCCATTGAGTTTATTGTAAAATATCCATTGTTGAGCGTTATTTTATTGAGTCTTTTGATGACTTTCATAACTACAATAATCTACAAATACACTACAGACCAAACAAAATTAAAATCATACAGGGAAGAGCTGAAAAACATAAAAAAGCAGATGAATGAATCAAAGCAGGATCTAAGTAAGTTAAATGACCTGCAGAAACGCTCGATGGAAATTTCAATGGATCAGCTGAAGCACAGCCTCAAGCCCATGATAATAACTTTCGTTCCCGCAATCTTAATATTTGCCTTGATAAAGGATTCATTACCCATAACTCAGGTCATACTAAATATGCCATTTGATATCCCTAAGATGGGCGATAACGAAGGCTTCGGCTGGTTTGGTGTTTACTTAGTAACTTCTTTTGCATTCAGCAGCCTATTGAGAAAGTTTTTAAAGGTGTACTAGAGCTGAATTAATTAGGCTAATTGACAAATTAAATCAGGGGGTAAAAAATGTTAAGTCCTGGACGAGTATGCAGAAAAACAAGTGGAGCTGAAAAAGGAAACATCTGCGCCATCTTGGAAAATATAGATGACAAATTCGTGATAGTAGATGGAGATGTAAAGAGAAGGAAATGCAACATAAGGCATCTCGAGCCCCTAAATCAAGTAATCAACCTTGACAATACAATGTCTACAGAAGACGTAAAAAAAGAGCTTTCCGCTTTAGGCTATGAAATTCATGAAAAGAGAAAAAAAGCCAAAGAGAATAAAGAAATAGCGCAGGATAAAAAAGCAGGGCCAGAAGAAGAGTCTGAGAAAAAACCAAAAAAAGAAAACAAAAAAACCATAAAAGAAAAGAAACAAAAAAATGACGAATGAAAATGCTCAGCAGAAATACCTTGAATTCCAGCTGCTTTCAAGGCAATCGAACATCATGAACCAGCAAGTGCAATTGATAAGCAACAAGATAGCAGAGCTTAAATTATTGATTGAGAGCATGGATGAATTAAGCAATTTAAAAACAGGCCATGAAATATTAGTTCCAATAGGCCCGGGCATATTAATCAATACATCTGTAAAAAACAATAATCAAGTGCTGATGAACATAGGCGCTAATATTGTGGTGAATAAGTCTGTTGAAGATTCAAAAAAAATCATAGAATCGCAGATAAATGATTTGGAAAACGCTTTCCAGCAGTCTGAAAAAGATTTGATTGCCCTGAATTCCGAGTTAGATTCGTTAAGAAAAGAGATTCAATATTCTGATGAATAGTTTTAATCCGTACTTCGATTATTACTCAAGAAAGGAAATTCAAAGCAAGATAGTAAGCGCTGCAAAAAACAAGGAAATCGGCGTTTTGTTCCATGACGGCAATTTTGGAAAGCGTCCAGATGTCCTGCAGTATGACAATGATATACTAGAACTAGTAAAGCAAGGCGCATATTCTTTCCACATTTCAGAAGAGACATGGCAAAATCCATTAATGCTCAAGTCCGGGATGTCAAAAAAAGATCTTGATGACTTAAGGATTGGCTGGGATTTGGTTTTGGATACTGACTCAAAACATTTAGAATACTCGAGGATTGCAACATTACTAGTTATAGAGGCCATTAAATTCCATAATATCAAGAACATCGATATTAAGTTCTCTGGAAATCATGGATTTCATATAGGAATTCATTTCAGGGCATTTCCAGACAGGGTAAATAACCTAGACACAAAACTTCTTTTCCCGGAAGGATTGAGGATAATTGCCATGTATATTAAGTATCTCATAAAAGACCATTTGGCATCAGAACTTTTAAAGCATAATCTCGATGATATCGCCAAAAACACAGGCAAAGAAAAAGAAGCTCTGTTTAAGGACGGAAAATTCGATTCTTTTTCAGTAGTCGATATTGATACTATTCTAATAAGCTCAAGACATTTATTCAGGGCGGCTTATTCTATAAATGAAAAATCTGGCCTTGTCTCTGTGCCCATTACGTTAGAGCAACTGAAAAATTTCAGCCTTGAAATGGCCGATCCAAAAAGCGTAAGTACAGAACTTAATTTTCTTGACCAGGAGAAATTCGAGCAAGGAGAAGCCCGTCATTTGATAATGCAGGCCTTTGACTTTGCGGCAAAAACTAGGTCCATAGAGCCGGAATTAAAAATTCAGGGTCAGAAAAATTACGAGGATTCCATAGACAAAATACCTCAAGAATTTTTTCCGGGATGCATAAAAAAGCTTCTGGCGGGCAATTTAAATGACGGAAGGAAAAGGGCATTATTCATACTTATTAATTTCCTAAAATCAACTAACTACAATAAAGATGAAATAAGGTCCATATTAAACGAATGGAACTCAAAGAATCCCGTACCTTTAAAACAAGGTTACATAAACACACAGCTTTTATGGCACGAAAGGCAGAATAAAAAAATCTTGCCTCCAAACTGCGACAACGACAACTATTACAGAAGCCTCGGAGTCAAAGACCCGGATGAGTATTGCAGCAAATGCAAGAATCCCGTAAACTGCGCATCCAGAGCTTACAGAAACTCGAAAAATTTCCAAAGAAATAAAGGTAAAAATAAAGGGTAAGCTTTAAAAAGCCTAATTTTCCAACATATATTATGGGAAGAATTAAAACAACATTAACAAAAAGGACAGCAATTTCTTTATTCAGCAGCAATAAAGAAGCATTCCAGAAGGATTTCGAAAGCAATAAAAAGATAGTGACAGAAAAATTAGATACTGGCTCAAAGAAATTAAGAAATATCATAGCTGGCTATATAACAAGATTAGCAAATAAAAAAGAATAGTTCTTTGTTCTTTAATATGTATAAAAAAGAAAGTATTATAAATTTCTACAAACATGTGGGTTTTAGCATAAAGAGAAAACAATAACAATTAGTAAAACAAGTAGTGTATTATGGGGGTAACAAAAATGACTTCGGAAATGCACAGGACTGACGACCACACAGTGTTCATAGGCAGCAAGCCATTTATGAAAGTTCGGTAGTCAAGGCTATCGAGCCAATAATTATGTAACAGGTGTAGTCATGCAGTTTACGACGCAGAACGCAGAAGAAGTAGTAATAAAGGCAAGAGGGAAATTTATTTCGAGAGCAGTGGACGTGGCAGAAGTAGCAGCAAAGAGATTTCTAGAGAATATAATTGAGTTAAAAGACATAAAGATAAACTCTGAAGAATTCGAGAACAAAGAGCACAGGCTAGTAAGAGTCTCAACAATAGAAGTCACTTTGGGAAGAAGGTAATTTTCTTCCTTTCATATTTTTTGCTTGAGTAGTTAAAAATATTTAAAAACATATGATTTCTTAAAAGTTTAAAGAGGTTGATATGGGTAACTTATTTTTGGAATTCGGCTTGATAATCATTGCTGCCACCATAGTTGCGATCATAGGGAGAAAGTTCAAGCAGCCGTTGATTATAGCATATATCCTGACAGGAATTTTGCTCGGGCCCACTGTATTAAACTTAGTGAAGCCTTCAGACACATTAAATATTCTCTCAGAGATAGGGATTTCATTGCTGCTTTTCTTAGTCGGCTTGAGCCTGAACTTTAACCATGTGAAAAAGCTTGGAAGGATTTCATTGATTGCAGGACTTGGGCAAGTGCTATTCACTGCAGTAATAGGATATTTTTTCATAAAGGTCCTTGGCTTTGACAATCTAACTTCTGTCTACATTAGTTTGGCCTTGACTTTCAGCAGCACAGTAATTGTAGTCAAGCTTTTGACAGACAAGGACGAACTAGACACTTTATACGGAAGAATCACTATAGGGATCTTATTGGTCCAGGATTTTCTTGCATTAATAACCTTAGTTTTCTTGGCCGGAGCAAACGAAAATTCATCTGCCAGCGTATTATTTCTGTTAATGCTGAAGTTCTTGTTGCTTGTATTTCTTATATTTCTCGTTTCAAAGACAGTATTACCAAAGCTATTCAAGAATGCTGCCCATTCCCAGGAATTGTTGCTGATAACAAGTCTTTCATGGTGCTTCCTGATTTCTGTTGTTTCATACTTGCTCGGGCTTTCAATAGAAATAGGCTCTTTCCTTGCAGGAATAAGCCTTGCCATTCTTCCATATAGCTATGACATAATCAACAAAATAAAACACCTAAGGGATTTTTTCATAGTCATATTCTTTGTTAGTCTCGGATTGCAGATAGAGCTGCTTTCCATGAAGAGCCTTATAGTCCCAGCTATTTTATTGTCTTTGTTTGTTTTAGTAGGCAATCCGATAATAGTAATGATAATGATGGGCATTTTTGGCTATAGAAAAAAAACAGGCTTTATGACAGGAGTTGCGATAGCGCAAATAAGCGAGTTTTCATTGATACTGGTGGCAATTGGCCTTAAGTTAAATCATATCTCAAAAGAAATAGCCTCCCTAGTAACATTAATAGGCATAATAACAATAACAGGCTCTGCTTACATAATAGTCTATAATGATAAGATATACAAAAAGCTGAAGAGATACCTCGAAGTTTTTGAAAGAAAGGAAACAATAGAAGGCAAGCATAACTATCAAGAATTTGCGCATTATGATGTTGTGATTATAGGCGGCGACAGGGGAGCTTTCAACTTAATCAAGTATTTAAAAAAAGAAAAGAAGAAATTCCTTATAGTGGACTTTAATCCAAGGATAACAGAGAAGCTTTCTAAGGAGAATATCCCTTATTTATATGGGGACGTTTCTGATTATGATGTGATAGAAAAGATAAAACTAGCAAACCCTAAAATAGTTATCTCGACAGTCCCGAGTTTCGAGGATGACAAGTTCCTAATAAGGGAAATGAAAGGCAGCAAATCATTGATATTTGTAATATCAAAGGAAATTGAAGCTGCAATAGAGCTTTACAGGGCTGGCGCGGATTTCGTAATAGTTCCAGAATTGTTCTCGGGGCAGAAAATCGCTGATTACTTGCTTCACCTGAGCAATAAAGGAATAAAGAAGTGGGGAAAGATATACTATAGAAATTACATAAACTACAGGAGAAAAATGCTTTCAAAATAGTATATAAATCCTATGAAAGCTTCAAGTTAAGTTGAAGCCTACGCCAGATTTATATAGACAATTAACTTGCTAAGAGATATGGCAACAAATATGGAAAACACAAACAAAAGTTTAATCATCATAACTTTATTAATAGGCATTTTGTTTTTAGCGGGCTGCAAAATAGAGACTGCAACAAGTTATGGAATCGCAAAAAAATTCTCCTCCTCGGATGAACTAAAAAGTTTCCTGAAAGAAAGGCAAAGTCAAGGCTATTATGGCCAGTATTTAAGAGAAACCTTGGCAACTGCAACTCCTACAGCTGCTGGTGCTGAAAAAGCATCTGATTCCTCTAGTATCGGCTATTCGACAACAAATATTCAAGTAGAGGGAGTAGATGAAGCAGACATAATAAAAAATGATGGCAAATATATATATAAGGTTTCTAACGGTATAGTGTATATCATAGAAGCTTACCCTGCCGATGATATGGAGATTATTTCTAGTATAGATGCTAATGGTTCCATAGACGGGATTTTCATAAACAAAGACAAGCTAATAGTTTTCGGAAGGGAAAACTATTACTACCAAGGGCCTATGCCCTTAGAAAAAGACTCTGAAACATCTTCAGCAAACTCCGGAGCAGAAGCCGTAGGAGTTGCCCGTGAGAGCATGATATTCCCGCCAATATATTATTCCCCAATGTCTTTCATTAAGGTTTATGATATTTCAGACATAAAAAATCCTGAACTCTTCAACACAATTTCCTATGACGGCGACTATTACAACTCAAGGATGATTGGCAACTATGTTTATGCAGTAATAAACCAGCCTATAATGTATCGTGACGATGTAATAACAATGCCTGCCATAAAAGAAAATAACCTGCCAATAAAGGTAATGCCTGAAGAGATCTATTATTTTGACATATTTGATGATTCATACAGATTAACCACGATAATTGCGTTTGACGTGAATGACGATTCAAGTTTGGAGAAAAAGAGCTTCTTGACAGGCTATACTCAAAACATTTTTGTTTCCAAAGACAATGTTTATTTGACCTCGCAGAAATATATTCCTTACACGGAATACCAAGAACGTGTATTGGGGAAAGTATTGCTTTCATTGGTGGATTCTGAAACTTCATCTAAAATAAATAACGTCCTTAAAAAAGATCTTCCTTATTATGATAAGCAGTCTGAGATAGACAATCTGGTGCAGGTTTATTATAATAAGCTTTCTGAGGAAGAAAAAAAGGATTTTATGGATAAGGTTGCTAAAAAGACAAAAGATGTAGAAACAGAAATACAGAAAGAAACGCAAAAGACAGTAATCCATAAAATTTCTATCGACAAGAGCAGTATTGAATATAAGGCCCGTGGAGAAGTGCCTGGGATTGTATTAAATCAGTTCTCGATGGACGAGTACAAAGACAATTTCAGAATTGCTACGACAACAGGAGAAGCATGGAGTGGCACTTCATTGAACCACCTATATGTGTTAGACAAAGATTTAAGCATAACAGGGAAGCTAGAAGATCTGGGTGCTAAGGAAAAAATCTACTCTGTAAGGTTCATGCAGAACCGCGCATATATTGTTACGTTCAAGAACACAGATCCTTTGTTTGTGATAGATTTGAAAGATCCTGAAAATCCAAAACTGCTAGGAGAATTAAAAATACCTGGCTACTCGAATTACTTGCATCCATATGATGAAACTCATATCATTGGTTTGGGAAAGGAAGCTATAGACATGGAAGACACAGGCAGGGACTTCGCACTATACCAAGGAATTAAATTAGCTTTGTTTGATGTTTCAGATCCTGAAAATCCAAAGGAAATTTCAAAATTCAATATTGGAGACAGGGGAACAGATTCAGAAGCTTTGTATGAGCACAAGGCATTTTTGTTTGACAAGGAGAAAGAATTGCTAGTGTTGCCGATAACATTAAGAATCATAGATTCTTCGAAATACCAAGGAAATGTTCCTCCAAGCGCATACGGCGAGGAGAAATATATCGGTGCATATGTATTCTCATTAAACCTTGAAGATGGATTTAAGCTTAAAGGCCGGGTTTCACATCTTTCAGAAGAAAATCTCACTGAGCTTTCAGAAAAAGGATATTATTATGACTACCGCTACCAGATAAGAAGATCATTGTACATAGACAACATACTATATACAATATCAGATTTAGTTGTAAAGGCAAACTCGCTAGAAAATCTGAAAAAAATCAGCTATGTAAAAATACCATACAAAGAGCAAGAATTCCCGATAATAACTTATTGATTAGTGCTGGCAGATGTTGCAGTCTTTGGGAAGATCCTTGTTGTATTCCTTATGGACCTTGCATATAAATCCAGAATCCATAAGCTTTCCGCAGATTTTTTGGGTTTCTTTAATAAAATCAGAGTTATTCTTTAGGTGATCAGAAGATCTATTTATGTCTTCAATGATGTCATGGCTAAACTTGAGAGTGCTGGCCCTCTTATTTTTTAAATATTGGCACACTGCCGGCTCTGTAATGCCAAGCATCTTCGCTATCTGTTTTTGCGGCAATCCTTTAGAACTAAGACTCTTTGCAAATTCCGCCCTTATGCCCGGAATTATGTACCACACCTCAATCTCCTGAGGCATCACCATGGTTCTCATATAAATTAACAATATTGAATAATATTTAAAACTATTTGTTTTAACTATAGTTTAAAATTTTAAAAACATTTATAAACTCTATCAGGATAAAAATTTTTGATATGAAAAAAGCGATTATAGTATCACTATTTTTAATTTCTTTATTGTTTTTGTCTAGCTGCACAAAAAAAGCCAGTCCTCAGCTGGATAATTTTGCGAAGTGCCTCACCGATAATGGCGTGAAATTCTATGGCGCTTTTTGGTGCCCTCATTGCGCCAACCAGAAAAAGATGTTCGGAGATTCATTTCAGTATATTAACAGCATAGAGTGCTCTACTCCAGACGGCCGTGGACAAATGCAGATATGCAAGGATGCAAAGATAGAAGGCTATCCTACATGGGAATTCAAAGATGGCTCAAGGTTAAGTGGTGAACTAACAATAGAGCAGCTTGCATCAAAGTCGGGATGTTCTTTACCTAATTAATAAGGTATTTAAACTTAAAAATTATTAAATAAGTAAAAGAGGTGAAACCATCACTAAAAAACAAAATCTATTAGTAATTCCTTTCAAAAGCATAAGAAACAGCGATGTTCCTCTAGTCGGTGGAAAAAATGCATCTTTAGGAGAAATGTATTCTAAACTAAAAAGAAAAGGCCTTAATATTCCTAACGGGTTTGCCATCACTTCTAATGCATACATCTATTTACTCAAGTATTCAAAAGCCGATAAAAAAATAAAGGCCTTGCTTAAAAATCTTGACACTTCAAACTTAAAGAGCCTGCAGCAAACTGGCAAATCAATTAGGGAATTAATTCTTTCATTAGAAATTCCAAAAGATCTTGAAAAACAAATTTTAAAATATTATAAAAAATTACGGCAAGAATATGGTAAAAATTGCGATGTTGCTGTTCGTTCTAGCGCCACTTCAGAAGATCTTCCTGATGCATCTTTTGCGGGCCAACAAGAAACATATTTAAACATTCGCGGTGAAAAAGAATTATTAATAGCATGCAAGAAGTGCTTCTCTTCGTTATTCACAGACAGAGCAATTTCTTACCGCCATGACAAGAAATTTGACCATCTCAAGATAGCCCTTTCTATCGGAGTTCAAAAAATGGTAAGAAGCGATTTAGCTTCTTCCGGAGTTATGTTCACTCTAGACACTGAAAGCGGTTTCAGGAACGTAGTTTTTATTAACTCAAGCTATGGCCTTGGCGAGAATATAGTCAAGGGCTATGTAAATCCAGACACTTTTTATGTTTTTAAGCCGACATTAAATAAATTCAAGCCGATAATTTCAAGATCTCTTGGCAACAAAAAAAAGAGACTAGTCTACACTAAATATAAAAAACATCCGACAAAAAACGTTTCTGTTTCTAAGAAATATCAAAATAAATTTTCTTTAAATGACGATGAAATCTTAACGTTAGCAAGATGGGGCTGCATCATAGAGCAGCACTACAATAAGCCAATGGACATAGAATGGGCAAAGGATGGCATTACAAAAAAGCTTTTTATCGTGCAGGCAAGGCCGGAAACTGTCCATTCAAATATCAAGAAAAATCTATATTATGAGTACGAACTAAAGGAAAAATCAAAAGTTCTAGTAACAGGACGTTCTGTTGGGCAGAAAATTGGAACAGGTGAGGTTAATGTAATTTCAAATGTGAAAGGTATTTACAAATTCAAAAAAGGCCAAGTACTTGTTACAGAAATGACTGATCCAGATTGGGAGCCCATTCTAAAAATTGCTTCTGCGATAGTTACAAATCGTGGAGGGTCCACATGCCATGCTGCAATCGTGTCTCGGGAACTAGGAATACCTTGCATTGTTGGCACTGAAAACGCGACTAAAAAATTAAAGAACAAATCTAAAGTAACAATAGACTGCAGCAAAGGAGAAACTGGATATGTATATAGTGGAGTTCTAAAATACGATTTAATCAAGCATGACATAAAAAAACTTCCAAAGACCAGAACAAAAATAATGGTCAACATCGGAGAGCCTGAAGAGGCATTTAGATTAAGCTTTTTGCCTGTGCAAGGTGTTGGTTTGGCTAGGGAAGAATTTATTGCGGGCTCTTATATTAGAATACATCCAAATGCATTACTGAACTTTAATAAATTAAGCAGCAAAGATAAGAGAAAAATTCTGGAAATCACCAAGGGCTATAAAATAAAAGATTTCTTTGTTGATAAAATGGCAGAAGGCATCGCGAAGATTGCTGCTGCATTCTACCCTAAGCCAGTGATACTAAGGCTAAGTGATTTTAAGACCAATGAATACAGGACCTTGATCGGTGGTTCTCTGTTTGAGCCTAATGAAGACAATCCTATGATGGGATGGAGGGGTGCGTCTCGCTATTATGACAAGAGATTTATTGGCGCTTTTAAAATGGAATGCCTCGCAATTAAGAGGGTGATAAAAGAGTATGGTCTTAAGAACTTGCAGATAATGGTGCCGATGGTCAGAACAATTAAAGAAGGAAAAAACGTTCTAAATATGCTTGGAAAGAACGGCCTGAAAAAAGGAAAGAACGGCCTGAAAATCTATGCTATGTGTGAGATTCCATCTAATATCATCTTAGCTGATGAGTTTCTAAAGATTTTCGATGGCTTCTCTATAGGAAGCAACGATTTAACTCAATTTACTCTGGCTACAGACAGGGATAATTCAATGCTGAGCCATGTTTACGATGAAAGAAATCCTGCGGTGAAGAAATTAATTATGGATGCCATTAAAGCCTGCAATAAGCGCCATAAATACATTGGAATTTGCGGCCAGGCCCCAAGTGATTATTTGGATTTCGCTAAATTTTTAGTGAAGAGCAAAATACAGAGTATTTCATTAAATCCAGATTCGGTAATAAGCACCCTGATTAAAATAAAAAAATTCGAAAGATGAACAAAATAAAGGATATTAAAGCAAGGGAGGTTCTTGACTCTAGGGGCAATCCTACAATAGAAGTAGAAGTTTCAACTAATTACTGCAAGTCTTCTGCCATAGTTCCTAGCGGCGCTTCTAAAGGGAGGTATGAGGCCTTTGAATTGCGTGACAACAATAAAAGATATCTAGGGCTAGGGGTGAAAAAAGCGGTCAACAATGTAAACACAGTAATAAGAAAAAAATTAACAGGAAAAAACATAGAAGACCAGGACTTTATTGACAGTTTAATGGTTAAATTGGACGGCACAAAAAATAAAAAGAAACTCGGCGCCAACGCAATCCTGGGAGTGAGCATGGCCTGCGCAAGAACCTCTGCAATTTGTCAGGGCCTGAAGCTTTATGAATACATAGCAAAAATTTCTGATAACAGGAATTATGTGGTTCCAGTTCCCTTCATGAATGTGATAAATGGCGGAATGCATGCAGGAAATGCTCTGGACTTTCAGGAATATCTTATAGTGCCTATTGCAAAGAACTATTCAGAATCGTTAAGAATGGGCTCTGAAATATACCATACATTGAAGCAGGTTATAATAAAAAAACATGGAAAGTTTTCCATAAATCTGGGGGATGAAGGTGGTTTCGCTCCAAACTTGAAAAGTGTAAAGGAGCCTTTGGATTTAATGATGAAAGCAATAGAAGAGCTTGGATATGAAAAAAATGTCAATATAGCAATCGATGTAGCTGCCTCTAGTTTGTACAAAAAAATTAGAGGCAAGAAACAATATTGCATTGAAGGGAAATGTTATTCATTAAATCAATTATTTGGATTGTACAAAAGCTTAATTGAAGAATATCCGATAATTGCTTTGGAAGATCCTTTTGAGCAGGACAAATTCCTTGAATTCAAGAAGTTTGTTGAATTTGGGACTGGAGTTACTGTAATCGGCGATGATTTGCTAGTAACAAACATTGAGAGGATTAAAAAAGCCATAAAATTAAACTCATGCAACTGTCTATTATTAAAATTAAATCAGATAGGCACTTTAACAGAAGCGATAAATGCGGGGAAACTCGCAATTAAAAATGGCTGGGACGTAATAATCAGCCATAGGAGCGGAGATACAGAGGATTCATTCATAGCAGACTTGTCAGTCGGCCTGGGCTTTGGCCAGATAAAAGCAGGAGCTCCTTCAAGAGGCGAAAGAATATCGAAATATAACCAATTACTAAGGATAGAAGAAGAACTGGGTAAAAAAGCGGTCTATCCAGAAAGGGTCTGCTATTATTCATGCAGGGTTAATCTATGAAAACGGCATTTTTCGAGCTTGAAAATCATGAGAAAGAGTTTGTAAGGAAAGGGATTAAAGCAGATCTATTCAGCTTTCACCTTACTCCAAACAACGCATCTAAATTCAAGAACTATGAATCAATAGCAGTGTTTATCCACAAAAAAATAGACAAGAACGTTCTTAAGAAAATGAAAAGACTAAAGTTAATAGCTACAATGTCGACTGGCTACGATCACATTGATTTAGAGGAGTGCAAAAAGCGAAATATTACTGTCTGTTATGTTCCACATTACGGCGAAAATACTGTTGCAGAGCATGCATTCGCTTTGATATTAAACCTAACCAGAAAAATCAGCCAATGTATTGAAAGAGTTAAAAGTAGGAGCTTTAGCTCGATAGGACTTATTGGAATTGACTTGAATAACAAAACAATCGGCATAGTCGGCACAGGGAATATAGGCAAGCATATGGTAAGAATGGCAAAGGGCTTCAATATGAATGTAATTGCCTATGATTTATTTCCAGACAAAAAGCTTGCCAAGGAATTAAAGTTCAATTACACAAGTTTTAATGAACTCCTAAAAAAGAGCGATATTATAAGCCTTCACGTCCCTTATAATAAGAATACGCATCATTTGATTAACACCAAAAACATAGGCAAAATAAAAAAAGGTGCTATATTGATAAATACTGCAAGGGGCGCATTAATCGAAACAAAGGCATTGATCAAAGCACTTGATTCAAAGATAATTTCAGCAGCGGGTCTTGATGTTCTTGAAGAAGAGAATTTTATTGGAGAGGAAATTAAGTTTATAAAATCAAAAATGAATAAACAGGATCTTAAAATAATACTGGAAGATTACAGCTTATTAAAAAGAGACAATGTCATCATTACCCCGCATAACGCCTTCAACACAAAAGAAGCTGTCGAAAGAATTCTTGAAACAACAATATTCAATATAAAAAGTTTCATGAGGGGGAAGAAAGTCAATTCTATAAAATTTTAATGCTCGAATGAGCACATGTCTTCTAGGAATTTTAGGACGATAAAATTTTAGAAAAAGACTCCACAATTTTATTAAATCAAATACGCACTATAGATAAATCTAGAGTATTAAGAAGGTTATCACATATAGAATGCAATTTAATGGAAAAAGTTAATCTGGCAATAAGAGTAAGTTTAGGAATGGAATAAATATTTTATCTGCTTCTTCTTTTACTTCTAAGTGAATGTTCAAGCCAACTTTATGGACAGAGTGTTCCATTTTTGTTCTCCTGGCAAAGGAAAACTCACGCTAACGCTATTGTGGTTGCATGGCAAGATTCCGTTGCCACGCTCTTTTATTTTGTCAATTAAATTCAACATTTTTTATGGAAACAGGTAAGTACTATTCTGAGAATAATCAATAGTCACAGAATAAGTTATACTATTTCTTTTTTAATTTTTAGTTGTTTCATTTTTGTAAAGAATTCTATTGTTCGTCTTTATGATATAATTCAAAGAATATTATTGTGTCTTCTTCTTTGATATAAGAATAAGAAAGTCTGAATGGCGGAATATATACTTCTCTAGTTCCTTTTCTACCGAATTTCATGGGCTTACCAATTTCTGGAGATTTAACAATCTTCTCAATCTGCTTCTTAACTTTTAGCTTTAAAAGCCCATCTTTTATCTTTTTTATGTTTCTTTCAAAAACAGCGTCATATTTTATGGTCACCATTTATTAAGTTCTTCTAAAAATTCTTTATCACTCTTTTTCTTAGATTTACCACGTTCATATCTTCTAAACGCTTCTTCTGTTTTCTTTGCAAATATCAAATCTTCTTCTAGTTCTTTATTGAAATCTGTTGCTCTCTTCAGTATTATCTGATCCCTATTTCTTATTAATATAAATCTCTCATTAATACTAAAATCTTTTCTCATTTCTATAGGAATTACAATTTGTCCTTTTGAACTCATTTTTGTTATGTTTATTTCTACCATTTTTATCACCAAGTAAGATAAGTCTTACCTAGTATTTAAACCTTTCGAAATCCTAGCGATTTGCCACCCAACAACATTTAACTCAACCCATAAAATTCAATAGAAATCTTAGTTCAATGTCTAGCGTCGTCGACAGCATGGTTTTTATCGTCGAGAAAAAGGAACGACTGCCTCGGATGGGATTTGAACCCACGACAACGGCCTTATGAGAGCCGCACTCTACCAGGCTGAGTTACCGAGGCTTATTAAATTAAATTAGAAAAAAGTCCTTATAAAAACCTTTTTATTTCAGTGGCAATCTTTCCTGCTTCTCCATCAGCATATTTTCCCTGTGGCCAGTGCTTAAATCCATCATTATGGAATCTTGGGATGATATGGAAGTGTGTATGGTCAATTACCTGTCCTGCCGCCTTTTTGTTGTTAAGCATCAGGTTAAATCCGTCAGCTTTAGTTGCTTTTAATATAGCATTTGCAACTTTCTGAACTGCGTGCATCACTTTTCCTAGTTCATTCTCATCCATATGCATAAAAGTTTCGGAATGCGTTTTTGGAACTATCAAAGTGTGGCCTTTATTTACGGGCCCGATGTCTAGGAAAGCTATAAACTCCTTGTCCTCATAGACCTTAAAGCTTGGAATTTCTCCTTTCACTATCCTGCAAAATAGGCATTCATCCATTTTTCTCCAGCCATTTAGGCAGTTCTTTTATAGATTTTAAAATGTTTTCTTTTTTCAATCCAAATTTTTGGAAATCTTTTTTAGTATAGCTTCCCGTTAATACTGCAACAAAGTTAAGGCCAGCTTTTTTAGTGGCTATAAAATCAACTATAGAGTCTCCAACATACAATACTTCATTTTTCTGGGCTCCCAATTTTTTTGCAACGCCATTAAAAACTCTTTGGTCAGGCTTATGGTATTTGGTATCGTCTGCGCTTAACATAAATTTAAAGATTTTAGTATCTAGGTTTATATCTCTAAAATTTTTTACCATCAATGATTTTGGTTTGGCACTTATTATAGCCATTTTATACTTTTTCTTCAAGGAATTTATAGTTTCTTTAGCCCCTTTTATTTCTTTGAATTTATACTTGAAGATTATCTTAAAATAGTCTTTCCTGAATTCCTTAATATATTTTTTACCCCATAAATTAATTATAATATAATTTAGGCTTCTGCCCCAAAATTTATTTATTATTTCAGGGCTAGGAACTTTTAAGCCCATAACCTTCGCTGTTTTCTGAATGCAAGGTGTCGCAATTCTGCTGAAATCTATTAAAGTGTTGTCTGAATCAAATATTATTGCCTTTATCATTTTATGATATTGTTTTTTTAATAAATAATTTTTTACTAGTTTAAATATTAATTCATGTCCATTTGTATTTGGATAATCCTCATTTTCTAACAATGTTTCATAGTTTAATTTTATAAGTTCATCATACAAATATCTGAAATTAATTTTCTCATGAAACTTGAGTCACCAGCAACTAAAAATTTTATTGTCATTTTTTAATCTCTTCACGATTTTCCAGGAGCCACTTCCAAACAGGTTTAATAACTATTTTTTTCCCGTTTAGTTTAAGCTCTTCTTCCTGGCTATTTGTCAGAAGCAATCCTTCTTTAAGCTTAAATTTCTCTATTGCCTCAATTAGCCCTTCAACTTCTCTTTCTCTATTTTCTTCATTTAATTCATAACAAACTTGTATTGCTTGCTTTATTTCTTTATTTTTAACAATAAGAAAATCACATTCCTTTTTATCAGAATGATAAAAGACTTCATGAAATCTATTTAAGCAGTTGAAAACTAAGCTTTCCAGCAGCCATCCGCTGTCGTTAGTTAGCTTCTTAGAGAGAACCCCAATAAATCCATTATCTAAAACATAAAATTTCTTATTATTTATCATCTGTTTTTTGTAGGAGTAATCAAATTTATTTATTGTTTTGGCAAAATAAGTCTCTTCAAGATAGGATATAAACTTCTTGATGGTATTAACACTCTTAATACTAGTAACTTTCTTAAGAGAGTTATAGCTGAACTTGTTGGCAAAATTATTTATTAGGCAGAAATATAATTGTCTTAGAATTGCCACATTATCTACTTTATATCTAACTGCTATATCTTTAATTATAGTGTCTTCATAAACTCTTGTTAATAATTCCAGATCATTATAAATCAAATATTCAGGCATGCCTCCTTTTAGTAGGTACGCTTCAAAATATTTTTTGATTTTGACTTTTGTCTCTGTTTTGTAAATAGGCTCCTGGTTTATTTTAACTCCTTGTAGTTCTAGAAATTCCAAAAACGAGAAAGGCCTGACAATAATGTCCACATGCCTGCCAGTAAGTTTTGTTCCTAACTCTCTGCTTAATAGGGCCGCACTTGAGCCAGTTATAAAAAATTTAAATTTTTCTTCATAAAACCTTCTTACAAATGTCTCAAAATTAGTTACATTCTGAATTTCGTCAAGAAAAAAAGTTTTCTTTTTTCCGTACAAGCTTATTAATGCTTCATAGAGCCTATTAAATTCGTTTGCTGGAAAATTGAATAATCTCTCATCTTCAAAGTTTATGTAATAAAAGTCTTCGTCTTTATAATGTTTTTTTATTAACTGCCTTAATAATGTAGATTTGCCGCTTCTTCGCAGACCTGTTAAAACAACAACATGGGGTAGTTTTATCTTAGGCTCTACTCCCCTTAAAATTACTCTTTCTACGCCATACTCCTTGCTAAGAATGGTTTCTTTTTGCCTTGTAAGTATATCCTTTATTTCTGCTTCTGATAACATGGCAATATAATGAAAATGAGAGTTTATAAATCTTTTCATTATTATTGCACAAAATAGCTATTTTTTGTTCACTATAAATGAACAAAATATCATAAGAGAGTCAATACATAAATTTTTCTAATAAATTATTTGTTGTATCACCATCGACTCCAAGATTGTATATTGTGTAGTAGGAATTAATTGTTAATTTTTTTGCCTAAGTATTTCCTTAATCTTTGTACTCACCAACCTTCTAAGTCCCATGCGCCATATGAAATACTATCTCCAAAGACTAATATTTGTATCATTCTACTTTAATCCTGATTCAACAATTACAACGTTTTTGTAGTCTAATAATCCTTTTTTAGTGTCATGTATCGTTAATATCAGGTCATTATTTGTTGATATGTCTATCACTATTCCATTATCAGGATTTAATCCCGAAGGATAATCCATGGCAATCTTATAAGCCTTTGAGTTATTATACTTTATTATGGCTGATTTAGCAGGCTCCCTAATAAATCCCCTAATTTCATTGTCAAGGATTGCATCTATTAAAATATCGGTATTATATATCAAGTTTTGATCTTGTTTTAAATTTCCAAGAATTCTTAGGTAATTTATTTTGAAGTCCTCATCAAGGTTCTCTTTCTTGTCCAGAAAAATAACCTTTACATTGGCTTCTTCTCTTAAGTATCTTGCAACAATTAATCCCAAATGGCCCTTATTGGTATTTCCACAAAGAACAACAATATTTTTATTGACAATGTCAATTTTTTCTTTTAGGGCATTAAATATATTCTTGCCTATAACTTCATCTACATTGATGGGATTCTTGTTCTTAAATTTCAGTCTCTTGAATTCTTTTATTGTTATCATTTTCATCTGGACCAGTCGGGATTTGAACCCGAACTTCTGCATTGCGAACGCAGTATTATACCAAGTTTAATTACTGGCCCTTAAGTGGACCGGGGGGGATTTGAACCCTCGATCACTCGCATGCCATGCGAGTATTTTGCCGAGCTAAACTACCGGCCCATAATAATAAACAAGAAAACCGACATTTAAAAAATTAACTGATGTGGGACTTATGATGGAAACAACACATATTTGTGCTCTTTTAGGTAGTACAGTATTACATAATCTTGGAGGATATCAAAAAATTTGTCCTTAATCTTTTTTATTAGCAACCTTAACTTCATAGGATTTTCTACATTGATATCAATTTCATAATCAGTATTACCGATTGACTTATTTTTATATATAATATTTGGATTTGAGAATAAGAATGAGTCTAGCTCTTTCTCTCTTTCGGCATTTGTATTATGGAGTTTTAGATGCAATTTATAATAAAGATAGCCTAATTTCTCTAGATTTAACAATGGTTTATACCCCAATAAAAATTTATTTAAACACCTCTTAAAAAACGAAAATCATTATAAATAAATAGTAATTTGAATATTAATGCAAGACATAATAAAAACAATAGATTATTACAGTATTTATTTAACTGGTTTCGTGAATTACAATGAAGACTTTATACTTAAAATGGAGAAGTCCAATATAACTGTAAGAGAAATATCTGCATTCTATAAAAAGATTTATGAGCAAGATTTTGAGATAATGATCAAATTATTGCAGTGGGTAAATAATGCAAAAAAAGATAAAAATTCTCCGCTTTCAGATGAAAATAAGGAGGATTTAGGTGTAATTTATGGAGATATAAAATATATCATAAAAGAGTATATAGAGTTCATAAAGAGCAACTTCAGAACATTAATAGAGGATACTGACATTGTAAGAGAGAAATTTTATATTATAAAAGGCAAACTTATAGATTGCATAAACAGACTGAACAGTATAAAATTAGCGCCTTCTTTTGCGCAAAAATAAAAGAATCAGGCAATCTTGTCAATGCCTGCTTGTTCAAAACTAAATTGCCCTAATGGCAGTTTTCTCAATAAAATACTTGTAATTCTTTCTACTTCTTCTAGTTCTAAATTCATTCTATTAAACCCCCTAAAATTAACTAAAAAATAAAACCTCTGAATAATATATAAATTATCTTAACTACTAATGCATTATAACTAAGAAGGTTTTCTTTATTTTTTTTGCATTTTTCCACATAAGTTTAAACTGGTTTTTATAGCTCTCCGCATTATCTTTATTTTTTATGACAATTGCAATCGGTGGTTTTCCAGTCCATACAAACAAGATAACTGTGTCTTTGTAAATTATAGTGTCAGTAATGCTAGAAAACTCTTTGGGGTGGAACTTATAGCTACCAATATAATTCTTCAGTAATTCTGGATTAGTATTTTTTAAGTCTTCGTTGAATATAACATAAGATTTTATTCTATACTTGATTTTTCTTTTTATAAGTCAAATCTTCTTGCCCACATTTCCAAAACAATTAAACCAGGAAGCTTTTTTCCAGCCATATATTCAAGTAAAGCTCCACCAGCTAGGCTAACATAGCTTATTTTTCTCTTGCCAACATATCTTTCAACAGCATCCAAGCTATGACCTCCGCCAACAATGCTAAAGACCTTGCTTTTTACAACAGCCTTCAAAATTTCCTTAGTTCCTCTTTCAAAATTCTTC
>JBBSWI010000008.1:15556-60928 GCA_038046405.1 Nanobdellota archaeon | reverse complement strand
TCATAGTGGCCTAGAGGGCCTTTCAAGTAGATTGTCTTCGCCTTGCTTATTATTGACTTGTAATTTGTAATTGTAATCTCGCCTA
Source organism: Nanobdellota archaeon (assembly GCA_038046405.1). Classification (GTDB taxonomy): domain Archaea; phylum Nanobdellota; class Nanobdellia; order SCGC-AAA011-G17; family JAGVZF01; genus JACPNH01. Next base: position 60,843 of record JBBSWI010000008.1, on the reverse strand, counting down.
TATCATAGCTTAAGTACTTGCTGGGCAGATATTTCAGGCTTAGCTCAATCCTCTTGTTGTTTTTCTCAAAAGCCAGGTCATAAGGTATTATTATCTTGTTTCCTGCAACATATTTCTTAAGTATAGGAATCATTTTGTCATAGCCATTTTTTCTTATGTACTCTTCTTTCGCGCCAAGTTTATATCCTCGAGCCATAAGACAAAGCTCCGCTAAAATGCCTCCAGTAAGGATATAGTCTATATTGTCATATCTTGCTTCTATAAGCTTGATCACATCATCAGGTTTGTCCCCACCAAAAACAAATATAAACGGCCTTTCAAAATCTTCTAGTTTATTCAGATTGTTAAGCTCCTTTTCCATCACTCTTCCCGCTATTGTAATCATATTATTTCCCAAGCCAGTAATTGAAGCGCTATTTCTGTGGCTTACAGAAAAAGCATCTAAAATATACAAATCAAACCAGTCTTTGAAGAAATTAACCAGTTTAGTATTGTCATAATTCATCATTTCAAGGTTTTCCTCATCCAAATATCTTAAATTCTCCAAAAGTATTACATCAGAATCTTTCATCGCCTTAATTTCGTCCATGGCCTTCTTTCCAATAATGTCTTCAACGAATTTAACCTTTCTTCTGGTATACCTTGAAAGAATTCTAGAATGCTGCCTCAGGGACATAAAATCACTCTGCCCCTTCCTTCCTTGGTGGCTTATCAAAACTACTCTGGCTCTTTTCCTAGAAAGTTCATTTATTGTTCTTGCATGTTCCTTGATTCTTTCATTATCCTGTATCTTCCCTTTTAATATGGGGCTGTTTACATCTATCCTGACAAGTACTTTTCTGCCCCTTAAGTCTCTAATATTATCAAGAGTTAAAAATTTCATGAAAATAATTTAACCACATCTATCACTCTATTGCTGTATCCCCACTCATTGTCATACCAGCCCATTATTTTTGCCATGTTTCCATTCACCATAGTGCTTAATCCGTCGAATACGCATGAGCTAGGATTTCCTATAATGTCGCTGGAAACAATAGGGTCTTCCGTGTATTCCAAAACTCCCTTTAGATGATATTTGCTTACTTCATTGAAAAGCCAGTTGATTTTTTCCCTGGTTGCTGGCTTTTTTAATATAGCCACAAAATCTGTCAAGCTTCCGACTATTATGGGCACTCTTATTGCAACCCCGTCCATCTTGCCCTTTAAGTCAGGAATTGCCTCTGCTACAGAGCTAGTTGCCCCGCTTGTGGTGATAACCATATTGTTGTTTGCAGCTCTTCCTCTTCTTAAATCTCTATGTGGGCCGTCAACTAAATTCTGGTCGCTTGTCATCGCATGTATTGTAGTCATAAAAGCCCTTTCTATGACAAAGTTATCATTGAGAACTTTTGCCATTGGCGCCAGGCAATTAGTAGTGCAAGAGCCCATGCTTATTATATTGTCGTTATTCTTGTCAAGATTGTTTTCATTAACGCCCCTAACAATTGTTTTCACGTATTCATTTCCTCTGTAAGGCGCGCTTATGATGACTTTTCTCGCTCCAGCCTTTAAATGCCTTGAAGCCATTTCCTTGGTCGTAAAGAACCCGGTGCTTTCAACGACGACATCTACATTCATTTTTTTCCAGGGCAGTTTCTCTGGCTCTTTTTCCGCTGTTACACTAATCTCCTTGCCGTCTATTATTAATGAGTTAGATTTTGCTTCTATGTTTGCCTGGAATTTTCGATAAGCAGTGTCATATTTAAGCAAATAAGCAAGTGTCTTGGTGTCAGTCAAGTCATTTATAGCAACAAACTCCATGTCCTTGTCCTTATAACCCGCTTTAAACACCATCCTGCCTATTCTGCCAAAGCCATTTATCGCAACCCTAATCATAAGAAAATAAAGCCCTAGTTTCGTATTTAAATATGTTTAACTACTATTTACTAATTAAATAAGAAAAAGAAATTTTAAAGTTTTATTCTTTTAATGCCTTTAATCTTATCGAAGTCTGAATCATCAGATACTATTTCTTTAATATTAAAGTTCTCCATTATTGCCAAATGAAACGCGTCCCTGGGCTTTAAACCATATTTTTCTATAAAATCCAATGCTATTAAAGGCGTTATAGATGAGACTTCTTTAATCTCTAAATTTTTTATCGTATAAATTTCTTCCTGAGGCCCTTATCTTTTTACTAGTTTCATCAGCCCCTTTAGAATCAGTATTATAAGTAATTATCAAATCTGCACCACATTCTGCTAACTCTAAAGCAATAGCTTTTCCTATTCCTTTACTCGCGCCAGTAACCAACGCAATTTTATTTGTTTGTGCCATTTTACATTTGCTAATTAATTACCTTTCCTAGCTTATCGAGCGTCTGTCCTTTGAAAAACTTAGCTAATACAGAATTCAAATCTTTCACTTTTACTCTAATTTGTTTCATGTCATCTCTATTTCTTAGAGTAACAGTATTGTCTTCTAGTGTAGTATGGTCAACTGTAATCATCGCCGGAACACCGATCTCATCAACTCTCCTGTACATTCTTCCTATTGATCCAGAATAATCAGAAGAAACAACAAAGTTCTTTTTTATTGATTCATAAATTTCATTGGCCTTTTCAGGAAGTCCATCTTTATTCAATAATGGAAACACAGAGACTTCTATTGGTGCTATCTTATTATTAAATCTAAAATAAGTTCTTTCTTTGTCTTGTACAAAAAACACATCTAGTAGCATCCATATATTCCTGTCAACACCAAAGCTTAACTCTAGAACATGTGGAACTAATTTCTTGTTGTTGTTGATTATTTCCATTTTCTCTCCAGAAAGTTTAGCATGCCCTTCTAAATCATGATTGGCTCTATAATGACAACCAGCAACTTCCTTAAATCCGCCAAGAGATTCTATATAAATCTCAATATCAAAGTGGATTTTATTATAGAAAGCTCTTTCATTTTCATCTAATTCTCTAAATCTGAATTTTTCTTTAGGAATCTCTAAATTATCTAGATAAAATTGTTGTATCTTAGCTAAATGATAAGCATAAAATTTAGGAATGTTCAATTTCTTGGTTGCATCATCACATCTTATTTCGTCTATTTTTTGAGATTTTGCTAAAAATAATCTTAATTTGTATGTCTTAACTTCATTCCAATCATCGCATTCATCTATTCTGTCTGGATCAAAGAATATCTGCAGCTCAGCTTGTGTAAATTCTCTAAGCCTAAAAAATCCTTGCCTTGGGCTTATCTCATTTCTAAATGCCTTTCCTATTACAGCCAGTCCCATTGGCAATTTCTCGCGTAGCGCAAAATACTCCCTCTTAAAAGACAGGAAAGCGTTCTGTGCCGTTTCAGGGCTTAAATATGCTATGTCTTCATTTGAAACAGCACCTATCTTAACATCGAACATCATGTTGAACTTCTTTACTTCATTCAGCTCTCCTTTGCATCTCGGGCACTTGAGCTTGTTTTCTCTTATTAATTCATCGAGCTGTTTTTCATCTAGTACAGAAGTACTAAGATTAAGATCATCTTCAATTAGTTGATCTGCCTTAAACCTAAAGTGGCATTTCTTGCATTCTGTCATAGGATCATTGAAATTCTTCAAATGTCCAGAGCCTATAAAAACGTCTCTCGGCAGAATATTGTTGCCTTCTATCTCAAAGTAATTTGTGTCCAGTCCTAAAAAATACTCCCGCCATAAATCTTCGAACTTCCTTTTCATTAATGTGCCTAGATGCCCGTATGTCCAAAAGCCTGCCTTGGCGTTATAGATTTCGGCTGTGGGAAAGAAAAAGCCCCTTTTCATCGCAATATTAAGTATAGACTCCGATTTATCCATATGATTTAAAAGAAAAAGTCGGTTTTTATAGTTTTCCAAAATTGAGGCTATAGCTGTTTTTTAGTTATTGAGCCGTATTTCTCTTTCAGCCTTGGTGTCTTTGAAATCTTGTCCAGGCATTCAGAGCAGTAAAATTTCTGGCCTTCATTCTTGAAATCGCATTGCTTGCATACTTGCTTGCCGCACCACATGCATTTGCCTATTATCTTTTTGTCATGCCTCATGCACAGCATTCTATTGACTTGGAATCCCATTTTTATTCACCCTTTAAACTTAAGGATTTATTTATATAGTTTGCGATTTCCTCGAAATTAACCACCCTGTTTATCTCAATCCTTGAACAGGCTGTATTAATCCAGGATTCTATGCCAGAAAAGTTAATCAGGTCGTTCTCTGTTAGTTCATTTCCTACGAATAAGTAAGTTTCCTTGTCTTTTATCTTTTCCTTTAAGAGTTTTGCCAGTGCAATATTTTCCTGGCCAGGCTTTATCGTGACAAGTATCCCGACTTTTTTTGAATTTAAGTATCTAAGCAAACTTCCTTTCTTCTTTTTCTCTATAGATTCTACTTCATCTTTCTTTATCTGGCTTATCTCATTTGTTATAGGGTTTAACACTATTACGAGCTTTTTAGTTATCCTTGCTATTTCAACAGGATGAAACCCTCTGCTCCCTATGAACAAAAACGCATCAATCTTGTCTGCAAATTTCAAGGTATTCACCACATTGCATCCAAGGACTTGGCCTGCAATATAAACCTTTTTTCCTTTTTTTTCTAAATAAACTTTAATGTCTTGCAAATTTTCGAGAAACTGCACGCTGGAAACAAGTGCAACTCTTTCAGGGAATTTTATTTTATCAATTAGTCTATTTACGTTTATTCTTGCCTTGGCTTCTATAAACAAAGTCTTCATATTTTTAGGCCTTATAGGAATCTTTATATATATTTTTGTTTTTGGGTTTCTCTCCTAAAAATGGCGCGAGTATTAACAATTTTTGACACTGATGGAGTGCAGGCATTATTTGATGCCCCATTTCTGGATTTTGTCAATAAAGATTGGAAAAGAAAGACAGGAAAAAATCCCGATTACCAAGCTTCAGACATAGATAGCTGGCGGTTTGACTTAAAGAGTGAAAAAATTATTAAAAAGGGCCTTGCAGTAGGCATGGAGCCTGGCTGGTTCCTGGATTATTTGATTAAATTCGTTGAAAGGGGTTATTTTGCTAGTCTTCCAGTAATTCCTGGTTCAAGAGAAGCCGTGTCTTATTTAAAAAGAGAGAATTATAAAGATTTATTTGTAGTTACAGACAGAATAAATTCAATTAAAAAAGAAAACCTTTCTACTTACGACGAGCTTGAACAACAAAGAAGGCTTGGACATAAGATACAGGAAGATACTATATTATGGTATGCCACAAAATTCAGGGGTATTTTTACAAATGATGAAATTCATTTTGCAGATGGCAGGTCAAAAAGCGAAATAATAACAATCTTAAAATTTAATGGAAGATATGATCGGGCTATTATAGTAGAAGACAGCTATAAACACTCGATAAGCCATGCATCATCTTCATCAACGAATTATTCATTCTTATTGGATAAGCAATACAACCAAGGCCCTAATGCAGAAAGGGTGTTTAGAATTACAGGAAAAAGTCCAGAGATACAGTTTGCAAAACTTGTCCAAAGCATAGAAGATCTAACAAATTGATTATTTCTTTACTTTCAATTTCTCAATAACAGCTTTCTTGCTTATTATTGCAGAATTCCCACTAGGATCCTCTATTATTATCTTGACAGCCAGGTCTCCAAGCTTTACTTTCCATAGTTTTTTAAGCAAGTTCTTGGCATGCTTTTTTGTGTTATCATCTTCAGAATCATCTCTTTCCCCTTCTATTATTTTCTTGAACCTGTCTAAAACTCCCTCTATGTTGCTTACATACCCCTCGCTGCCCGGTCCAGATTCTACGCTCATCCTTAATTGGGGTATCTTTATGGTTGCTTCGCTTGACTTAACAACCCTAACTTTCATATCATCTTCAGAATTGATCTCAAAAGTGATTTTTACAGGGTCTTTTTGCCCCTCGCTTTCTATATCTGTTTTCTTATATTGGCAACTGCTGCATTGCATAGTAAACAGATAGGTTTTTCCAAAAAAAGGGATGTCCATTTCCTCTTGCATCAATGTTAAGTTGTCAGTAAGGCAAACAGGACATTTTTGCTTGTCTATTTTTTCCATCATAAAATTAAATATAAGAAATATTTATAAAACTTTTCAAAAAAATTAATTGAAAAATTGAAAAAGAAAATCTATTGCATGTCTTCTACTTCTTTGTTTCTGTAGATTTGCGCGAAACTTGGCGTGATCACAAGGAAATGGTCTCCAAGGCCTGCTATGTCGCCTTCCATCGCATCAGTGGTCTTCTTTAGTTTGTTTACTGCTCTTTTCAATTCCACTAGGTCCTTGTCCCTTAAGCTTCTTATATCCACTAAAGCAATTGTATAGCCTTCCCTTAAGTCGTCTATCACTTGCTTGATGTCAGAAAAATCTTCCACGGCATAAGGCTTGACCAAAATTTTTGCCCTTGGCTTAGCAGCATCGGCATTAGAATCAATCTCAATGAAGTCTTCGTTAAACTCATCTGGGAAGTCATCTTTTCCCATTCCCGCTATTTTTTCCTTTATTTTTTGAAAAGCTCCCATTTTTTATACCTCTCCAGTTGGTAATATAGTTTTAATATATAAACATTTCTATACTGAAATCTTTATTCTGAAATGCTCTCAAGCAAACTGACAACATTCCATATTTGAGTTCGTATATAGCTAGGTACATTAGGATCGTCGCTTACTTCATCTAGTTCTTGCAGCGACTTGTCCACTCTGACGCCTATACTTTCGTCATTTTCCTCAAGATAACAAGTTACGTTCTTTACTTTAACCCTTATGTTCTTCGGCACAGTGAAATCGTTTTCAATTTGAGAAAGTAAGTCGATAATGTTCCTTAACGAATTCCCGCTGCTTTCCATTTTAAATTACTATTTCCCCTCTTTTTTTAAGTCAGACATCACTATATTCTGAATTTCGGTGGCTTCCTCTTTTAGCTTGTTTTCCTGCTTTTCTATATTCTTGATTCTTAGCATTATTACCTGATTTCTATTATTTAAATCTTCCTTTAGCTTGTCTTTTTCTGCCGAAATCATGATATTGCCAACTATCTTGTAAGCGGGCCCTTTGTTTGTTTCAAGTTCATTGAGAGCATTTTCTGTTTCAATGAGCTGCGACTGAAAATTTTGTTTCTGCATCAGCAAAGTTTGTGTTTTTTGCTCGAGAAGTTGTAGTTTTTCTATATTTTCCTGTACATCTTTGTTTGAATTTGCCATTTTAAATTTAATAATTATTTTCGTTATGCCTCTGCCAAGATTCGATTTTAAACTGCCTTTACTTTCGTGTTAGTCACTCTTGGCTTGAATATTATTTTGCTTCCGCAATAAGGGCATCTGACTCTTTTTTTCACGAATTCTTCCTTGATTGTTTTATCGCAATTAAAGCATTTGTAGACTACCATTTTTACACCCCGAAATTATAAGCTTTTCCTGCAAATTTGACCTCGCAGCTCCTGCATTTCCATATCCCGGCACTTACTCTTTTAACTCTCAGCTTGCTGCAGTAGGGGCATTTGTGCCAGCCTTTCTGCTTTTCCTCAACATCTATTACTCTCTGTCTGATCCTTAGTCCATATCTAGAACCGAAACGTCCAGCGCTTTTTACTTTTTTAGTCTTAGACATAAAAATCCACCTGATTATTGTTCAGTAAAGTGAATCAAAATAACCTCTTTATATATTTTGTTGTTTAGGAAAGGAATGAATTTAGAAACCTTTATAAAGAGTCGTATTTTGCATTCTCGTATAATTCTGAATTAGCTTAAATGTCTAGTTCAGACACCAAGCATGGAATTTCAGAAGCAAGAAAAAAGAACTCTGGCAAGCAAATTTAGAAGCTTTATAATAGAATGCAGAAGGGTTTTCACAGTAACTAAAAAGCCGACAAGAGACGAATTTAAGATCATAGTGAAAGTGTCTGGAATAGGGATGCTAATCATAGGATTGCTAGGATTTATAATACAGATGATCTGGCAGCTGATAAGGTAAAAAAATGAGCGAACAAGAAACCAAACCGCAATTATTTGCTTTAAGGTCAACGGCAAACAGGGAAGACCAAGTAATGGATTTTGTGGTAAGCCATGCAATAAAGAAAAATCTTGAAGTTTATAGTTTACTAAGGCCCCATGGGTTAAGAGGTTATATCTTTGTTGAAGCTAAATCTCAGGAAGAAGCAGAGGCTTCATTTTTCGGAGTCCCGTATGCCCGCGGTTTGCTTCCTACGCAAGTGCAGTATTCTGAAATAGAGCAGATGCTTGAGCAGGAAAAAATACAGTATAATATACAGAAAAACGATATCGTAGAGATAATTTCCGGTCCATTCAAGAGGGAGCAGGCAAAAGTTTCCAGAGTAGACAAGCAGAAAGAGGAAGTTGTAGTAGAGTTATTAGAAGCAGCTGTTCCTATTCCAATTACCGTAAAGATCGATTCCGTAAAAGTTATAAGGCGTGAATCTGAAACAGAGGAGAAAGATGAGCAAGGAGAAAATTGATTTGATGATAGAGGGCGGAAAAGCCACTCCTAATGCAACCTTAAGCCAGGCATTAGGTCCTTTAAAGATAGATATAGCCTCTATTATAAAAAGGATCAATGAAAAAACCCATGAGTATCATGGAATGAAGATTCCGGTGAAAGTTATAGTTGACACAAACTCAAAAGACGTTAATTTAGAGATAGGAACTCCGCCAATTTCCGAGTTAATAAAGCAGGAGATAAAGGCAGAGAAAGGCTCAGGAGAGCCAAATAAAATCAAGATAGGCAATCTTGCATTCGAACAGGTAATAAAGATTGCAAAGATGAAATACGAAGGCATGCACGTTAATAATTTAAAGGCTGCTGTAAAAAGTGTGATGGGCAGCTGTCACGCGATGGGTGTGATGATAGAAGGCAAGAACGTCCAAGATGTTAATAAAGATATTGACAATGGGATTTATGACGATTTAATCAAGCATCAAAAGACAGAATTTTCTGAGGAGAAAAAGAAAGTTCTTGATTCCCAGCTTAAAGATATTCAAGAAAAGATCAGGAAGGAGCTTGAAAAAGCAGCCAAGGAAGCCGCTGCTAAGGAAGAAGCAGCCAAGGAAGAAAAGGTTGTTGCCCAGGAAACTGAAACTGCCGCAGCATCTAAAGAAGCTGCAGCTGAATCTGGAAAAGAAAAAGCAAAGACTCCTGAGAAAAAAGAAGAGAAGAAAAAGTAAATATATTTCTTTTTATTCTATCTTTTGTATTCTAACTTAATGATGCATATAATAAGATAGATTTAATAATAAATATGTGCGGGAAATTTATATGAATTGGATTGTACTATCAATATTAGCCACTATTTCTTTTGCTGGTTCTAATATTATTGATAAATATATCATAGTAAAATGGTTCAAAAATCCAATAACACCAATAATTAGCAAGGTATAATCGGATTACTAGCGTCTATTTTTATATACTTAGTATATGGATATTCTAGAATTTCTACTCTGAATATTACACTGGCCATAGTATCGGGAGTATTATCAATGTCCGTTATTTTCTTCTATCTAAAAGCGATTAAAATTGAAGAGGTATCAAGAGTTGTAGCCTTATTCTACATATCTCCTTTGTTTACTTTGATATTAGCAGCCATATTCCTGCATGAAAGATTAAAGCCGTTGAATTACGTCGGGATAGTGCTCTTAGTAATTGGGGCTATATTAATGTCTACTAGAAGTATCAGAGACATAAAAATTGTAAAAGGCTTCTGGTATATGATTCTCGGGACCTTCTTTTTAGCAGTAATGGGTATTTTGCAAAAATATGTTTTAAGCTATAGCGATGTAAAGACTGTATTTGCATATTCAAGAATTGGAGGATTTATATTTACAATGCCTATTATCTTGCTATATACAAAAGATTTTATTAATGTTATAAAGACCTATGGTTCTAAGGTTATAGCAGCAGACCTAGCTACTGAATCATTTAATATGTCTGGAGGCATCCTCATTATAGCGGCCTATGCTGTAGGTTCTGTAACATTAGTCAATGCGATTTCATCTATCCAACCCTTCTTTGTGTTATTATTCACTGTTATAATAACTTTCTTCTTGACTAAACATTTAGAAGAAGACATACAAAAAGGAATAATATTTCATAAAGTAATAGCAATAGCGATAATGTTTATTGGTGTTTTATTGGTTTCTTAATATTGTATAAAAAGTTTTATAAACAACTGGAAGTGCTTTCTACCTTAAGGGGGTGTGGGGTAGCTTGGCTATCCTTTCTGGTTTGGGACCAGAAGACCCAGGTTCAAATCCTGGCACCCTCACTCAAAAAAATTAAGCCTATCTATTTTTTCTTTATATTTTAGCTCTTGTGATATTTCGTACATTTTTGTGCCTCCGTTAAATTTATAAATAGAACATATATAATCTAGTATATAGTTTAATGGGGGAAAGTTATAGTAACTTTAACAATAGAAATGAACCTTGTTGATATCCTTAGAAACGAGAATTTAATATTACATAAAGATTGGAATAAAGGCACTGAATTTAAGGAAGCTTCTTACGGATTTCCTGTTGGTCGCGATGCTTATGCGCATTATGAGGGATTGTTAGATGAAAATTACAGGAAAATAGTCCATGCTGTTGAAAACTTTTTAGCTGATAATCCTTATGTTCTTGCATGTGAAGTCAATGGTGCTTTAAATGAAATTGAAGGCGTTAATAGCCGCATTGTTCATCCTTTAATAGGAACTTCAACAAGATTAGTTACGCCCGTACATAGTGGCAATGAATCAAATCCTTACTTTAGAAAGAGCGATAAACTTGGGTTTGTTCCATTACCTATGGCATTAGAGGAAGCTGCTCAAAAATATGCGAGAGACATGTTGCCATATACAATAAGATTTGGTGGTATAAAGAGAAAGTTGCCATACAATACACCTCATAATATTCAAATTTCTGAAGATGGAAAATGCCTTACAAAATTGTTAAATCAATGGAATGTTGTTTTCTACCAAGAAAGAGAAAATATGTTGCGTGCAGTAAGCGAGGATTTCTTTAAAGTAGAACAACCTCATTTAAGTGATCCAACAAATCCTTATGTAAAAGCTTCTCCCATTGATGAACCTAAAACACGTAAGTAAAATAGTAGTCATCGAAGTAGTTAACTTATTTATTCAAATCTTAGTTTTCTCCTAAGATTTACATCATTCCAGCTGTTAGTTTTACAGCTTTGACTAAATCTCCACTTGCTACAGTTGTAACTGCCTTTATTCCGACAAATATGCCAGTAAAAATTTGAATTAGGAAACATTTTATATACTAGTCAAATATTACAGTCTTGATGAAAAAAATAATTATTCTTGGCATTTTTATATTTGCAATAATTTTTATAGCTTCTTGCACTCAGCAGACAACTATCTGCGGGGACGGTTTTTGTGACAAGACAGAAAGTTGCGCCTGTGCGGACTGCGCCAATACTGATTTCTGCCAGATAAAAAATGTAACGCAAAACTGTGATGACGCAAATGAATGTACGATAGACTCATTTAATCCAGCTACAAATTCCTGCGTCCATGAATTAACGGCAAACTGCTGCGGAAATAACAAATGCGAAATAAGCGAGTATGAATGCAATCTTACTTCATATGAAACAAACTGCGGAAAGGACTGTGGCTTGAAATGCCCTCCAAAGCTAGTTGTGCATAAAGACCAATCAACAAAAACAGATGATCAATTTTCATATTCATGTGCTGATCAAAACTGCGAGCAAACCGGTCCTAATGTATTCAGGATGAAGGGCGTTTCATCAATACAGACTTTCATTTCAAATATAGGAGAGCAAACAACAGACATTGTAACCTCAGGTTTTGTGTGCAAGCGCGACGATACAAAAATAGCCTTGAATGACTACGATACATATTACGGCACAATATTCAGGGACTTCTTCAATGACGGCCTTGAAAAAGTTGATGGCATAAACAGCAGAATCAGCCAGGCAAATTATGCAACATACAATTTCAAGGTGAATATCACCAATTCGATAAGCCCAACACCAATAAAATGCACTCTTGTATTAACGTCTGTGCTATACCTGCAAAATGTCCAGGACGTTTCAATAACTCTGTATTAAGCGATTAATCTATTAATACTATTAGTATCTAAGCGAGAGATTAAGATTATTCAATCTATTAATTCTTTCTTCCATTGGTGGGTGTGTAGAAAATAGTTTTAATAGCATTTTTCCTGACAGTGGATTCACTATAAACAATGACGCCCCCGCTACATTTCCGCTAAACTCCCTCTTGTCAGAATGCTCCAGTTTGTATAATGCACTTGCTAAGCCCTTTGAACTATTCAATGTTCTTGCTGCGCTTGAATCAGCAATGTATTCCCTGGTTCTTGAAATTGCCAGTTGAATGAACATCGCTATAATGGGAGTTAATATCAGCAGCAGCAAGCTTCCCAGTATGCTGCCGTTGTCGTCATCTCTTCCTCCGAATAATATGCTGAATCTTCCTATCGCTGCTATGTATGAAATAGTGCCTGCAATCACTGCAGCTATAGACGCAACTAATATGTCCCTATTCTTTATGTGGCTTAACTCATGTGCTATTAGCCCTTTAGCTCGTCCTCATTAAGCAGGCTTAATATCCCTTGCGTGAAAACAACATATGAATTGCTGGGATTTCTCCCCGTAGCGAATGCATTCGCATATTCCTTATTGATAAAGTACACTTTAGGCATTGTAATGCCTGCTTTCTTCGAAACTTCGTTAACAAGAGAATAAAGTTTTTTGTGCTTGTCTTTGTCAGCTTCTTTCGCTCGGTACATAAACAAAGCTATATTTCCGCTAAACCAGTATGTAATGAAATTTATTGCCAGTGATATTATGAATGCTATTGTTAGTCCTGTCCTGCCGCCTATTAAAAATCCAAGTCCAAGAAGTATTCCTGTCAATAAACCCAGTAACAATACTGTTTTCAGTTGATTGCTCATATTGCTCCTTAAAATCAATTTGTTTTGCCTAAAATTAGTTTATAAATTTTATGAATTTAGGAATTTAATGCTGTAGTGTCTTTGTAGAGGATTTTTACTTTTCCAGATCTTAACGCATCGTTATAAAGTCTGTCCCTAAATTCCCGTAGCTTTTGTTGATTTTCGGATGTTTGAAGGTATTGTATTATTTTGTCTTTTATTTCATCAAAGTTGGCTTCGCTTGCTTCTTTCTTGCTTTCAACCCTTATTATATGGTATCCGAACTGGCTTTTTACAGGATCAGATATTTCTCCGATTTTTAATGAAAGGGCTACATCCTCAAATTCCTTGACCATTGCTCCCTTCGGGAAGAATCCAAGATTTCCGCCTTTATCCTTGCTTCCGGGATCAATAGATTTTTCTCTTGCAAGGTCCTCAAACTTCTTTCCATTTTTCAACTCTGTTTCTATCGAATCTGCTTCTTCTTTTGCAGCAACTAATATATGGCTTGCATTAACTGTCACGGGGGTAGCTAATTTATCTTTGTTTCCATCAAAGAAAGTTCTTGCCTCTTCCTCGCCCACGTTCTTTACAATTACATTTTGGTCCATGAATTTCTTTATCAAAATCTGTGTTTTTATTTTGTCTTTGTATTCCTGAAGTGTAAAGCCCTGGTTTTTTGCTATGTCTTCTAGTGCAACTCCTGGAGGAAAATTCTGCTCGGCAGCGCTTAATATCTCATCAAGCTCTTGGTCTGTAACAGTCATCTTCTGCTTATTTGCTTCATTAAGTATTAATTTTTCATCTATTAATTCCCTCAAAAGCAGTTCTTTTGTGTAATAAGACTGGAGTTGTGAGCTTAATGCATTAAATTCCTTGTCAAGTTCTTTTGTGGTAATCTTCTCATTGACTACTATTGCTACTACATCGCTTCCAACAACGTTCCCTGTAATGCTGTTCAATAATTTCTGCCCAAGATTTGTACTATTAAATGGAACAATCAATATAATAAGCAAAAGAACCGCTAAAACAATAGAAACTCTGCCCCATTTCACTTTTTTCTTCTTTAAAGGTTGAGAAGTTTGCTGTATGTTAGTATTAGGGCTTGTATTTTCTTCCATCAAAAATAGAAAAAGATATAAATTTATAAAAGTATGTTTGCGAATGACAAATCCGATTATTGTGGGCAGAGACGAGTCCGATAAAAAAAATATGAGTGATAAGGGCCTTGTTTTCATAGGAAAACAGTACATCAAGATGGGTCAGACCACTTCTTTGAGTAATCCTGTTTTTTTAGATGTAGCTCGACCGCATATAATTTTGGTAAGTGGTAAACGTGGAAGTGGAAAGTCCAGTTCAATCGGCGTAATAGCAGAAGAAATGTCAATGCTTCCGAAAGAGATTGCAGAACAATTGTGCATTGTTATTTTTGACACTATGGGTATTTTCTGGACAATGAAATTTCCAAACAAAAGAGAAGAAGATTTGCTTAATGAATGGCACTTGAAAACAAGAACATTTGACGTTTCAATTTACTGTCCTTCTGGCTATTTCAAAGATTTCAAAAAATACAATATTCCAGTAGACATTCCATTTACAATAAAAACATCTGAATTAAATGCAGAAGACTGGTGCAATGTATTTGGCATAGAAATAACCAGCAATATTGGAATTCTGATTGAACGCTCTCTTTCAAACATAAAGGAAAAATATGACATTGATGATATAACGAATGCAATAAAAAAAGACAAGAAGTCAGATGAAAACACAAAAAACGCAACAGAAAACCGGTTTAACTCGGTAAAAGCTTGGGGTTTATTTGACAAGGGCGGAACTGAAATAAACGAAATAGTAAAGCCCGGAAAAGTTTCTATTATTGACTTAAGTACCTACACTCATTTGTCAGGCGGTTCTAATATTAAAAGCCTTGTTATCTCAATAATATCAAAAAAACTCCTTAATGACAGGATTAAGGCTAGAAAGATAGAGGAATTGAGTGATATAGAAAAAAGCTCGACATTATTCCTTGAAGAAGAGCAAGAAAAAAAAGAGATGCCTTTGGTTTGGTTTATGATTGATGAAGCGCATGAATTTTTACCTAGGGACAGGAAAACTCCTGCAACCGATGCTTTAGTTCAGTTGCTAAGAGAGGGAAGACAGCCAGGGATTTCATTAATTCTGGCAACGCAACAGCCTGGAGAAATTCATCGTGATGTTATAACACAAACCGATATTGTAATCAGCCATAGATTAACGGCCAAAAGAGATGTAGAGGCATTAAATGCAATGTCCCAGAGTTACTTAACTTCAGATATACAGAAATATCTTAATTTGTTGCCTTCACTGAAAGGCTCTGCAATCATTCTAGATGATAATTCCGAAAGGATATATCCAATAAGAATTCGCCCAAGAATGAGCTGGCACGGCGGAGAAACTCCGAGTGCTGTATTCATAAAGAAGAAAGAGCTAGTTAGTCTTGGCCTATAACACTTTAATATCAAAGCATACCCTGTATTTTCTGGGGGCTATCTGCCCGCATCTTACAACTCTTAATAATTTGAATTTCTTTTTCTGTTCTTTTATTTTCTTAATGCCAATTTCGGGAATTTCATCTTCTCTTAAAAAGTAATAAAAATGTATTATGCCCTTCTTTTTTATCTTTGAAAATGCTAAGTCAAGAAACTTGCCTGCATCCTTCGGCAATGGCATTAATATTCTGTCAAATTTTATCTTCATCTTCGGCATAACTTTCCTGACATCGCCTTTAATCAATTTGATATTTTTTATTTTGTTGAGGATTAAGTTTTCTTGGGCATATTTATGTGCGCTTGGATTTATTTCAATGCCATAAATCTCTTCTGATTTAGTCAGTTTGCTCAATGTTATTGGATAAGCAGCAACACCAGAAAACATAGTGAGAACAATTTCATTTTTCTTGACCTGTCTGGCTATTCTTAGTCTCTCATTTCCAAGCCTAGAGCTAAAATAGCACGTTTCAACATTCAGCTTAAAAATGCAGTTATTTTCCCTATGCACTGTTTCCTTTCTTTTCTCTCCGGCAATGATTTTTAATTTCGCTGTCCTGAAAGTTCCTGAGAAATTCTTTGTTCTTTTCGCAACTACCTTGACATTTTTTAATTTTTTAAGAATGTAATTTCCTACTTCCTTCTCCTTCTTTATCAGTTTTTCTGGGAAATCCGTGAATACTAAAATATCCCCTATAACATCGAAGCTTTTTGGTATTAAATCTATTTCTTTCTTAGTAAGCATAAGATTTTGATTTAAGTTTGTATATATTAAATTTTTTATTTCAAGAATGCGGGAAATAAGGGTTCTATGAAAGGATAAATGTATGGAACAACCACTATAAGGAATGCTATAATAAAGGTATGGGTGAAATGCTCTTTTAATCCTCTAGCAGCAACTCCTCCGCCGCCTCTTACAACAGCAGATGCAGCCTGTATTTTTAATATGGCAATTATTCCGATTATAATCCTTATCAATAAAGCGGTTGAAATGCTGAACAGGCTTATACTCCCAAAGAAAGGAACTAATTCAACAATGTAATCGACATTCATTGAAGCAAATGTAAATAATACTGCAAAGAAACCTGCATGCAGCCCATGGCCAAACCAATGACTACCGCGGAAATTTTCATCCTTATGAACCAGAATAAGTTCATAAAATCCTATCAGCAAGCCAAGTACAATTGCTGGAAGTATAATTAAATCTGCCATCTCTACAATAAAAAATTAGTATGTATATAAACTTTATTGTTTGATTAAACTATTGATTAGTCTAGTTGATTCTTCGGCTTTTTTTATGAATCCGTTAAACAAAGAATTTATTTCGGATAAATGGCTTGGCAATAATGCAAAATTTCCTTGTTCTTGGATCATCCATATTCTGCTAATCTCTTGGTCTATCCTTAAAAGAAATATCTTTTCTTCATTAAGTAAAGATATTATTGTTCTGCTGCTACTAAAACTCTTTATCAAATTCCGGTTTATAACTTTAAAGCCTTCTAAAGCAGAATGGGCTCCGCTTAATTCTTCTTTGCCTATTTCATTGTTTGCTGCAAGATAGATTCTAAAGTTGGCTAATATATTTGTAAACAAGTTCATAAATTCTAATTTCTTTGAAATCAAATGTCTTATATTAATATTATTCATTCTTGTCGCCTATCAAGTCTGCTGTTATTGCCCCAATAATTGATGGTATTGAGATTACTGCTATTTGTCTGTAAACTAAAGAAAAGCTCGAATGCGAATTTATAATGCCGAATAGCGCCAGAACACTTACTATGGAAAGGATTGATATTCCAAACATGACAAAAATCCTTATTGGCAATATTGAAACTAATTTAGCATCTTTTATTTTTCTGTAACCGGTAGCATACAAAAATATTGTCCCTATTAAAAAAGCTGTAATCAGCAGTAATGTCGCCCTAAATATTGTAATGTTGAATCTTTCAGCCGCATCCGCCCCTTCAATAAAGGCGAAATGCGCAACTATTCCAAAAAAGCTTCCTATCAAGCCACGAGCCATGTCTCTTGTTGTTATTTTTTTCAGCGGGTGTTTTGTGACAGATCTTTTAATTTGGTCTTCTATCTTTTTTAAATCATTAATATCTTGAATCTCTCTTTTTGTTAGCCTTTCTATAGATTGTTCTTCTTTTTCAAGTCTGTTCAGTTTTGCATCTTCTTGAGCAAGTTTTTTGAGTTGTGCCTTCTCTAGTTGTTCAATAGTCTTTTCTTCTTTCATCAAATTTTTAAAATTAGATCTGGACCTCTTTTTCCGCATGCAAAAAAAAGTATCTTGTTTTATATTTAAATCTTTTCAAAACATTTATAAATCTCATAGCCCTATTTTTGCTTGATAAAAATGGAAAAAAGAGGGCTTTTTATTATATTGCTAGTTTTATTAACACTAAAATTCAGCTTGGCCGCGAGCATCATACCAACGTCAAATAGTGGCAATTTAATCGCAGACACTCTAAGGCCATTGGGCCTTGCAAATCCCGGACAGATTTACGAAGAATTTGGATATTTGATAGATTTTGTTTTGTTCTTGATAATATTTATCCCGTTATGTAAAAAATTTTTAAGTTCAAGCGGCCCAAAGATAGATGACAAGGCTGCTACTGGACTAGGAATTCTAATTGCATTCGGAGTTTCATTTTTTGAGTGGCAAAGAGGCATAAGAATAGGCGCATTAGGTCCTGTATGGGGGATAGTCTTGCTATTAATTTTCGCAGCTCTGGCATTCTCAATTTTCAGAGGGCAGGAAAAAAAGAACTTTACAGGATTTATGGCAGCATATATTCTTACATACATAGTTTCAGTGTTCTGGCTTAGTGATGCTGATAGGCAAGCTTTAGGTTTTATCTGGGGATGGTTCCAACTTATAGCAATCGCTTTTATTATAATTGGGATAATCAAGCTTATAGGCGCTGCCATGAAGTTTGTTAAAGGCAGTGAAGATATCGGTGAATTTTCCGAAGGAACTGGTAAAATGCTTGGTTATGGCCTTGGTGCTGCCGGTGCTGCAGGAAAGGGTCTCGGAAAGGCAGCCGGTGGTTTATGGAAAGGCGGTAAATGGGCTAAGAAAAAAGGAGCTGCTTGGAGAGATGCTCAAAAACTAAAACAAATTGATGAAGAATCTAAAAAACTGGACACATTAATAAATAATGTAGATGACCAGCTAAGAGCATTGAATGTTGCAGAATTAAAAAATGCCAGGGAAAGGATGGAACTATTGACTAACATCAGGGCCTTAGCAAGTATAAGATCAGAAATTATCATTAAATTCAGGAGCAAAAATCCAGAGGTTCTTGCAAGGGGCCAGGAGTTGAATGAGAAATTTAAGCAGGCATCAAGCCGGCTCGATGAACTCATAAAAAGATTTTATAGTGGTTTGTCTATAGAAAGGCAAAGAATACTTGACGAAACCAGGCTAAATGCTTCAGAGATAAAGTTTCTTGATGCGGCATTGCAGCAAGAAATAAATACAACGAAGAAAATATTCAACGAGCTTAAAGCAGAAGTTGACTATATAGTAAAAACCACAAATAATCATGATATTCAAAGCAGGTTTAATGACATACTCAAAATGAGGAATAATATGCGCGCTACAATATTAAACGTAATTGAATTGATAAAAGGCAATCGTAGCAAAAACATAAAAATGCTTAAACAATTAAATGATGAAGATATTCGCCTAGCAGAGAATTTGAAGAAGGCCTTGTTAAGTAATCCGGATTCTGTGTTTCAATATATTGATAGTATGATGCAAAATCTCGGAAGAGAGATAACATTGATGAACTCAGATTCGCTAAAGAATAATGAGATTTCAGGGCTAAGACGTGAGCTGAAAACATATTATGACGCCATTTCTTCTTTAGACGCAGAAGTTACTGAGTACATACAGAAGCTTAATGTCTCTCCTTAAAACCACTTGTCCAATCCTGACTGTCCAGTCTTTCTCCCAAGAGTCTCGAAAATCTTGTCTACTCTTTCCTTGCTGAAGTCATGCTTCTCTATCAGCAATTCTCTTATCTTGTCTTCATTGATTCCAGCCCATTTGAGATTGTAATCTTTCATTACAGGCATTTTCTTGAATACATCGTAGATTTCTTTCCAGTCAAAGTCCGCATTCAGGCTTTTGAACATTTTACTATAATCTTTGTTTGTCTTGACGAGCTTGATTGCATTTTTCGGGCCTATTCCCTTAACTCCTTTGTTGTTGAAGTCAGTTCCAATTAAAATTCCTGCAATAATTAACTGGTCTTGATTTAGTTCAAGAGTCTTTAATGCCTCCTCAAGATAGATTATTTCTGGCTTTATTGAAACAGAACTTCCATTAGGGAGTCTTTTTCTTTGTGATATAGTCAGATTCCTTACTATCTTTTGGGCACCAAACAACAAACTATCATAGTCCTGGCTCACTATGGCATAAACATCTTTAGTAGTCATAAATGATGCTTGTGCCTCTGCCTCGCTTGGAGCCTGTATTACTGGCAGTCCTAAAGCTTCAATAAGTTCTTTTGTTTCTTTAATCATTTCCTTATCAAGCCTAGTTGTCTGCATGCTGTACTTATACATTAATTCAGTATCTTCAAGTTCTTTTGCTTTCTTTAGTTTTTCTTCTGCAATTAATTTTCTTTCTTCTCTCTCTTCCCGCTCCTTTAATTTCAATTCCGGGCTTTTTCCATCAAGAACAAAGCAAATCTTCAGTCCCTGGCTCATCAGCTTTGGAATTCTTGAGCTTAACCCAACAAGATGGCTAGTTACATTTCCATTAGAATCCTTAAGCGGAGTTCCATCCTGCTGCCTTATTGAGCTTAAGAATTGATACAACATATTAGAAGCATCAATCGCAACAGTCTTCCCATTCAATGCTTCTATCTTTATCTCGTGCTTCGGTATTAATTTCCCAAGCTGGACTCCCATGATTAAAAATTCAGAAGGTAGTTATATAAAAAACTTCTTTAAGTTTCCAAAACCTTTATAAAGACTTATTTTTCAAGAAGATTAACCTATGATTATTTAGGAGGTTAAAATGGATTTCAAGGAACTTTCAAAAGAAGAAACTAAGAGGGCTTTAGAAGCCATAGAAATAGCAAAGAAAACCGGAAAGATAAAGAAGGGTATAAATGAGGTCACTAAAGCCGTTGAAAAGTCTCAAGCTAAGCTGGTAGTTGTTGCTACTGATGTGAATCCTAAGGAAATTATATTGCATCTTCCTATGCTTTGCAAGGAAAAGAATGTTGCTCTGATTCCAGTGCCAAGCAGGCAAGACCTCGGATTAAGCGCAGGCTTGAGTGTTCCTACAACAGCTGTTGCTATAATAAAAGAAGGCGATTCTAAAGACTTAATCAAAGAGCTAAGCAAGTAAAAATGGAAAACTCTTCTCAGCCTATAAAAGAAATAAAGACTGTAGAAAAGCAGCATGAAAAATCTATATTCAGCAAGACCTTTCCGGCGAGAGTAGAAGGAATAATCGGCCGTACAGGAGCAAGAGGTGAAGTAACCCAAGTTCGTGTCAAGATTCTAGAAGGCCGAGACTCTGGAAAGATAATAAGAAGGAATTGCAAAGGTCCTATAAAAGAAGGCGATTTTTTAATGCTTCGTGAGACAGAAATCGAAGCTCGCAGACTAACCCAGAAGAAAAGATAAAATGGCAACCTGTAGTTTTTGCAAAAACAATATTTCAAAAGGAACCGGTAAGATGTTAGTACTTAAATCGGGAAAGATATTGAATTTCTGCTCCAATAAGTGCGAAAAGAACATGGTCAAACTAAGAAGAAAGCCTGTATTCTTCAAATGGACTAAGGCTTTTGTAAAAGGCAGCAAGGAAAAAGCAAAAGAAGAGCCTATCCAAGAAAAAAAAGAATAATCATTTTAATCCCAGTTCTTTGTCTATTTGTTCTGCTATTCTAGACAGCTCATCAAACATGTCCCCCACCTCATTATGAAGTATGCTAACCAAATTCTCCAGATTCTGCACTCTTAGGTA
This sequence comes from Nanobdellota archaeon, assembly GCA_038046405.1. Classification (GTDB taxonomy): domain Archaea; phylum Nanobdellota; class Nanobdellia; order SCGC-AAA011-G17; family JAGVZF01; genus JACPNH01. Next base: position 39,393 of record JBBSWI010000008.1, on the reverse strand, counting down.
ATACCGGCCTTCCTTAAATATCACTAACCCCTGGTCTACAAGAAAATTAAGATGGTGTATTACTGTAGCCCTAGTCAGGCTGGTTTTTTCAGCCAGCTGTTCAGTGCTTAACCCTTTTTTCAGCTTAGCAGATTTCAATAGTTCAAGGAAAATTCTGAATTTCGATTTTTCTTTGTCTCTTTCACCAAATAATCCGAGGCTGTTCGAAAACCATTGAATTTCCTCGTTTATTGTAAGCTTGGATGGCTTTTCAATCTTTACAATAGTTACCCTTCTTACATACCGTGGCATGAAAGAAAAGTATTTCCAAGAATTATAAACTTTTTGAATTCTAAAAATGAGTTTATTAGTAACCTTTATAAAGCATAATTTTTCATTTACAGTTATGCAAAGGGCTCGTATTAACCTGGCGGCTGCGGAAATAGACAAATTGAATCAGATATGCAGTTCTATAAAAGAAATTGCTGACAAGACTGGCGTGGCAATTCATGGCCCTATTCCATTGCCGACTAAAAGATTAAAGATAACCACGAGAAAAAGCCCTGATGGCGAGGGGAAGGCTTCTTTTGACAGATTCGAGATGCGCATTCATAAAAGATTGATTGACCTTGGAGTTGACGAGAGAGCTTTGAGATTGGTTATGAGGGTCCCTATCCCAGAAGGCGTCTCTATAGAAATAGAAATGATTGAAAAATAAGCTTATTCTTAAGTACCCCAGTATTTGTTTATAAGATACATAAAAAACAAAACCAAAGCAATAAGTAAGATAGCCCTTATTACAATTGGGGTATAATTTGTTTTTTTTGACCTTCTTCTTAAATGGGCTCCGCAATTTACACAGACTAAATCCTCTTTGCCCGATCTTTTACCGCATTTATGGCAGAATGTCATTTTACACCGCTCTTTTTTCTTCTTATAGCTTCTTCTATTTCTCTTTTAGTTCCCTTAGACATTGTCATAGACATCAATCTTCTTTTTTCTTCCTCTAATTTGTCAAGTTTAATAACCCTTGTTCCAGAATAATTGCAGCTCTTGCATTTGTATATAAATTTGGCAGCTTGGTCAGGAACCAAAGAAATATCTCTTGACTTGCAAGTTGGGCACTCTAAAATTTCTTCCATGCAATATATGAAATCATAAAGATATTTAAAAGCTTTGAAAAGGTTGGGTTTACACATAATACCCATAATATACTCTAAACTGTACAATTAAAACAATTCCTACATCTCACAATTCTCATGGATTATGATGCAGACTAATAAACATACTACCTATCAGTTTATTATGCACTATAGAATACTAGACTTATCCAAATTTAATCCATAAAAAATAAGCGCCGCAGCCCGGATTTGAACCGGGACATCCTTACGGATCTAGCTTCCTAGTAATTCTGTTTCCAGGCCTACACTTCTTGTTTAAAGATTAGTGCCATACCAGGTTAGGCGACTACGGCATATGATTTTAGTTTTTTTAATTTAACTAAATGATTGAAACCAACTTCATTTAAAAACTTAATCCTTTCTACTTTTTTATTGATAAATAAGATGTGAACAGCATTCCATCTTTTATTCTTTGGGATATAAACATATTTTCTTCCATTTATACCAAAGTCTTACAATAATTTTTTAATGCCCATAATTCCATTTTTACTCACACATTGAATTTTTATAGAACTTTTGTTAACATAACATTCACTATCAAAGAATGCCCTTAACCATTCTGCTTTAGCTTCTTTTGTTTTTAAAATTTTAAAGGGAACTCTCCACCTTAAAACACCAAACTTTGTTGTATTTAATAAATCTTGGGCTGCTGTTTTTGAATAATAAGACAATCCATAATAATTAGCATACTTAGTGATTTTAGGATTTTTTTATAAAGGATTTTAAAAGCTTGCACGAAAGGTTTGATTAAAGATTCATGATCTGGAGAAAATTTTATGATATGATGTAAATTATTTCCATTATCTTTTCTGATTATAACGGAACCATCTCCAGCAAGATAACCACATATCCTTGCTTTCAGATTAATATTATTCCTAATTGACCTTTGCATTTCGACTCTTTCTTTGTTCTGAATTTTCTTCCATCTAGATAAGGCAGCTTTCTTGTTTCTTCTATTGATATCCATAAAAATAATAGGTAAACATAATTTATAAAACTTATTAAAGAACTAGTTTAACATCCCAGTTCCGGCGTCTTATTTGAAAAGGTATAACACAGAATATCTATTTTTTCTTTATATTTTCATCTTAGGATTTATCCATATATAAAAATTAAAATGGATATAATAAGTCAGAAAATATTTGAAGTTAGAAGATAGACAAGAATCTATCTTGTCAAACATATAAAAGATTCTACAAAAATCAAAGTTTAGAGAAAAAATTCATATAAATATTTCTCCAGCGAGATGAGGGAGAACAAAATCTGCAATGTTTATCTGGCAGTTTACTTAAAGACTTTAATCTTTTTTTACTGTTCCATACTTCTTTAAATGAATGGTCTAATAGGCTTCCAAATGACTTAACACCGCCATGAGTCCTATGCCCGCAGGCATATAGCTCACAGTTTGGGCCTACACAGGCCCAGAAACACTGGTTATAACATTTCTTTCCATATGAGTTAAAGGCATCATCTTCTCCTTTTATATCATCTTCTGAATAAACTGAAACTATAGAACATTTTTCAGTAGACAACTCAACGGCTTTCTTAAGATCAGTGCTTATCTCCTTAGACAATGCTTTTATACTCTTCAGATCTGTGAAATCTACTCTGTACCATATTTCATCTACTCCAATGCTTCTTAGATTTCTGGCAAAGGGCAATATTCCAGTATAATTATGTTTATTTACAACATAACTAGTGACAATCTTGTGATTATCAGTTCTTACATTAACCAGATGTTCAATATTACTGATTATTTTATTAAAACCACTGCGGCCTTTTATTTTTAGAAATGTTTCTTCTGAATCTGCATCTAAGCTTATATTTACTTTATCTGCTTTGGCCACAATATCATAATAATGAAGATCATCATGCATCTTTCCTAATAAAAGCCCGTTTGTATATAGTATTACTTTTCTATCCATACATTTAAAGATTCTGATACCATCAAGTGTTACTGGATTAACTAAAGGTTCTCCAGTTGTTCCACAAAATTTTATAGTATCTATTTGATAGCCGTCTTCCTTGAAATCTGCAACTCTCGAAGCTATTAGTGTAAGCTCATCTAAAGTCATAGAATGCCCAATTCTTTTATAATATCGTCCAAAACAATGGCTGCAATTGAGATTACAAGCGCCAGTAGTCTGAATCTCTAGTTCATAGGGGGGTGGATTTTTGCCAGCTAATATGCCTCGTATCCTATACATATGATCTCTTAGGAGTTGATGCCCGTAGTCATTGGGGGGTTTTTCTTTTTCCAAGAGTTCGCCTAGTTTATTAAGACACTCAAACATATTATATATTAAGTCTAGAAGTCGTTTATACTTTGTCAATATATTTCTCTGACAGAATATACCGGACTATCTTCACTAGTGAATACATTCCAAAGATATATATATGGCTAATTACATATATATTTCTATATAAATAAGATATTCCGATAATAAGTGGGGTCTCCATGAAACGAAAAATCATCAAACAAGGCCATAATACACTAACTTTGACATTGCCTTCTAGCTGGGCAAAAAAACTTAATATAAAATCTGGTGATGATATTGATATTTCTGAAAAAGAAAACACACTAGTGATTAATAGCCCGCACCATAATGAAAATAAAAGCTGTGAGATAGACATAAGAGACTTTACAATCCCGTTATTATGGAGATATTTTCAATCTGCATATAGGTCCGGATGCGATGAAATAAAGATAATATATGATATAGAAAAAAAAGAGTATCAAGATCCTTATCACTATTATACGACACAGTTTGATTACGCAAAGCTTGGTGAAAAAATTCCTCCAAAACCAGCAATAACGATGCTCCAAGAGATGACAAATAGATTCATAGGGATGGAAATAATAGAATCTGGCAGAGGATACTATCTAATACAGGAGATGGCAGAGGTATCCCAAAAAGAGTTTGACAGATTATTAAGAAGGATTTTTCTTGTTACACTTCAATTATTCGACAGGACTATCCGAGCGATAGAATATGATGAAATATCCAATCCAAGTCTATGCAAAGAACTGCATACAATAGATCTTAATATAGATAAATTTGTAGATTATTGCGCTAGAATATTAAATAGAATAGACACAGACTTCCCAGAACAGAAGAAATCTTTAATCTTCTCGAGTTTGTTCATCCTTGAAACATTAGGAGACGAGTTTAAGTATATAGGAAAACATATAGCCCTTTCCAAAAAAAGCATCAAGAAAACGGCTCGTTTAGCGAAGCTTGTTAGAGAACATTTTGAGATATACTACAAGATGTATTATTCATTTAGTAGAGAGCAAAGTATAGAATTCGGAAAAAAAGATTTTGAGGTTTATGAGACGCATTTCAATATTAAGGATGAATTCTCCGGAGAATCGCGTAGCATAATGAGGCATCTAATGATGATAAGCAAGCTAACTCTTGGACTTGTTGAACTAAGAATACAAATGGAGTTCTAGCAGGAAGGAATTTTTAACTTTAATATCATAAATTTTGTTTCATTTGCTGGAGTTTCGTTTTATCGTTAATTTCTTCGTATTCTGCTCTTGAAATATTCTTCAGTATCTTTGTCCATAAAATAAACATAACATCCTTTGTGTGCACGAGTTAATAACACTCTATAAATATTCTTTAAGTGTTCAATAAAATTAGTATTATTCGTTTTTACCATTTGATCATAAGAGTTCTCTGGTTTTGCAATCCATGTGTCTATTTTTTTATCAAAAATTAGGTCATTTCCAAAGATTATTCCAATGTAATCAAATTCAAATCCTTGTGATGTATAAACTGTTCCAACTTGTTCCATTCCAGAATCATCAGTAGCCCACTTCCAGAAATCATTTTTATTCTCCCAAGGCATTTCAAAATCTCCTATTTTTACATCTTTGACTAAGGTTCCATCTTCTTTGGGCTGACTCCATGGCCAGCAAAATCCTGCTACAATTCTTGCAGAATTTTTCTTTTCTTTATTTTTATCATCTATCATTTTTTTTAGCTTATTCGGACTATCCACTATTTTAATCTCCATTTTTTCTTGTTTGTCTAAGTATAAAGGTTCATCAAGACCAATTTGAAGAACATTTTCTACCCATACTAAAAAAGAATTTGACCCCCCACATCGGAATTGTGTGTTTAGCTCAAATTCCAATATCTCAGAATCTTCAACTTCGAATTTTTTTCCCGATTCTTTAATTAAAGATACACTTCCAATTTCTGTGGGTCTAACTATTTGCATTTCATCTATAAAAAATATAGAAAGTTTTGCACATTTTATTATCTCATCCATTTGCGGAAGACCGCTTATTTGACTTTTTGGAGTATACCTACTCTGGCTAGTTTTTCTAATTCTATGAGCCTCATCACAGATTAAGACGTCTACTGAATTATCTTTATGTTGACTAAAACTGTTAAAAAATTTGAATTGGCTTTTTAATCTAGCCCCAAGTATATTCCTAAGAGTATTTGTAAAAGCAGAAGAACCCGTAGCATGGTAAACCATCTTACCTTTTCTCATTAATTCTGCCATTACTTCTAAAGCAATAACCGATTTTCCAGTTCCAGGACCGCCCTTTACGATTATTATGGACTTCTTTTTAGAACTAGAAAGTGCCATGGCTTTGTGCATTATTGCATTATATGCAGGAATTTGGTCGTCAATTAAATTAAATATTTGCTGTTTGTTTATCATCTCTTTGGTATGTTCTAGCAATTTCTTCGAAGGTTTAATGGGGCTTTTTATAAAATGATTAAAAACTTCTAAACCGTCACCTTGGCTAAGTCTTTTGCTTAAATATTGGCCCAGATCTTTTATATCATCTTTTGAAAATAGTGGATATTTATCAATAAGAATTTTAAAACGAGGAGAATACAATATGTCATTAGTATTTCTTGAGTAATTATGACAATAAACACATGAACTTAAATCAATCTTTTGAGGCTCTTCAAAAACTGATACAAAGTCATTTAACCAAAAGTGATATCCTTGAACCTGTAAACAGGGATGTTCAGTTTCTATTTTATTTCTGCCGTAATTAACAATCACATTTCCTTCATTTTTGCTTTCTGTAACATTTTCATTTGACCATTGTTTTAATTCTATGACCAATACATTTTCTTTCATAGATATATCTTTTCCAAACAGCAATACATCAATTCTGCTTGAAGAATAAGGAATTTGGTATTCTACTACAACATAATCATCTTTTAGATCTGAATAATCAAATGCATTTTTGACAAAATTCAATGAATTACTCCAAGAATGAATTTCTGAACTACTTGTTCTTCTACCAAAAGAAGTTTCAAAATTTTTTGTTAATATACCAGCTATCTTATTTTCTATGACATCACTCTTAAATTGTTCTATAGTATTTTCATAAAGCCTCATTTAAAACTCCGTATACTTCTTATTTGATCCCTTTGCCCTGTCTATAGGATATTTTAGCTCATTTTTCTTCATTTTTTCTTCAAATGCGCTGCTGATATCTATATCATACTTCTGAGATAACCTTAATAGGAAATACAACACATCTGCCATCTCTTCTCCAATAGATTTCTTAAAATCTTTATTAGACATCATCTCTTCTATCTCTTTTTCAGATTTAAATCTTAATGGCTCTAATACTTCTGATGCCTCACATATCAAAGCTATAGCAAGGTTTTTAGCTCCATGAAATTGAGTCCAGTTCCTATCATCACAATGTTTTTTTATTATTTCTTTTATTTCTGATATTCTTGTTTTATTATCCTTTAAGTTCATAGATAATATAAATATTAATAGAGTATATAAATATTATACATCATAACAATAAAAATCACTTATTTTGAGGGATATATTCTTAGCGCAGTTCCGGCGCTTCTCGTTTAGTTTTGATATCCATAAAATATATAAAACAAGCATTTCTTAAGGTACTAGAATGAGAATCAAAAGAAGAAGATTAAGAGTGCTAAAAAGAAGTGCTGCTAGAAAAAAGTGGGAACAGATAAAAAATAAGTAGCGGAGGTTGGATTTGAACCAACGACCTCCGGGTTATGAGCCCGACGGGCACTCCTAGCTGCCCTACTCCGCTGCACAAGGAAAAACTATACACTATTTTTAAACCTTACTACTGCTGAATTTTGTATAACAGCAAAGTTTAAATATAAAAATAAAATTTCAGAGACATGGCCATGATAAAGATAACAAAAAACATGACAATGGGAGAGTTGATAGGCAGATTCCCTTATTTGGCAGAGCCCATAATGCTGAAATATGGATTGCATTGCGTTGGCTGTGGGCTGTCAACATTTGAAACTATAGAGCAAGGCGCTTTAAGCCATGGCATATCAAAAAAAGAACTCATCGAGATGATAAAGCATCTTAATTCATGGGTAAAAAGCAAGAAATATAATTTCTGATGGCAGAGCTAAGGCCTAGTTCATTGAAAGAAAGAAAAGAATTCTATGAGAAAGAGTTTTCCATAAAAAAAGTGAGATCATGGTTTAGTGACAATCCACAGTTCTTTGTTGTTGATATGGGAACTGAAACCCATATCATAAAAGACAGAAGAAGGCTTAAGAAATTGATAATTCTTGAGCCAGATATTAGCTATAATGAATTGAAAGAAAAATTAATTCAGTTGGCTCCAGAAGACGTATATTATGACCGGAATAAATACATTGACATAAGAAAGCCTATAAAGTTGATGGACTTCAGCAACGAGATCGGCACTAAAAACTGTCTTGGCCAAGAGTTAGTCTTTGACATCGATCCTGAAAATATTTCATGTCCTTTCCATAAAAAAGATTTCCACAAGTTCTGCCCAATCTGCATCAAGAAAAGTCTTGATTTCGGATTAGCAATGAAAAAAACCCTCTCTAAAAATTTCAAGCGAATAAAACTCGTGTATTCAGGCCGTGGTTGTCATGTTCATGTTAAAGACAAAAAAGCCTTTGGTATGTCGATAAAACAAAGGTCTTTGCTCAATAAAAAACTGAAAGAATTTCCTATAGATCCATGGGTAAGCAAAGGCCATATAAGGCTTATAAGGCTCCCTTATTCACTAAATTCTTTGGTATCTAGAATTGCGCTGCCACTAAATGATAAAGAAATAAAAAATTTTGATGCGGTAAACGAAAAGAAAATAATACCTGCCTTCTTAAGAGGCTAATACTCCAAAACTTCATCTTTGTCATAGTAAGATTTCTTGCTCATGAATTTTTTCTTGCTCTTCTTCTTGGCCTTTTTTCTGAGATTGCTTCTAGGCATAAACCAACACCTCCAAATCCATAGCATTGTTGTTTCACTAATATATAAAGATTTGTAAGCTTTTTAAAAGTGTTAAATACGCTGCTTTAAAGCCGTGTAAATCAAAGGCAGTGCTATTGTAATATCGCATGCTAGATTGATGTTCTTTGCCTTGCGGCTTAATTTTCCCCATGAGATGCCCTCTTTTAGTTCTGCTCCAGAACTGCCGCCAAATTCAGCCCTGTCCATTGTAATCTGCACTCCGTAATTGGCTTCTTTAGAGAATTGCATTGCCTGCTGTATATAGTTTTTTGGGGTTCCGCCTCCAAGGTATATTACACCAGTTCTTTTAGCTGTCCATGCAATGTCCAGTATCTCTTTTAAATCCTCTAAGGCCTTGAGCTCGGCTTTTTTGCCTTGAGCTAATTGACTCCACATCATCAAGCCGATTCCAGAGTCTGAAATTGCAGGGCAGAATATAGGGATTTTTTTGTTGTAGCAGGCCTTTAATATTCCATTTCCAGGGCTCAATTTTCCTATTGCCCACAGAAAATCCTTGATGCTTTCTTGCTTGCTTATTTCTTCCCAGTTTTTCTTGAAGAATTCCTCGAGTTTCTCATAGGCTTTGTTTGGCATTAGTGTGTTGTACATTCTTACTAGCCCCTTTTTATTGAGCTTATAATCGTCCATAGATTCATGCCCTATCAAATGATTGAATCCAAAGTCCTCTATTAAGTCATGCGTTAAATTCGCGCCTGTAATTACCAGGACGTCTATCCAGCCAGAAGTTATCATGTCTACTAAAATTTCTTTCATTCCTCCGGGAACCAATGCTCCGGCTACTCCTAGAAATACCTTGCAGTCCTTGTCTTTTATCATTGATTCTATTACATCAATTGCTTGCCCAAGCTTTCTTGCTTGAAATCCAAGGCCATCCAACTCTCTTACAAAATCATTGACTGATATGTTTTTTCTATATCTAAAGGCCTTGATTTTTTCCATGAAATTGCCTAAAAATAAACCTTTATAAACAATTTGATTTCAGAAATTTTTATGAAAAGAATATTGACAAACATTCATGAAAGCTACAGAAAAAAGAAATAAATTAACCCAGTGAATTTGGGTCTATTGTAGGCTCTTTCATATTGTCTATATCGCTAGTGTCAGTTATTAGATCAGCATTCCCATCTATAAGACTAGGAGCTTGATCAGCTGCATCTGCTGCCGTATTATCTTGTGTTTGCTGTTGGTAATCGGTCTTGCCAGTGCAACCGCCTATAAACAGGGATGCTATAAAAAATATAGCGATAAACATTTCTTTTTTCATTGCCATCTTAATATACCACCTTTTATATATACTTTTTGTTTAAATTAGGGAGTGAAAACTCCCAAAATTTAATCTCTTATTGGAATTATTTCTCCCAAGTCATCATCGTCGTTTTCACTGCCAGGTTCGTTTGTTGCAGCTATTTCCGTACAATTGCCATCCACCATAAATTCATCTGCATCGCATTTTGCTTCTTCAATGCTTGATTTTACTGCATCAAGGGTAAATGGTATTGTGCTTGGATTCGTAGCATTCTTTCCAATGAATACCAAGCCAGTTTTACGCTCTCCATCAACAAATAAGTCCAGAGTTACTTGACTACCAGTTGTTTTGAAGCTTATCGCGTCAAAATGCGTTGACACGTACGCATCAAAGGTTATTTTGCTTTTGTTTGTTATCGCGGCAGTGTCATTTCTCTCGAATTTCCTTAATTGCACATCTCTGAATTCGCCATTCGTGGTTATTGTTCCGGTCATGTGGTGGACTTTTAAGGATGCATTTGTGGAGTTTTGATTTCTTGTATCTCCGCTCCAAGCTATATGGAATCTTTTGTCGTTGCATTTGCTCTGCCATACAAAGTAGCCGAGGTCTTTTCCTGGCAAGAATAATGGCCTGTCTTCCCAGCATTTGTCTTCATTAAAGTCGATTTTCTTGTCTATGCCTTTTAAAATCCTGAAAATTTCCTTCAATAGGTTATGCGCATCTTTCAGGTCTTTATGCGCTCCGACTAGTAATGCATGCCCAGCTTTGACTAAAGTCTGTATTTCATCAGCGCTTGTCGCATTTTTCGCGGCTAGGAATTTTACCCTTGCATCGTTATACTTTTGCTTCGCATCTGTTATCTTGTCTTCAAACTGGCCTATTAATGAGTTAAGTTCTGTGTTATTAGTTAGGTTCTGCCCAAATCGGTCCTGTATCCTCGCCAGTTTGGCTTCAAGATGCTCTGCTCTTTCAATTATTTCGCCAATTCTTCCGTATTTTATGTATTCTCTAGACAATAAAGAATGCTCTTTTATGTCTTTAAATAATTCCTTCAGCTTTTTATTTAGGTCTATTACCTTATCTTTGCTATCCGCACTTTGAAGTTCGGTTTTTAATTCATTTAGATCTTTTATTAACTCGTCTATTTTTGTGATTCTTTCAGAAGCCTCTTCAGAGGTTAATTCTTCAGAAACTTGAAGTTGCGCTTTTAGTGAGTTTAAATGGTTTATCAATGCATCAATGTTATTCAGCAAATATTGTTTTGCATTCTCAAATGATTTCTGCCTTAATTCTTGGCATATCGTATTATTGCCTGCTGATTTGCCTTCTCTGCAGGACTTTATCTTTTCCTTGTTTTGTTCAAGCAAGGCCTTAAGTCTTTCAGCTTTTATTAGTGACCCTTTAAAGGATTCATCGTCCTTTTCGTATTCTGCTTTGTATTTTAATTTCAACTCTTCATCGAAATGTCTTTCTTTGAATGAGTCGTCATCAACTTTTTCCCGGGAAAGTCGTTCTTTCTGTCTTTCTTTCATCATCTCCCTGATTTTTTCCCGATTCTCTGATAAGGGCCTTACCTCATAAGAATCTTCATCTTTATTATTGTCTTCTAGATAGATTACTTTTGTCTTACTGCTTAATGCATTTTCATTGTCTTCCTCATGGGCAAATATAGTTAATGGCACTATGCTAAATATCATTAATGCAACTAAAATAATTGACATAATTTTTGGCTTCATTTTATCCTCCATAACAATTTTGAATATTTTTATTTTTAATATTATTGTTATCTAATTCAACTGAGCTTAAAGTACTCGGGGAATAATTGTTTATAAACATACTTTTAGATTTTCTTTTATAGAAGCTTTATGAGACTTTATTTGCTGAAACAACGGGCAAAAACACTTTATAGGACTTAAACAAGTGAAAATATTTATTCTTCGCGGTAAAAGAGGAAGAATATGCCTCATTTTGATTTCTCTTGTAGTCGTAAGGTTTTTATAAGGATAAACAATGCATATTTTTATGGATGGAAAAATAGCTGCATTAATCCTGTTTTTTTTAGTGTTTTCAGACATTGGGATGGCTGCAACAGTCCATGGAGATGTCTATGACATTAACTTCAACAAGCTGACAAATTCAATAGTCGAAGTAAACTCTGTGCCCAAACAATCATTCATTGTGAAGGATTCTGGCTATAACTTCAAATTAAATCCGGGGAATTACACAATAAAGGCCTATTACTTGAAGAACAAGGAGCTAATCGCATATACACAAGAAAATCTATTGATCAAAGACTTGGCAGGAGATTACAATTTAGATCTTATTCTATTCCCGCATGTTGAAGATGAAAATTTAACTGGTATAGAATTAGATATAATAGATTACCTAAAGCCAGAAACAAATAATAAGTTCAATATCCTGCTTGTTTTCCTTTCATTGATATCAATCTTGGTTGTTGCTTATTTGATTATGAGTTTTAGGAGAACTATGCGTAACAAAGAAAAAATACATGAGGCTGTTGATTATATAGAAAAAGCAAAACTTGCAGATTTAGAAGAAAAAAAGGACGAGTTTCTAGAAAAGGCTTACTCAATCATAAAGGAAGAAAAAAGAATTAACCAAAAAGACTTGCGTAAAAAAATGATGCTCTCCGAGGCAAAAATTTCTTTGATCATAACGCAGCTAGAGTCAGAAGGCAAAGTGAAGAAAATAAAGAAGGGCCGGGGCAATATAATAATCTTCGCTAAATAAAAAAGTTTTAAATATGTTCGTTCTTAGTTAATATTTATGCAAAATTACAAGCAGACAACAAAGTTCACTGGATTGTCTTCTGCCTTAATGCTTGTGCTTAACCATTACAATAATGGTTTTAAGGTAAATCGTGAAAATGAATTTAAAGTTTGGCGCGATATAGTTTTATTGCCTACCAGGGGGGCATGTATATTCATGACTGCATTAATGGCCCATAACAGCAACATTCCTTGCAAGGCTATAGTAGAAGATCCTAAGTACAAGCTCCCAAGAATATACAAATTCAAGTTATTCACGAAAAAAGAGATTTATGATACAAAGTTCTTTTCCGATCTGAATTTTGAGGAGGCAAAAAAGAAGAACCTGGTAGAAATACGGGACTTTAATTTTGATGAAGTAAAGGAAGCCTTGAAGAAAAACAAGATAGCCTTGTTGAGGGTTAATTTAGGTCCTCTGTTGCATGTAAGGTCGATTCCAGATTACATACTTTTACATGGCTACGGCAATAATCTATTTCTTTGGAACAATACAATATCCGGTCAAACAATAAGGATTAATGAAAAGCTGCTCAAGGAGGCATTCTTGCAAGTAAAAAAGAAATGCAAGCGAGATAACAGAATAATTATTTTCGGCTAGTAGTCTCGTCTCAATAAAAAGGTTTAAAAATATAGAATAAAGGTCAATTCTCGTTGGGCTCGTAGTCTAGCGGTCATGACGCCACCCTTACAAGGTGGAGGTCGGCAGTTCGAATCTGCCCGGGCCCATTTTTACAGTAGTAATAATAACCTTAATGAAAAAGATAGAAACTGCGCCAGCCGCACTGGCGACCAGAAGTTAAGAGTATCTAATTTTTAGCTACTTCTAAAGATGTAAAATGTATTTTTCAAAGAATAGTTTTAAATAATTTTCTATATTGATAAAAAATATGGCAGAAGGAAATAGCGGATGGGGAAAATTCTTTCTTGGATTAGCAGTAGGTGCAGGAGTCTTTTACGTAGGTTCTAAATATATTGAAAGAAGAAAAAGAGAAAAAAGATTCATGAGACTTATGTTAAATCCAGATTCTGGACAGTCTACAGGATTAGAAAGAAAAGTATTTGATCCTTTTAATGATTCTTCTATAAATTTAAAAGAAGCAATGAGTATGCAACTTCCTCAAGATTCTAGATTTCAAGAATACTTAAGAAAGAGAGATGTCCTAGTAGAATCGATAGACACTAATTTAGAAGGGGACGAATCTCATTTTGAGGCAGAAGATGTTTGCAAACGAATAGAAGAACTCGATAAAGAGTACCCAGAACAAGCTGAAATATATGATGAGAAATTGGGATTTGGTGTTGCATTTAGAGATATAGACATCATAGCTAAGAAAGCTGGATATAGTGGAATGAACGATCCAGAATTTAACGAAGGTATGGAAGAATTACAAAGAAAAAGAGAATCTGAACCAGAAATCTTAGCAGATAAATATGGATTATGCAAGGGTAGTTCATTAGAAGAAGCAATATCAAAAATAGATTCTTCCGCAGATACTGGTGAAAGAGGTCATGCAATGTCTCAATATATGGATGAAATTAAAAAACTAATAGATGTTCACCCAGCAGAGTATACTAGGCTAAATAGAATATTAAGCAGGCATAGCACTGTGGCATATAAAAAATATAATCCATCTTAGGAGATTATTCTATGGCAAGATTGGTTAGAAGTCTTGGAAGATTATCAAGAATAGCATATGGTTCTAGCATTGATGATAAAGCTAATGATAATATGCCTTTAGGGAAACTTCTGTTGGCTGGAGAAGGCGCATTGATTCTAAATGAAGTATTAGAAACCCTGAGCGATAAGAAGAAAAGATTTGGTGTTGCAAACATTGCAATATACTTTGCGGCAAGCTATATTGGATATCAACTATATAAACAATACAAAGAAAAAAGGGTTAAAACTGGCAATAGCATAGAGAATTTAGTGCAAGGCATAGATAGATATAATACAAAGGATAAAAGAAAAGAGGTCCTAGATAAATATGCTCAAGGATTATCAAGAATGAGAAAAGAAAATACTAAAAATTATTACAGATATCTATCAAATCTAAGAAATATATTTGGTAAAATTTAATTCTTTTATTTTTAAATAAATAAATTTTTAATATTTTATGTATATCTATTTTCTCCGTAATTAAAAAACGTTACAACAGAAAATTATTTAAAAGCTCCTTTTGTTACCGGAAATATCTATGCGCCAACCGGGATTTGAACCCGGGTCAAAAGCTGTTTCCAAAATTGGGAAGCTCTCATTCTACCAGGCTAAACTATTGGCGCCTCAAATTTACAGTTTTATAGAAAGCTATTTATAATTTTCTAACCTTTCAATAATTATGATAAAAACCAAACTCGAAGAAATCGTAGAATCTATGGTAGCATTAAAAAGAACTACAAGTCCTTCTGGAATTATAAGTGACAGATCAAAAAGACTATACGATGAGGCCGTGCAGGAAGCTTATGACAAGCTAAAACATGGTCAGGGATTTTCTGAAAGCTCAATAGTGAAAGCAGAATTAGATTGGAAAGATGAAAATCGCCAAAAAGGCATGGCTCTTGGAATACAAGAATTTGAAAAGAAATACCCCGAACATGGAAAAATCCTTCGTGAAATAATTGCTCAGCATCGTAAAGGCAGGAGAGCTTATGTAGATTTTCAGTTATTGCCTGGTCAAGATCTGCCAGAAGAGTTTTACATAACAACTATTATGGGGTTAGGTAAGGAATTTACTCTGGAAAGAGCAGAAAAACTATATGTATCTTTAAAAGAATTCTGGGACAAATTAGGCCGCGAGAAAGATGGAAAGTATAGTGTTCTGCTAGAAGAGTAATAGAAACTAATAAAAATACTATATTTATCTTCTTGATTATGGCAAAACAAGGTTATTTTCAGATAAGTACTGCCATTGATTATCCATCGGCGCGATTTCATCTGGGTCATGGATATGAAAAAATATGTGCAGACGTAATAGCTAGATGGAATCGTATAATTGGTTTGAAGGTGCATTTTAGCACTGGAACAGATTGTCATGGTTTAAAGATAGAAAGAGCTGCCAAAAGTAATAATAAAACACCTTTGAAATTTGTTACAGAAATATCTGGGGGGTTTAAAGAATTATGTAAAGAATTAAACATTTCTTATGATGACTTTATAATGACTATAGAACCAAGGCATGAGAAAGTTGCTCAGTATGTATTAAATAAACTAAATAAAAACGGAGACATCTATAAAGGCCATTATGATGGCCCATATTGTGTAGATTGTGAAACTTATTACACTGAAAAAGACTTAATAGACAAAAAATGCCCGGTTCATAAAAATGTTTTAGACAATATAAAAGAAGACAGCTATTTCTTTAAGCTTAGCAAATATCAAGATTTCCTAATAGATTATATTAATAAAAATCCGGATTGTATTTGGCCAGATAAAAAAAGAAAGGAAATATTAAATAGGTTAAAAGAACCGTTAACAGATTTAAGTATAAGCAGAAAAGAAGTCAAATGGGGCATACCCTTGCCTTTTGATAAGACTCTAACGGAATTTGTTTGGGTAGAAGCCTTAAATAATTACTTAACAACAATAGATTATCCAAATAAAGACTATAAGAATTATTGGCCGGCCACACATATAATCGGTCCAGACATCGTATGGCATCACACAGCCATATGGTTTTCCATACTTAAGTCCTTAGAACTAGATATGCCGAAAGTCATAGTTCATGGGTTCATAAATTTAAAAGGCCAGAAGTTGAGCAAAGCGGCTAATATAATAATAGACCCAATAGAATTATCCAAGAAGTATTCTGCAGATGCTTTAAGGTATTATTTAATTCGTGAAATACCTTTTGGTCAAGATGGAGATTTCTCGGAGGAAGCTCTAAAAAACAGAATTAACAATGAATTGGCAAATGACCTAGGAAATTTAATTTCTAGAGTTCTAACAATATGTGAAAAGAATTTTGATGGAAAAATAAAAAAACATTCCATAGAAAAAAATCTTGAGGATAGTTTAAAACTAGACGGGATAAAAGAACTAATGGAATCTTATGATTTAACAAATGCTATAAATGAAATCTGGGCTTTTGTAAAAGTATGCAACAAGCATATTAATGACGAGAAGCTTTGGGAAATACAGAAAGAAGAACAGGAAAAGCATCTTTACTCATTGCTAGAAAGCATAAGAATAATTTCATTATTGCTAAGCCCTTTCATTCCAGAAACTTCCAGCAAGATATATATGCAGCTCGGGGTTAGTTGCAATAGCATAAAAGA
This sequence comes from Nanobdellota archaeon, assembly GCA_038046405.1. Classification (GTDB taxonomy): domain Archaea; phylum Nanobdellota; class Nanobdellia; order SCGC-AAA011-G17; family JAGVZF01; genus JACPNH01. The sequence goes on along the minus strand of JBBSWI010000008.1, from coordinate 22,642 downwards.
GGCCAAATTTGAGCTTATAAAAGAATATATGGTAAAGAAAGGTCCAATCTTGTTCCAAAAGGTGAAATAAATACATTTATATTTTTATTTTTCTTGCATATAATCGATGGAAGAAAGGCAAATATTTCTCCTCTTAAGCCAGAAAGGCATTGACAACGTTAATCTAGACATGCTGCCCTTTGAGCAAAGGAAAAATATATACGAAAAATATGGCGATTTTTTCAAGGATGAGAAAGGCCGTGCAGCTACCTATATTTCAGTCAAGTCATTTTCAAAGGCAAAAAATTTCGAGAAGATAAAAGAAAGGTTGATTGACGAGATTGAACATGCAGGAGTAGAAAAAAGGTTTAAATACTGCTATTACTGCTCGCTTCTTCTGAACAACAACGAGATGGCAAGCTTTTTTGAGCAATTCATAAATGAATGTCATGATAAAGACACAGACTACAGTGATTTTTATTTCAATTTAAAGAAAGAGCTTGACTCTATATAAGATGGAAACAGTAAAATTCGATGACTGGAAAAAACTTAATTTAAAAGTAGGGGAAATTAAAGAAGTAGACAGTCATCCAAATGCGGATAAGCTTTATTTTCTTAAAGTTGACATTGGAGACAAGATAATAAACTTGGTCGCCGGAATAAAGAATTACTATGCTCCTGAAGACTTAATTGGCAGGAAAATAATAGTTTTCACAAATCTAGAACCTGCTATAATAAGGGGTGTTAAAAGCGAGGGCATGTTGCTGGCTGCTGAAGACACCAATAATAATGTGGTTTCTTTATTATGCCCTGATTCAGATGTAGAAAATGGTTCTTCTATTCGTTAGTATAAGGATCTAAGTCCAAGGCTATAAAATAGCTTAGTTTGGTATCTTTAAAATATTCCTTAAAGCCGGTTATCAATTTTTCTCTTTTCTCCGGGTTCTTTGCTAATTCCAGTAAGTATTTAGGTCCGAGTTGTATTCTTAATATAGTGGATTGTATTGCTACTTTTCCTTCTAATCCAAGTTCTTTAAATATTTCTCTTGCTTTTGTTTCAATTCCCGGTATTTCTGAGTTCATTTTCAAGTTTCTCCTTTAAAAGTCTTGTTAATTCTGGGTCATTTACAGGATATAAATCTTCTATACCCAAGACTTCAATTTTATTTGCGGCGTTAGGGTTTATTCTTATAAGGTAGTCCTTATGCAGGCCTTCCATTACATATATTTTGTCTGCCCAGTTTATTAGTTCTTTAGTTACTCTAGTTTTAGCAGTTTCAGAGATTCCAGCAGATTTCACATTGCATTTTAATTTATGTTTCTTTAATAAATTTCTAAATATATCCGCCGCGGCCACACTTCTGTTTATGTTGTAAGTACATACAAATAGATAGTTCATTTTTAAAAGTGGGCCCGACCGGATTTGAACCGGCGACCTCTATCGAAATCTTATAGATTTTCTCGATGTATGAGTCGAGCTTAACCCGGCATATCAGTTTCACCAATCTTCAAGTTTTTAATAAACTCAAAGGTTTCGAGTGCACTAACCAGGCTATGCAACGGGCCCATAATATTTCCTAAAAAAGAATGTTTATAAATTTTTGTATAAACTAAGGTTTTAATGACAGTGACAATAGTTGTAGGCGCACAGTACGGCGATGAAGGAAAGGGAAAAATAGTAGATTGGCTGTCTGATTCCTACGACGCAATAGTCCGCTATAATGGCGGTCCTAACGCTGGCCATACTTTAGTTGTTGATGGTGAAAAAATTGCTTTGCATTTGGTACCTTCAGGTATATTAAGAAAAAAGAGATGTATACTAGGGAATGGTGTCAATATCAACTTGGAATCTCTTTATAAAGAATCAATGGAATTAAAGGAGAGATTTAATGTCGATGTCAGAGATTTTCTATATATAAGTGATATTGCTCATGTAATCATTCCACAAGATATTGAGCTGTCAAAAAAAGATGGGGAAAGCACAGGCAAGGGAATAAAAGAAAGTTATACGAGAAAGTATCTAAGGCAAGGAATAAGGATTTGTGATTTATTGAGCTACGAAGAGTGTTCAGAAGATAAAAGATTTGAAATACTTAAATCTGAAAGGCCGGAAGATCTACAAAAAATAAAAGACGTATTAGATTTTTTTAGGCATAATATAAAAAACACATCAATGTATATCCACAGGCTAATCACCCAAGAAAAAAATATTTTATTTGAGGGGGCGCAAGGAACTGGTCTTGACATAGACCACGGGCAATATCCTTATGTAACAAGTTCAAGCTGTATTGCTGGCGGTGCTTGTACCGGCGCCGGAGTAGGCCCCACCCTAATAGACGAAGTAATAGGGGTGGCCAAGGTCTACATAACTAGGGTGGACAGAGCCGAGATGGCACCTTTACCAACGCGAATGTTTACTGGAGTTGAAGAATTAATAAGAAAACATGGTTTTGAGTTTGGTGCAACGACCGGATTGCCTAGAAGATGTGGTTGGTTTGATGTTCCGCTTTTAAAGCATGCAATAATAGTTAACGAACTTTCAGAGCTAATTTTAACAAAGATTGATGTGCTAGACATTCTAGAAGAAATACCAATATGCACAAATTATTCTTTCAATAATGGCTATAAAACAGATGAATATCCTCCAAATGCAGTCAAGCTCCAAAATGCAAAACCAGTATATAAGATGTTTGAAGGGTGGAAAGGGCAAACTTCCAAGAGTGTAAGGAGCTGGAAAGATCTGCCTGACAATGCTAAAATATTCATAAAGTCCCTGGAAGAAATATTGGACATAGAAATCTCCTATGTTTCAACAGGCCAGGACAGAGAAGATATTCTAGAAGTGCAATAAAGTTAAGTATACGAAACTTTATAGACCCCATAAGAAAAAATTCTGTTTTCTTTTGCACTTCTTGAGACAATCTTCCTTATTCTAATATTCTTTTTTCAAGGTCCATAGACTCTTGGTGTGACAACGGTCTTATAGAAACCCCAGCAGTCCTTTTTACTCATGGAAGTTTTTTAATAATTTTGTAACCTTCTAAAGCAGTAGCAACATAAAGATAAATCTCTATATCAAGAAATTTGCCAGTGCCTTGATGGCCCATAAAACAGTTTGTATAATACCAAGTTTTTTCATTCATTTTCTTGATTAAAATATGCGCCCCCGGTCGGATTTGGACCGACCTACAGTTTCCTTTAAAGGGAAATGACCGCGTGGTTTCAATCCGAAAAGCTAACAGCCACTTAAGCCATCTTTTGGATGTGTGCTCTACCAGGCTGAGCTACAGGGGCACAAAAGAAACAAAAAGAAAATCGTTTAAAAAGGTTTCTAAAAATTAACTTAAAGGAAAAATTATCCATTGAACTTTTCCAGGCAATATTTTTGAAAAACCTGACTTAGCCGGCTTTATGTTTGGAAAATTTATCCAAGGGTTCATCCACTTTTTATTTCGACGAGCAAGATAATGTCCTGTAGGATATTTTTTTGAACGAGCAATAAACACTATAATATTGTCAAGTAATAAAAGTTTTAATTTTGATGGTTTTGCATAGCAATAATTATACTTAAGCCCTGCATTTTTTAGAGCTTTTATAATTTCCCTACAATAATATCCTCTTAGTGAGGTAGCATAATCAGGACGTTTGAATAATTTAAGTGCACTTTTGTAACTATTGCCAATAACATAAGCAACACAAGCTACTGCGCATCCAGAAGGATGTTCTTGTGTAATAGATTTCTGTTTCATTATTCTAAAAATTCTTTCTTCTTTATCTTTTCAGGTAAGTAAACATCACTTATGAAGCTAATTCCTTTAGAACTCAAGGCTTGAATTTCAACTTTAGAGTCATTATCTTTCATCATTTTAAATTGTCTTTGCCAATCTTTATTATTTTTAAACCATTCATAATCCGTAATCTGCTTTAATCTCGTCCTGTCTTGGTCTGTAAACTTAATAAGTTGCCTCTTTAGATCATACTTTATTATATCATCGCAAGAAATTCCTATAAATTTTACATTAGGTATAGTAAGTCTTTCTGAAGCAAAAGCTAGAGAAATGCTGCCATATTTAATAACAGAATAGATGTAATACCCCCAGGGATCTGCATCAACCAGAACATAAATAGGCATATTTTCTTCTTCTGAAATCCTTTGCAGCAATCTCCTTATTCCTCTTGTGGTTTGACCTTGTGAAGTTATTAGTATAGCATCGTTCTTTTCCCAAAATTTGTCTTCTGCAAGTCTTTCAAAAGTTGAAGCTTTTTCCATATACAATACATATTTTGCCTTTATCTTTTTAAATTCTAATTCATCTGTGATTGAAGGAATAGAATATCCGCCCTTTCCAAGTTTCGAGCAGTCTATAGTGTCTCCTGAATCTTCGAGTATTACATTGCCTATCATGCTTCCCATTTTATTAGCAGAAACGTGCATCTGTTCTCTAGATAGCCCGGTTATAACTTCTAAGTCTTCAATCGCCTTGTCTGAATCAACTTGGTCGTCAACAAGATTAACATTAGTTCCCGGAATCGTCCTCTTGGCCATATAAAAAATTCCTCTCAGATGCTCATGTTTTCCGCTTTCCAATAACTCTTTCTTTATTATACTAGCTACCTCAACAGTCTGTAAGAATTTTTTACTATGCGCAACATTGAAGAAACTTCTTGAGCCAGTTTTGTTTCCAAGTTTTAATGTCTCAGATTTTTTATCGAAGACAATATTGCTTAAGTTTCTTAAAGTGAATTTAATTTCTGGATTCTTTCCTTTATCTATCTGGTCAACTATCTTCTTTCCCAAAAACTCGAGCTCTTCCTTACTTTTTATTTGTTTCTTTACCATTTTCCAATCCATTTTCTTCTAATAAAGAAGACATGTTCTTTTTTAGTATCTTCCTCAAATTTTCTTCAATAGCAGCTTTTTTTTCATTGCTTAGAACTGCCAATGAGCTTGCTAGCTCTGGAATATATTTTTCGAACAGACCTATTCTTTCTTTTTGTTCAGCAGCTCTTACATTATGTCTTATATACGAGTAAAGCTTTCTGCCACATTCCTGCAGCGCTAATTTAATCTCTTTAATGATTTCATCATAATGCGCAATTGCTTCTTTTGCCTCGCTTGTAAACGGAACCCAGACAGAGGCCATATGCACAAATATAACTATAGGCCCGACCGGTAATGAATCGCCGCTTTGTTGCAGTCCATAAGCTTTCCAATTCACTCCAGTTACAGATTCTGTAATCGCACATGCTCCTTGCTGATATAATAAAGGAACTCTATTTGCAAATCTCAATAGTCTTGTCTGTCCTTCTTTGTCGAGTTCACCACCGTAACATATGGCTGCTTCAATTAAAAAAGGATTCCCTCTATAAACGGCTGGTGGTCTTAAAGTTGTTGCATAAAATTCTGCGTTAATTTCTTTTCTAAGTCCTTTTTCCAGTATATCTTGACTAATGGGACTTAAGCAATCCGTTTGCGGCGCAACAACTTTAGTATTTTGTAATGCCTTGAATAACTTTTCAATTTCTTCTCTTTCCAAATCTGCAGGTTTTCTTGTTGTAATACCAGCAGCACCAATTATTTCTTTTGCTGTTCTAGGACCGATTCTAGAAAAATCATTTTGCAAAAAACTTGAAATAGTGATTGCCTGAGTATCATGCAACATCTTTATTAATACTCCGAGTTCAATGCCGTGTGGATGCGGTTTTATTTCTTTACTTTCTTTAGGAAGTTCATTTGTAGCTCTTAAGTATTCAATAATTTCGATCTCTGGAGTTATATATTTTATATGTGCATGTGGATTGGAAATCGCAGTTTGTTTTATATATTCATCAACGCTTTGTTTTCCTTTTTGGTATTTTGCTTCAAGCTCAATTAAGACTTTAGTGCCGTGATCTTTTTCCCAATCTACTTCTTCTTCTTTAAATATTTCTGGTTCATTTGTTTTTGTGTTTATTCCTAATTCATAATAATGGGCTGGTTTTTTAGGATCAATCTTTGAAGTGATTTTTGTTGGCTGTCCAGTTGTTAATTGTGAATAAAGCACTGCTGCCGATACCCCAATTCCTTGCTGTCCCCGCTGTTGCTTCAGTCTATGAAACTTGCTACCGTACAATAATTTAGCAAAAACATTTGGAATCTGCTTTTTTACTATTCCAGGACCATTGTCTTCTACTGTAACTCTATACCTTTCTTCATTTATCTGATCAACTCTAACAGTTAATTCTGGCAGAACTCTCATTTCCTCGCATGCATCAAGAGAATTATCTACACATTCTTTCACAGTCATCATCAATGCCCTGCTAGGATTGTCAAAACCCAGTAGATGTCTGTTCTTTGTGAAGAATTCTGATATAGATATTTCTCTCTGCTTCTTAGCTAATTCAACTGCTATAGGGTCGTTCTTAGTATTTTTTTCTGCCATTTTAACTCAGTTAATAACAAACTCATTAAATCCTTTATAAAAGTTTTGTAGGCTTTTCAATTGAAATAAAAACCTTTAAATACATATCTTTATCTAAAAAAATTATGGCGAACATAATCCTTTGGATTGTTATAGCTATAATTGCAATTCTAGTAATTTGGTTTATAGCAGTGTATAACAAATTTATAGTGCTAAGAAACAGGATTAAAGAAGCATTAAGCCAGATAGATGTTCAGCTGAAAAGAAGGTATGACTTAATACCAAATCTAATTGAATCAGTAAAGGGCTACATGAAACATGAGCGAGGAACTCTGACAGAAATAACCAATGCTAGAGTTTCAATGATGAAGGCAACCTCATTAAAAGAGAAGGCAAAGATAGAAAATAGCCTAGCCGGAGCTTTAAAGACAATATTCGCAGTAGCAGAAAACTATCCAAATTTAAGAGCAAGTGAAAATTTCCAGATGCTCCAAGAAGAGCTTTCAGGAACAGAAAACAAAATAGCTTTCTCAAGGCAGTTCTATAACCAAAATATCCTAAGCTACAACAATTCGAGGCAAAGCTTTCCAGGGAATGTAATAGCGGGAATGTTTAACTTTAAGGAACAGTACGAATTCTTTGAAGCAGAAAACGTTGCAAAAGCCCCCGTAAAGGTCAAATTTTAATTTCATAAAATGGCAGACAT
>JBBSWI010000008.1:0-15456 GCA_038046405.1 Nanobdellota archaeon | reverse complement strand
TTAATAAATGCAACTATTGCAATAAATACTTCAATGACGCTACAAAAAAGCATGGGAATATTTCATTTGTAATATTGGCAATAATGGCCTTGGCAGCAATATTATTCGGGGTTTTCTTCAAAATAGAATTCATTGGTTCTGGGTTTATGTATGCAGGCATTTTTATATTGTTCTACGCTACAATGAGATTTTTCAGTTTGCCAGACCAAAACAAGTACTTAAAGGTAATAATATTGTTTATAGAGTTGTTGATAGTCCTTTGGATAGGTTACAAGAGGCTATACAAGAAGAAACAGGAAAAATGAATTTATATGAGCAAGTCTCGAAAAACAAGAGAAATTCTTATCTTTTAGTGTTCATTTTTCTAATCATAATTTTGATCTTGGGCTATTTGCTTGGCTATATATTTGCAACAGCTACTTTTGGGATAGCTATTGCACTTATTATTTCATTAGTAATGATTCTCATAGGATATTATTCCGGAGACCGGCTAATATTGGCTATGAGCAACGCTAAAGAAGCGACTAAAAAAGATGATCCTTACTTGATAAACATAGTTGAGGGCCTCGCCATAGGCGCGGGGATTCCAACGCCTAAGGTTTATATGATACAGGAAGATTCCATGAATGCATTTGCAACAGGTCGAGATCCTAAACATGCTTCTGTGGCTGTAACGTCTGGGTTAAGAAAGAATATGAAACGCGAGGAAGTTGAAGCTGTAATTGCCCATGAATTAAGCCATGTTAAGAACTATGACATACGGCTTATGATGATGGTCACTATTTTGGTGGGGATAATTGCTTTATTGAGTGATTTTTTGCTAAGAAGCTTTTTGTGGGCTCCCCGTCAAAAAAACGAGCGTGGCAGCGGCGGAATAATGATTATTGTTGTTTTAATCGGGCTTGCAATGGCCATTCTCGCCCCCTTGATAGCCCAGTTAATAAAATTTGCAGTCTCAAGACAGCGTGAATATCTTGCAGATGCTGACGGCTCATTGCTTTGCAGAAATCCAAAAGCTCTTGCAAGCGCCTTAAGAAAAATAAAAAATGACAAGGACAAAATGGTAGACACCGCAAATAAGGCGACGGCCCATTTATACATAGAAAACCCTCTAAGAAATTTAGGTGGCCCTATAAACAATTTATTCTCAACCCACCCACCAATAGACGAACGGATCAAAAGGCTTGAGTCGATGTACTAAGTACTAATAAACAAAATGCTTCGATTCTTTTAAATGCGACTGTTGCTTCTCTAGCCAACTATATACATTCCCGTGCTTCGAGCCCTTAAGAATCATTTCTATAGCTCTTCTTGCCAAAATCGCATTTTCAACAGGCCCTATTATAGAAACAGTCTTCCCATAGACACAAATTCCCGTATTGGTTAATTGCTCCATTAAATACTTTGCCTTGCCTTTTGTGCCTATTACCCTAGATCTTATTCTGACTATTTTCTCTTTTGAATTGCCAGAATAATCTTTTATGTTTACTATTTCAAGTACAAAATTTTCATTCTTTAGTTGCATTGCAACATCAGGACTAAATCCTCGGGAAATTGCCGTTACTATTGTTCTTGCAATGTAAACATCATACGATTCATTTCCCTTTATGAAAACATCTCCCTCTTTTGAATCCACTTTTATCTTTGTTTTTGTTTTTGTCTCTATCAGTTTCTTGTCTGCGCCATTTTTTCCAATCAGCACAGGGATTCTATCCATGCTTATCTTTAACTGCTCTTCGTACATTTCTAGAATTCTTCAGATTCTTCAGCAGGTTTTATAAAACCTCTATTTTGAAGCCATTGGACTTGGTTTTTCTTGTATTTATAGATTATATCCCCTTTCTCATCCCCTCCCAATTCCCATGGTTCGACTAAAACAACATCTCTTTCTCTGACCCATAATTTCCTTTTAAGCCTTCCAGGAATCCTGCAGACTCTTGTCTTGCCGTCAAAGCACTTTATGCTCATCCTAGAAGCTCCTAATCTCTGCACGACTATTCCTAGGGTTTCCTTCTCTCTAGGAGTCCTAACTCTAAAGAGTTCCTGGCCTTCACTAACTTCTTGTTCTCCCTCAAAATACTTGTCCCTCATATTTCTAAATCCATAAACTATGTTTATAAAGGTTTTTATTATTTTTACTAAATTGAATTTTTTCATATTTTAGTTCTTGTGATATTTCGTACATTTTTTAGACCTCCGTTATATTTATATACTGTACAATATATACCACAGAATATAGTAACTTGGAAGTTAAGGCAAATGAAAAAGTCTAGGAGATTATTAATAGCAACAATATTAGGATTTGGTTTAGGGATTCTTGCAAGACAATATTCTTTGCCTCTTGCACGTGAAGTTTCTGATTTAATGTTTAGAACTCCAGATGAAATAAGATTAGAAGATAAAATAGGAAAGCCAGTTTCTCTTGGATTTTTTGTTCATGGTAAAGAAAGATTAAATGAAATTTCTTGGTTTGATAGTACCTATGATTTGACAAGAAAAACTTATGACAATTTTGATAGGCAATTCAATTTGGCTTCAAGAGTAACTATTTTAAGAAGAATGCATGGATTTAAAAATAATGTTCGTAATGCAGAAGTAGACGAATTTACAAGAGAGCTTAGAATAAGCTATGAAGATGCTAGTGATGCCCCCCTAGTGCATGAATTAGCACATTTATGGTCTTTTCACCTATCACAAAGAGATAAACTTTCATTTACAGATAAATGGAGAAAAATATCTGGAAATCATTATATTAAGTCTTGGCAAAATGGTGATTCTTTAGATGTTGTGTTAAATGGCACATTTTCACAATATGGATTACATAACATAGAAGAAGATATTACAGAGACTACTAGACTTGTATATGTACTTAGTGATATGGATAGAGATTTAACAATAGTAAAAAGCCGTTCACAATACGCTAGAAGATTATCACAAAAGATTCTTCCAAAATTTAAGGAAAAAATCAAACTTTTAAGAGATTATGGTTTTATTTCCGAAAAAGAATATGTAGGGGCTAACAACAAACTAAATCAATAAATTTTTTATTTTAAATCACTTAGTCATCGAAGTAGTTAACTCATTTTTCAAATCTTAGTCTCCCGTTAGATTTACTTAATCTACAATTCGGTTATTATTATTGGATTGTCTTTGATGATTACTGTGTGCTCTGCCTGGCTCACTATCCCATTATTCTTTTCTGGCAATATTGAATATTGGTAGACAATCTTTTCTTTCTCCAAAGCAATTAGGCCCATGTTAACATCAAGTGCATTGAATTTCTTGAGCAGCCATCTCTTGTTGAAGGGCATAGTCTTGTATTCCCTGTCAGCATAGTCCAAGACTTTTCTGGCGCTGGCATTCCTTATTGCTTTCTTGTTTACTATTTCATAGATTTCGCTTTGTTTTCCCTCTATTATTATTCCTGCGCCATTAGTAGCGAAAGGCTCTATTGCGATCACTTGATCTTCTTTAAGCTCGGTCCGGTCATTGTTGTTGAAATTAGGTATGTTTGGCTTTGTATGGACTTTAAACATTTCTATTCCATGCCCGGAGAGGTTTCTTATGGGGGAATAACCATAGCTTTGAATAACTTGCTGTATAGCCTGCCCGATTTCAAATAATTTCACTCCGGGCCTTGCTAATTTCAGTGATTCATTTAGTGCATCTTCAGCAGCCTTAATCATTTCATTGTTGTTTCCTAGGTCTATAGAGACTGCCGTGTCTGCTATCGCGCCGTTTATATGCACCCCGAGGTCAACCTTAACCAAGTCATTTTCCTTAAAAAGAGTAGTGTCGTTACTTGTAGCAGAATAATGTGCGGCTATATTATTGATTGAGATGTCTACCGGAAATGCCGGCTTGCCTCCTAATCTAGTGATTTGCTCCTCTATCTGCTCAGTAGCTTTTAACAAAGAATAGTCTATTTTTACTATTTTTCTGCTGAATTCTCTGACTTCTGCTGCCATTTTTCCTGCTTTCTTGTAATCTTCTATATTCAAGTTCATTTTTTGAAAAAACTTTTCAGATTGCTCTGCTCCTTGTCCTTTAAAAGCTCTTCCACATTATAGCCAAGCGCATCAAAAATTTTGTCTACCACCGGAATTATTTGGTTGTTGGTGTAGTATTCTGAGTCATAGTCTTCAGCTTCATCCGGCAGCATCGATCTGTCTTTTATGCGTCCTTTTCCCGGCGTGACTATATAGTTTATTATCGATCCCGGAACAACATAATGCCCGAGTTCTTTCATTCTTTTTGCCACGCTGACATGCGGGCTTTGCAAGTCATAATTCTCTATGTTCTTCTTGAGCTGTGTCTGTATGATCATCTTTTCTTTCTCGATTTTCTTGTTTCTTATGTCAGTAATTGTCTGCTTCACGTATTCGAACGCTTTTTCTGGAGAATTGTCCTTTAATATAATGCTGAGGACTTCTCTTTGGACTTCCCTTGCTATAGGACTCCAATCTCTTCTTATGGTTTCAAAGCCTCTGACTTTAATCCTGCCGTCCTCTGAAATTAGGGCATATTTTTTCTTTGCTCCAGTTGCTTCGCTTTTCTTCATCACAAATATCCCTCTTACGTAAAAATTTTCTAATTCTAATTCCATTAATCCAGGAAGCTTGTCATTTATTTTTTCCAGGAAGGTTAAGCTGTCCTCTTTCGTTTTATTTGCCAAGTGCATAAAAATAGAGTCAGTATCAGAATATATTACTTCGAAGTCATTTTTTTGTGCTTCAGTTATAACATCCTGGATGTATTTTCGCCCATATGCAGTGATCGCTTCTGCAGATTCTTTCGAATACCATCTCGCTCCAAAAAACCCGAAATAGCCATAAGTAGCGTTCATTATTGTTTTTAATGCATAGCTCCTTGCATCTAAGATTGGATTATATTTATCTTCTCTGAGTAATTCCTTAACCCTTCCTCTCCTTATTATAATATCCCTCATAACAGCAGGGATAAAGCCCTCTTCTTTCGAAAAATGATAAAAAACTTTCCTTCCGTCTTCAAGCTCTATTTCCGGAGTTGTAATGCCGTCTTCACTGACTAAAGTAATCGGGCTGATGTTATGAGTAACTATAATGCTTGGATATAATGACTGGAAGTCAAAAACAACCAAGTTATGATAAAGTTTTGGTACCGGATTAAAAACAAACGCACCCTTATATGTCTTGATTCTTCTCTCTGAAATTAGGCCGTAGTCTGGCTTATTCGGACACAATTCTTTATACTCGCGGGCCCTCTTGACCAAATAAGAATCCACCAACTGGCTGTATCCCATTCTGCAAACATCGTATATTGGCATATCCACTAATTTTACAATTTCATTTAGATTGGGCAGTATCTTTTCAAATATTTTTAATGTAAGCTCGGCATCCTTTAAATTATACTCGCAGAACTTCTCAAGCAGTTCAGGGCTTTCATCCCATGCTAGGCCTATGTCTTCTATATTAGTGTCTAGTTTTTTTTCATTAAGCAACTCAGAAGCGACAGTTCCGAGGCTATAGTTTTCAAGCCTTAATGAGCCGGACATTATAGCTTTTATAAATCTAAAAATGTCTAGATGCGTTATTCCTTTTATCCTTGCGGACCCAAAATTTCCTCTCTTGATTATTTTAAGTCCGGAATTCCTGAAATTTAATTTTACTTCATATTTTTTTGCTCTTGTCTTTATATAAGGAAAATCAAAGCCATCTGTAAAATAACCTACAATATAATCAGGCCTGTATTCATTAATAACAGAGGCAAATCTTCTCAATAGGCTTGGCTCGTCTTCAACGAATTCTATCATGTCCTTGCTATGCGGAAATCTCTTCCAGGTTATCACTTTTTTAAAACCGTCATTTCCGTAAAAGGCAATCATCACTATCGGGTCTTTCTCTTTTATAGGGTATCTTTTCTCTTGTGTATACGCCTCGATGTCAAAAGACAAAATCTTTGCATTATCAAAGAATTCTGATCCTATGTTCCTGATGCTGTTTATCTTCACTCCGAAATCGATTGCCAGGTTGCTCCTTTCTATGATGTCTCCGTCAACCTCTGCAAGCGACAATGGAGTTATTTTTTTGTCTAAAATGTATCTCCTTACAAATGTAATGTCAGACTCAGCAAAGTCTATATTGTTGAAGTGATCTTCAATAAATTTCCTTACCACTTTTATGGATTTTGGATGGTTTACCGTAATCTTTATTGATTTTACATTCTTGTTGTTGAATTTTAGCTGCTCTATTTGAGCTTCTATAACATAATATGACTCATCCTTATTCACAATATTGATGCCTAAAATCTTGTCTAAAGCATCATCGATGTTTGATTTTATAATTGCGTAAAAATAGGGAAGAAAATTCTGGTCGAATATGCACACTTTTCTTCCATCCAATGTCTTGCCAAATATCTGCATTATTGGCTTTCCGTTTGGATGTGTTTCATAGCTAAAATCTATGGGAAAAAATTGGATTTTTGTCATGAAGAAATCTTATTCGAGAAGGTATTTAAACCTATTTGCATTATGTTTTAGATGAAATTAACGAGTGAGTTGTCTTTAACGATAGAAGCTTTTGCCGGATTGAACACATATGCATAGTTGCTGTCAAAATAGCCGCACCTAAAATTGTCTAAATCTATATTAGTCCTTTTGCTTAGCATATACGCATAAAAAAAAGTCTGTGTGCTGGCATAAATTTCTTGCTGTGAGTTTGGCTTGTAGTCCCATATCCATATTTTGTCATTTTCAAGCCTTAAAATATCGATATGTCCTGTTAACGGATCTTTGCTCTTGAATAACTCGTTAAAAAAAGCTATTTCATTGGTTTCAAGCCATAAAGGCACTTCCACGGCCATAGTCTTGTCGTCATTCTTCAGCAAAAATAATTCTATGGCAGTATGAGCATTCCTTGAATTTGCCAGTTTCAGGGCTTCTCTTGCAAGCGCGTTTATTTCATGGCCTTGCAGGCAATGCAGTTTTAGCCCTTTTATTTTGAAAGTCAATGAGGAGCTTCTTGGCCCCTTATTAAAATATTCATTGGGGCAGTTTATTCCTACATTTTCCAGAAAAGATCTTAAAGAGCTAAAGTTCCCATTTATTGCCTTGACCTTATCTTCACGTAGTCTATAATAATAAAACCAGCCGTGCTTTAAAGCATAATTCTTTATCATTTTGCCTCTTTTTCTAATAAGGAACAATGATGAATTTATAAAGTCTAGCATAAAATATGCTCCCGCCGAGCAAATAGTCTGTATAACAATGCATTCGTTTTATATGCTAATTAAATCATTAATAGTATCTGTGACGTGTTTATAATTCTTTTTGGATATTTTAGCTATCTTCTTAACTGCTAGGGACTTCAGAAAAGTGGCAATATGCCAATATTTTACTTTGCTTTTGAATGCAAGCGATCCTTCTTCAAAGCTATCTATCGAAATTCCTTGGCTGTCTGGATTGCTTGTTATTGCACATCCAATAATGTCATCATTCTTTTCACCAATTACCAACATAGGCCGTTTCTTTGAGTTTATAAGGTCAGAAAATGGAAAGTTGATTACAATAATATCACCTTTAGAGTACATCATCCCACCTTTCATCATATTTGTTATTCCATGTTTTCTTAAGAGAAGTTTCGCTTAATAGCATTAATAAATGCCTTTCATCAATTTTTATAGGTTTGATAGATATCTTGTCCTTATCTTCAGTGATAATCAGTTTTGTTCCTTTTATTATTTTAAGTTCATCTCTAATCTTTTTCGGAATTACTATCTGTCCTTTCTCTCCAACGGTTATTATTTCTGTCATAATAGTAGGAAATTCCTACAAATATATAAACCTTTCTAGAGAATTGTACAAAATATACAGTGCTCCCGCCGAGCATTTAATATGCCCTACAACTTATCGGCAAATATTAGCCAATCCGATATACAAAGTTTATAAATTAGTGCTTATTTAAATGTCTTTTGTATAGTAAAATTGCAAACCTATAAAGGCAAGCATTTTCTGACTGTTCCTGTTGAAAAGATAAAAAGAGCCAGCTTGCAGCAAGGCGATGAGTTTGATGTTGATGTGACTTCTGAAGGCAATTTGATATTTGTTAAATTGAAGAAATAAGCTGATTATTTATGAATTACCTATCTTCATAATTTTCTGTTCTTGATACACCACTGCCAAAGTTTATTCCTCTTTCTCTCGCACATTGTCTAATCATTCTTGCTGCGTCAACTGCATCATTATGAGAAACTCCTGAAAAACTATCGATGTATCTTCTAGATAATTCATCAACATTCAATGGCCAATCAGCAGGTTGTCCTTCGCAGGTCATTAATCCATGCTCCAATAATACTCTGCCTTGATAGTTCCCATGTAATGGCAGAACAGGCTGCGCTTCAGCATCACATATAAGGTCATTTCTTATAAGTTCACATACTCTCGGAACAGTTTCATCAAATAAAGTATGTTGTGTTTCTCGTTCAGATCCAAGAACAAATGATGCGTACACATATATGCCTCGGTCTTTGAGTAATTGCAGTGCTTTGTAGTTCTTGTCTACACTATCTTTTTCTCCTTTCATGTCTCTCAGGGTTACATCGCTCATGGATTCAAGTCCCATATTTACTCTAAATACACCTATGTCTCTTAGCATATCTACTCTTTCAGGATGTTCAGCCAAATCAGCAGCTTGGCAGTACACATAAAACTCTGGATCAAATCCTAAATCTGATGGCCTAGATTCTGCTAATTGTCTTATTAATCCTGGAAAACTTGATAAGCTATCGCAGCATTCATATATTGATGTAGCATTAACTTGCTCATGGGCTTTTCTCACTTCTTTCCAGAAAATTTCAGGAGATGACATTGAAATGTCTAGCAACATATCGCAATGTTTACATTGAGCACTTCCCTGTCTATTACATCCTCGAGCTCTATTCATTGTAGTTACGCCAGTAACTTCATTTCTATGAAGTCTCGCAAATCTTTGCATATAATTTTTTAGATATATTTGCCAATGATCTGCAGGATAAAGAGTCCTGTCTACTATAGGAAACATATCTAATGCTCTAGTTCTATCAACTTCATCTACCCCTAGCTCCAAGAATTGCCATAATTCTCTATATCGTGAGGCGGGATGTTTGATAGAAAGTCTTCTTTTATGGGCTGGATTATGAAAATCAAATCCGGCAACAGCTCGATCTTGTCTAAAAGTCAAAGTAGGAATATCCCTTATGTCTATCTTCTCTCCTCTTAGATGCCTAACTAATAGTTCTAAATCTAATTCACCGTATTCAGCTCCAATAACATAATCAACATTGGACCTATTTTCCAATATTAATCTAGAGGTTTGAGATGCCTGGTCATTACCGAATACGACTTTTGAACCAGCTTCTTTTGCTGCAGCAGCTATATCTAAGCTATTCTGATATGAAGTGCACAAAGAGCTTACTCCAACTAGCATAGGTTTAGTTCTTAGAATTTCTTGTCTTATAGATTCATTAGGTCTAACAGCACCATCTCTACATAACACTTCTAAATCCGGTAATCTATCTTTTAACCATGTTCCCAATGCTAGTATTCCTAAAGCAGGAAAGCTATAATCATTAGACATAGCAGACATACTAGGGTCATTCCCAGCATTTACTAAGTATATTAAATTGTTATTTGTCATAACTTATTAGTAGTATTAGATATAATTAAATGTTAATGTCGATAATTTTGTCAAAACAAAAATATTATATACTAAGAACATATTAAGTTAAACTATGAAAAGAAAAAATAATTTAGATTTAGATAGAAAAGATAAGCAGCTTTTGTACCTATTAGACATTAATGGAAGAGATACCTATTCTAAATTAGCTAAGAAATTACAACTATCTAAGCAGGTTGTGAAATATAGAGTTGAAAGGCTTGAAAAAGAGGGTTTCATTAAAGGTTATTTTACAATGATTGATACTTCAAGATTAGGCTATACAGTTTTTAGAGTTTACTTAAAATTCAGAAACCTTACGCCTACAAAGAAAGATAATATTATTGATTATCTTAAAGAGCACAAAAATATTTGGGCAGTAGTAAGTCTCGCTGGAAAATGGGATATTGCCTTGGGAATTGCTGTGAAAGACATTTATGAGTATCACACAATTTGGGAAGAGATTCTTAAGAAGAATCTAGAAAATATACATGATTACAAAATTGTAATTTATTCTCCAATATATCATTTCGCAAAATCATACTTATTAGATAAACAAGAAGAATCTCCAATTAGAATGTTGGGTGGAAAAGAAAAAGCTGACTTTGATGAAACTGATCTAAAAATTCTTACAATTTTATCTAAAAAAGCCCGTATACCGCTCGTAGAAATTTCAAAAGATGTAAAATTATATCCAGAAGCTTTGAGTTACAGGATAAAACAATTAGAAAAAAGAGGTATCATTCAAGGATATAGAGCAATGATTGATGTTTCAAAATTAGGCTACGAATTCTATAAAGCTGAAATAAGACTGTCTTCTTATGATAAGCTATCATCAATAATTCAATTTTGCAAATCTCATTCCAATATTTATCAAATAGACAAGACTATTGGTGGTGAAACCTTAGAAGTTGAATTCCATGTTAAATCTCTGAGACATATGTTATCTATTTTAGACGAATTTGAAAAAGTTTTTCCAAAAATTATAGAGAGATTTGATTACATTACAGTGCTATCTGAAGAAAAGACTACTTATATGCCTAATTTGAGTAACTAATGTTTATAGTTGTAATCCATCTATATACTACAAAATATATATTGAAAAAGCTGCTCCCGCCGGGATTTGAACCCGGGTCGCAAGGTCGAAAGCCTCGCATGATTGGCCGGACTACACTACGGGAGCAATATTAGCCCTCAAACAGGAGATTGGTCGAATTGTTTATTTTTAAAACTTGCTATGCATGAATTTTCCATATAGAAAAGGCATTTCCTATGTTGAATTTAAGCTTTACAAAAACAGTAAAATATATATAATATCTTAATTTATTGATTTTTATGAAACGGATAATGCCTGAATTGAATCTAAGTCCATTGAAGCAAGATGTGTTAAAGATAATCTGGCCTGATAAGAAACTTAGAGTAAGGCAGATATATAAAATACTTTCAAGGAAAAGAAAAGTGGCACTAAGCTCAATAGCCGTAATACTTGACAGGCTCTATGAAAAAAATATCGTAGACAGAAGCCCTGAAACAGCAAGAGGCGGCACAAGGTATGTTTATTTCCCAAAGAAGAATAAGGAAGAATTCGAGAAGTCTATAATTGAAACAACAGTTAACAAGCTGATAGAGAAATTTGGGAGGACAGCTGTTTCGTATTTTGATGAGCGTTTCTCTAAGGGTGGTAAATAATGGAACTCTGCATTGAGTGCAGCAAGATATTTTTCCATAATCAAGTAAATGTTTTTATAATTTCAGTTTCAATACTCCTTTCTTTAATCAGCCTGTTCCTTTTAAACAGAAAAAACCTTTCTCTTAGAGCAAAGCAATATCTAATCTATTCCCACATCTTCTTTCTTGTATTTCCTTTCGCATATTATCTTTTCTTTAACGGCTGCAATGCCTTATTTTCTCATTGCGACAAAACCAGGGCAATATTAATCATGGTGATTCTATCCGCATTAATAGCATTCCTTGCTGGAATAATAGTTATGCCTTTATTGTTCTTAAGAAGGATAACAAGCAGGACAAGATTAAACACTAATAAAAGTATTAGCAATTTTGTTTCAGATGTTTCAAATGAAATAAGCATAAGGAAGCCAAGCCTATTTGTGCTGAATGATATCAGGCCTTTGGCATTCGCTTATATTAAGTCTTCAATATTTATCTCGACTGGCTTGATAAATTTACTTTCAAATAAAGAGCTTGAAGCAGTGTTGCTCCATGAAATCAACCACGCAAAGAACAGCTCCTCGTGGTTTAAGCTTTCCACATTATTCCTAAAAGTCTCTCCAATAGCCACTTTCATTACATTCATTGAGGATATAAACAAGGAAGAGCTTGAATCAGATAATTTTGCCATAGTCTATCAAAAAACAGATAAGTATATTAAAAATGCGAGGCGAAAAATCAAAGAGTCTTTTTTCATGAGCATATAGAAAAGGTTATAAAAAATTTGCACTCCTAATTTTATATGAATATCCAGAAATTAATCAGCGAAATAAAGAAAAGCAAAATACCTATTAATCTATCTTTGATAAAGAAGGCTTATTTGTTTGCAGAACAAGCCCATCACAACCAAAAAAGGCTTTCAAAAGAGCCTTATATTAAGCATCCATTGAATGTTGCTTTTATTTTAATAAAGCTTAATATGGATGAGGAAACTATAGCTGCAGGGATTCTCCATGATATTCTAGAAGACACAAAAATAACCTATTTGCAACTTGAGAAGGAATTTGGAAGGAAAATAGCATCTCTAGTAGACGGTGTGACAAATATTTCAAAGATTAATTATTCAGACAGGGAAGAAAGTACTGCCGAAAACCTAAGAAAGATGCTTCTCGCTACTTCCAGAGATTTCAGAGTTGTAATAATCAAGCTAGCTGACCGTCTCCATAATATGCGCACATTAGAATACTTGCCAAAATCAGATCAGATTAGAATTGCAAAAGAAACCCAAGAAATTTATGCTCCTCTTGCCTATAGACTGGGAATCAACTTAATAAAATCAGAATTAGAAGATTTAAGCTTCAAGTTTCTCAATCCAAAGGAATACTCAAAAATATTGCGGGGCACTGTAACCACAAAAAAGCACCGTGAGAAAGTCTTGCTTGAGATAAAGGAAGAGATTGAAAGAGCCTTGAAAAATAACAAGATTGATGCAAAAATCCAATATAGATTAAAAAACATTTATAGTATTTATAGAAAAATTCATGAAAGAAATATAGATATAGAGAGCATAAATGACCTTATAGCATTAAGAGTTATTACAAATACTGTAAGGGAATGTTATGAGGTTCTCGGCTTGGTCCATAATTTATGGACTCCGATGGAAAATGGTGTAAGGGATTTTATCGCAGTTCCAAAATCAAATATGTATCAAAGCATTCATACTAATGTTATAACGAGTCATGGTTTTGTATTTGAAGTCCAAATAAGGACTGAGGAAATGCATAAGTTAGCTGAATCTGGAATTGCAGCACATTGGCAATACAAGGGAATGGAGTCTGATGAAAAGTTTGACAAAAGATTAGAGTGGTTAAAGGAAATAGTGACTAATGAGAACAGGGGCTCTGAGATGTTAGAAACTTTGAGGATTGAATTATTTGGGGAAGAAATATTTGTATTCACTCCAAAAGGAAAGGTAATAGAAGTTCCATCTAAATCCACCCCAGTAGACTTTGCTTATCAGCTTCATTCTGATATTGGTGATCATTGTATTGGCGCCAAAGTAAACGGAAGCTTTGTCCCTTTAAACCATGAGCTAAAAAACGGTGATGTGATTGAGATTATAACCCAGAAAAACCATAAGCCAAGCAGGGACTGGCTAAAATTTGTCAAGACTAGCAAAGCAATGCAGAAAATAAAGCATTCAATAAGAAGTACAGAAAAAATACCAGTGCAAAGTTTCAAGAATAAATATGAAAAACTTTCAAAATATAAATCTGTAATTGAAGTCCAAGACAGAAAAAATGTAGTCATAAAATTTGCGCATTGCTGCAACCCGATACCCAATGACAAGATAATAGCTATAGTTTCTGAGAATAATACTGCAAATATACACAAAATAGACTGTGCTGTTTATAAAACAAAAAAGGGGAAAAAGGCTCAGGCAACATGGAAAAAGAATTTTGAATCCTCGATTATATTAGAAATTCTTGCCGATGACCGCCTCGGGTTATTGGCAGATCTAATGAAGACATTCTCTAACTGCGGGATTAATGTAGAAAAGGCAAACGCGAGCATAGTGAATAAAAATATGGCTGAATGCAGGTTCGAGCTTAAGCCCAACAGCTTAGAAAATCTTTCTAAATTACTAGAAAGGCTAAAGGAAGTCTATGGGGTTAGAAAAGTTCTTATTTCTTGATCAAGCAGACTGCAGTAAGAAAAAGCCGAAAACAAACAATATTGTAATAAGTATTAGAATATAATCATACATCTCTCCCCTAAATCCAATTCTAGGGTCGTCTTCTTTATTTTTATTAATGGAAGTTGTTTTTCCGCCGAATATGATTTTTTTCATTGTATATAAAGACTGAAAGCTAATATAAAAGCCTTTCCAAAGTGCCTGAGTCTTTGCCAAAAAAAGTCTGTGTTATCCCAAAACTATTTTACCTCGATAAAGAAATTCGAGGTATGACATTGACAAAATATAAGCTCGCCGAAACATTAATAAAACATTCCCAAACAGTTTTTGGTATGAAAGCTATAGTAATAAAAAATGAGCCTAACGCAGATAATGTAAAGGTCCTGAAGATAAAGCCAGAACTGGAACTTGATTTTAAGCCGGGCCAGTTCATTATGGTTAATTATGAAACCATTAAGGACAATTCATTAGTTAATGTAAAGCGCGCCTATTCAATAAGTTCTTCTCCTCTTAATAAAAACTACATCGAGCTTATTTTTGATAAGAAGCCTTATGGCTTGGTTTCGAATTATCTTTACAATTTAAAAGAAAACGATGTGATAGAAATAACTACGCCAAATGGTTTCTTTATCTTCGATGATCATATAAAAGAAGATCTCGTTTTAATCGGGGCCGGCACCGGAATCGCTCCTTTCCTTTCTATAGCAAGATACATCAAAGACAAAAAACTTAAAAACAAAATTGCGTTAATATACAGTTGCAAGACTAATCAGGACATAATTCTTTATGAAGAATTAAAAAAAATAAAACATGAGTCAAAAGATTTTGAGTATTATATCACGTTGACGCAAGACAATGATTGGGATGGGTTAAAGGGCCGCATTAATCAGGAAATGTTAAACTCGTTAATAAAAGACCTTAATAATAAAATATTCTATCTGTGCGGCCCTCCTTTAATGGTTCTTGATATTTCAAAGGTGCTTCAGTCTCTAGGAGTAAATAAAGAAAAAATTAAGATAGAATGTTATGAATAATTAATAAGATAGATTTTTATATATTTAAAAAAGCAGAAGAATATGGCAACAAAAGAACAGGTCATTGACAAGCTCAGGCAAGTAAAGGATCCTGAACTTGATCTTGACATATGGACTCTTGGCTTGATTTATAATATAGAAATTAAAGGTCCTATAATAAACATAAAGATGACATTTACCTTTCCAGGCTGCCCATATGGACCTTGGTTGCTTGAAAGCGTAAGGAAAGAGGTTTCTTCAATAAAAGGCATCAAAAAAGTCGATATAGATTTGACCTTTGATCCGATATGGCGGCCAACAGAAGAAGTCAAAGAAATGCTGGGTCTATAATTCAATGTAACATAATCTGCGCACTAAAGTGCAGGGCTTTTAGCCATAAGCTCCGCCTCGA
>JBBSWI010000007.1:0-45176 GCA_038046405.1 Nanobdellota archaeon | reverse complement strand
TCGAGGCGGAGCTTATGGCTAAAAGCCCTGCACTTTAGTGCGCAGATTATGTTACCATAAAGTAAATAGTAAAAGATATATATAAAAGTTCCTTAACTATTGTACCATGAAAATAAAAAAAGTGATAATCAAGGATGACAAAAAGATATATTGGCGGGAAAAGGACTTGCATACACAATATGGCTACATAAAGGAAAACACTCTTAAGAAAGTCAAAACCGGAAAGATAAAAACGCATCTTGGAAAAGAGCTGTTAGTTTTGGATGCCTTATTCAACGACAATCTGGAAAAAATCCATAGGGGCCCTGCAATAATTCTGCCCAAGGACATAGGACTGATACTTTCGCTAACATCCATAGACAAAAACTCTATAGTCTTGGATGCTGGAACTGGCTGTGGTGTTTTGGCCATGTTCCTTGCTAGATTCTGCAAGAGAGTCTACAGCTATGAGAGAAATCCAGACTTTTTGAAGATAGCGAAGCAAAACTTAAAGGAAATGGAAATTAAAAACATTGTCTTGAAAGAGGAAGACGTTTATGATTCGATTAATGAAAACAACCTTGACTTAATCGTTTTGGATTTGCCTGAGCCTTGGAGGGCCCTAAAAAACGTCAAAAAGGCCCTAAAGCAAAGCCATTACTTAGTTTGCTATCTGCCTACAATAAACCAAGTGTCTGAATTAATAGAAAATTCAAACGGCTTTTATCATGAAAGGATTGTAGAACTGATTTATAGGGAATGGCAGTCTGACATCACCAAATTGCGACCTAAGTCACAGATGATAGGCCATACGGGATTCCTGGTGTTTTTAAGAAACATATGAAACAGAAATGTTTATATAATAATACATAACTAATATATAAGTGATTATATATGACAGATGATCCTACCACCATACAAATAAATAAGAAAGTTTTGGAGAAGCTTAAAAATGCTAAAGAGCATCCTAGACAGACTTATAATGAATTGCTAGACAAGGCCATTTCTGTTTTTATTTCTGCTAAGAAGATGAATAGCTACGACGAATTTCTTCACAAGATACAAAAACCTAAAATGAAAGAATTGTGGGATAACAAAGAAGACGAAGTTTGGAATAATGTATAAGACTGGTGATGTAATACTTGCTGAAGCTCAGTTCACAGATACCTTCGAAATTAAAACAAGGCCTGCCGTTGTTCTTTTTGAAGAGTATGGAAATGTTGTTGTTGCAGGGATTACTAGCAATTTAAATATGGAAGGGATTAGACTAACCAAAAAAGAAGGAGCAATTAAAGAAAGTATTATAAAAATAAATTATATGTTCACAATTTCTGAAGGCATGATTAAAAAGAAGTTGTTTTCAATATCAGAACAGAAGAAGAGCCTGCTTGTATCTGAACTAAACAAAAGGCTAAAATAATTTTAAGAAACCTTTAAATATGCAGTTTTTTGAGTAAATTTTATGCAAAATTACGAGAAATTAACACCGGACACTTCTGTGATTATAGAAGGCATTGTGTCGAGAAAAATAGAAAATAACGAGATTAAGGTAGACGACTTAATAATACATGAGGCTGTTTTAGCCGAATTAGAACATCAAGCCAATCAAGGCAGAGAAATAGGATTTCTAGGGTTGGAAGAATTAAAGAAGCTGAGAGAATTAAGCAAGAAGCACAACTTTAATGTAAAGTTCCTTGGGCAAAGGCCAAGGGCTGTTGAAATAAAACATGCCTCTCTTGGAGAGATAGATTCCTTAATCAGGGAACTTGCGTATAATGAGGATTCTGTTCTGATTACTGCAGACAAAGTCCAAAGCGAGGTGGCGCTTGCGAAAGGCATGAAGGTTATTTTTGTAGAGAAGGAATTCATAAGAAAGAAATTGAAATTCGAGAAATATTTCGACAATGAAACAATGTCTGTTCATTTAAGGGAGGAAACCTTTCCCTATGCAAAAAGAGGACTGCCGGGAAACTGGAATTTTATTAAGTTAGACAACACAAAATTAAAGCAAGAAGAGATTCAGGAAATGGCAAAAGAAATTGTGGAGGAAGCAAAAGCAAGGAAAGATGGTTTTATTGAAATAGAAAGAAGAGGTTCAACAATAGTGCAGTTGGGAAATTTCAGGATTGTGACCACAAGGCCTCCTTTTTCCGATGGCTGGGAAATCACAATAGTAAGGCCGATTAAAAAGATGGAGCTTAATGAATACAATCTAGATCCAAAAGTGCTTGAAAGGATAGAGAAAGGGGCAGAGGGCTTGCTTGTGGCTGGTGGTCCCGGGATGGGAAAGTCGACTTTTTCTGCAAGTTTGGCAGAGTTTTATGCCTCTAAAAACAAAATAGTTAAAACAATCGAGGCTCCAAGGGACTTGCAATTATCTGATTCTATCACACAATATTCAATATCATATGGGTCTAGCCAGGAGATTAATGACATTCTTCTTTTATCAAGACCAGACTACACTATTTTTGATGAGATGCGCAATATAGAGGACTTCAGACTTTTTGCAGATTTAAGATTGGCCGGCATTGGTTTAGTGGGAATAGTACATGCAACAAATCCAATAGATGCCATACAGCGATTTATAGGAAAGTTGGAAACTGGAATCATTCCTAGCGTCATAGACACAATAATATTCATTAAAAACGGTGCAATAAATAAAATTCTGACAGTAAAAATGTCGGTAAAGGTGCCTAGCGGGATGATTGAAGCGGATTTAGCGAGGCCGGTAGTGGAAGTGACTGATTTTATGACAGGAGGCTTAGAATATGAAATCTATAGTTATGGGGAAGAAACAGTTGTTATTCCAACTTCTGATGTAAAAAAGCCGAATAATTCTGTGCAGAATCTTGCCAAAAAATACCTAGAGCAGGAAATAAAGGAATATTCAAGACAGGCGAAAATAGAAATTTCTAGCGATAATAGGGCTGCTATCTATGTGCCGGAATCTGAAATTGCCAGAATAATAGGGAAGCAAGGCAAAACTATCTCTGAAATAGAAAAGAGCTTGGGGATAAGCATAGATGTTAAAAGCCTTGAGTCTGTAAAAAAAGAAAACATCGAGTTTGAAATTTTCCAGACTAAGAAAGCAGTCATAATAAAGACAGACCCAAATTTAAAGAAGCATAATGCTTCTATATTTCTCGACGGGCAATTATTGTTCTCTCCAACAATTAATAAGTCTGGAGAAATTCTTATCAACAAAAAATCAGAGCTTGGGGAAGTGCTAAGCGATGCAATTAGTTCTAAAAAAGAAATAGAAATTAAGATTTAGTTAATCGCTTTCTGATCCTGCAAAGCCTTTTTTTAATCTTCTTTCATATTTTTCAAGAACTAAATTTAAAAAGCTGCCTAAATGAAGTAATTTGCGAAAACTATTTAAAAAAAAGGTAGTACTTTAGTAATATGCCAAGAAATGTAGAGGAGTCAATAGGGCATGCCGCAACAAAGATTGCCCAGGATATTAGTGCCAATGCGATCATCTCTATAGAAAGAATAGAACCTCAAGGTTTTGAGGACATACCCTTCCACATTAATGTAAAGGTTACAATTTTCAAGCAAGTCAGGAAAGGCGTGTATAAAAAAGTCGAGTATGACACTAAAATAAGAAAACTTGAATCTGGAAGTGTCACTCCAATCAAAGAAATATTGATTGAGGGAATAAACAAGAACTATATTGAGAAGGGTGACAGGGTTGTTTGCGTGCAGGATGAAACTCTTGGAACTGGATATAAGGGGCTGCTGTTTATTTTTGATGTGGACAATATATTCTTTGACATTTCAACGCATAACCTTGCTGAGAACATAAACTCTGATGTGGTCGAATCTGTAATAAACATTGCCTTGGAATTGTCTAAAGAGGGCCGTGAAGGCAAAAAAATAGGGACTGCTTTTATTATAGGGGATAAAAACGAGATCGTAAAATATACCAGACAATTAATAATAAATCCTTTTGCGGGCTATTCCGAAAACGCAAAGAAAATTACAGACCCTTTGATGAGGGAAACAATAAAGAATTTTGCCCAGTTGGATGGGGTTTTTATATTAGAGAGAACTGGCGCGATTATAACTGCTGGCGCCTATATAGACGTTGAGGCAAAAAATGTGGATTTGCCTCCTGGTTTTGGGACAAGGCACAGAAATTGTGCTGCGCTTACCAAAGAAACGGATTCGATTGCTGTTGTAGTCTCTGAATCCGGGGGTATAGTTAGAGTATTCAAACAGGGCAAGATAGTAATGAAGCTGCCAGAGTGAATACATTCAAAAACACATGTTTAATATTGGATAGATTAGAATGGCCTATAAAAAATATAAAGTTAATTACAAGTACAATTTTAAGACGTATCTTAGCTTCATCAAGAAATATAAGCTTATATCCGCAGCAATAGTGCTGCTGCTATTGCTGGCAGAGCTTTCATCACTAGTAGACAAATTTCTTTTTAAGATAGTTGTTGATAATGGTACAAATTACGTCAATGACCAATTAACTAGACAGGCTTTTGTAAAATTATTGTTGCTGGTGTTATTTGTTTACATAATCTATGTGGTAGTAAGGGCTGCTATCGGTTGGGCAAACCTAACTTTGATAAATTTGCTTGAAGGCAAACTTATGAGAGACCTGAAGAAAAAATTCTTTGACCATATCATCGGGTTATCTTACAAGTTCCATACAACCCATAAGACAGGCTCATTAATTTCAAGGCTATCAAGAGGGACGGGAGCTATCGAAAGATTGAGTGATTTTCTTTATTTTAATCTGGTGCCATTTATATTCCAGACATTTATAGTCTCTGCTTCGCTCATTTATTTTGACTGGGCCATTGCTATTATTGTGATGTTTGTGGCAATGACTTTTATAGGATATGCATTTATCATGCAAAAAGTTACGAGCAAGGCTAATGTAAAAGTCAACAGGATGGATGACATAGAAAAGGGAAACCTCTCAGATTTTTTTACTAACATAGAGTCTATAAAATATTTTGGAAAGGAAAAGACAATAAAAGAAAAATATGAGTTTCTAATAAACAGAACTAGGAGTGCCTTAACAAAATACTGGAATCACTTTAGGTTCAGCGATGCGGGCCAGATGATGATATTGGCTTCTGGAACGCTGGCATTAATGATAGTGTCCATATTCAGGCTTCTTGACCATAAGATTACTATAGGCACTCTTGTGTTTATATACACGGTTTATGGGTCATTCATAGGTTATTTAGGAAGTTTTAGTGGGGGTATAAGGGGCTATTACAGCGCGATGGCAGATTTCGAGCCGCTGTTTAGATATGGAAGAGTAAAAAATGACATCAAAGACAGGCCAAATGCAAAAAAACTTGAGGTAAAAGAAAAGACTATAGAATTTAGAAATGTTTCCTTTAAATACAATCAGAGATACATTTTCAAAAACTTAAACTTAAAGGTCATGCCCAATGAAAAGGTGGCATTAGTCGGCCATTCCGGATCAGGAAAGACGACAATTGTTAGATTATTATATAGATTATATGATATCGATTCCGGCAAAATATTGATAGACGGCCATGACATTAAAAATTTCAAGCAGGAGTCCTTAAGATCAGAGCTGAGCATAGTGCCGCAAGAATGCGTATTGTTCGATGATACCATCTACAATAACGTGCTTTTCTCAAATCCTGAAGCATCTAGGAAACAAGTAATGGAGGCATTGCATTTTTCTCAACTTGACAAGATAATATCCACATTCCCAAAAAAAGAGAACACAATTGTTGGGGAAAGGGGGATAAAACTATCCGGCGGTGAAAAACAAAGGGTTTCGCTTGCAAGAGCCTTATTGGCAGATAAGAAGATCATTGTGCTGGATGAAGCCACATCCTCCCTAGATTCGCAGACAGAGCATGAAATAAAGAAAGATCTGGAAGAATTGCTGAAAAATAGAACTTCGATAATAATCGCCCACAGACTTTCAACAATAATGACCGCGGACAGGATTGTAGTATTTGACAAAGGAAACATTGTACAGGTAGGCAGCCATAATGAGCTGATTAACCAGCAAGGAGTATACAAAAGATTGTGGGACTTGCAGAAGGGAGGATACATAAACTAGTTCTCATCAAAAACCAAACAGCAATAAGTTTTAAAAGCAGGTTATTTGTTAATATTTTTATGCCCGCGTAGCTCAGCTTGGATAGAGCAGCTCTTTTTGAAAAAAGCTGAAACTCCTAATGAGCAGGCCGAGGGTTCAAATCCCTTCGCGGGCGCTCCTTATCAGTAGTAACAAATAGGAAGATTTATAAAGTGTTCTAGGATGTAATATTATATGCCTAAAAAAACTAGTAATCTTGAATGCACGGTTGAAGAAATGTTTATAGGTTTAGATAGACTTGCCACTATTGCAAAAGCAGGGGTAGTTCATTCGGGTTTGCAGGAACAAGTAGAGAAGTTGGTCCAGCTATTTGATGCGCGATACGGAAATAAATCTCTGGAGAAAGAAAAACTAAATGAAATTCTTCCGAAAGAAATTGCTGAAGCATATAGACCTTTAGCTATTGTATTAGGTACCCATTTGCATGTTATGAACGTTTTAGGAATGCGTCCTTCTCTAGAAGATCAGAAAATATTTTTTTGTTATTATGAAGATGATTTCCACGTAAGACATGTTACACTTAAACCGTTTTATATAAATGGTGAATGTGTCGATATAACTTAGATTTTTAATTTAAATCCCTAAAAATGTTACGTAAAACATATGTGCCCTTCCTAACAATATGTTTTCTAAAATAGAAACATTTATATATTAGTTAGTACACATTAGTTATTAGTTAATAACTATTGGTGATTAATATGTCAAATATAATAAAACCTATTTTGGAACATTCACCTACTTTGAACACTGTTCTTATGGTAGAGAATGTACTTAAGAATATGAACGAAAGTGTAATAACAATAGCAGGGCTAAAGAGAAAACTCCCAAAGCAAATAAACCACAATACTTTAAAAATAATTCTAGAGTATTTAGAGATTAGTAACAAAATAGCTGTTAGTTTGAAAGGAATTACTTGGATCCATAATACAAATGTTAACTTAAGAAAGGCAATAGCAACAGGAATAGAATTATGAAAAAGGTAAGAGTGATATTCTCGGAAGAAGCCGAAATAGTTTATAAACATTTGAATGAAGTTTCCTCAGAATCTAAGATTGAAAGAAGTATTCTTAATGCTGTAAACAAAAAAATTGATCTTATAAAAGCTAATTATCATTATGGAGAACCTGTAGCTAAAAACTTGATACCTGAAGAATACAGAACAAAATATAGTGTTAATAACTTATTTAGAGTCGAATTGCCTAATTTCTGGAGAATGATATATACTTTGACAAATAACTAAACTGAAATAGAGATAATTGCTTTTGTTCTTGATATAATTGACCATAACGATTATAATAAGAAGTTTGGTTATAAAAATAGGTAATTAAAGATTTACTATTATGTTACTTAAAGATAGGTGGCTATTTTTTAATATCTGAATTTATTATCAAAATATTTATATTCCAAGGTTCAGATTTTTGACAAAAGAATTTAGAAATATTTTTATATAAGTCTTTCTTATAGTTGATTAGAAGTAGTCAAAATTCATAGACGTATCAATTCTATTGACTCGCTCTCCGTGGGCGCATATAATAAAAGTTATAGCTAATTCTAAGCTAACTATAAGAAAGAAGTTGTGTTATCCAGTAATTATTTCCTAACGACGATTTTATTCGTTTATTCATTTCTTTAATTTCCTGATGAATGCCTGAGATGGCGTCTCTAGGATTTCAAATCTGAAGCTCCTATGCGGCCTTACATCATGAGTTTTTCATTTATCTTTTTGAGATTAAAAAGAACTATTCTGCTTAGGCTTTGCTCAAAAGCCTTATCACTTCTGCTTTTTGAGTTCTTTGTCTGTTTCATATAATCTTCAAGTAAACCGAATGGAATATCTAGAATCGGAATATTCATAGAATTAATAAGATGGAATGTGATCAATCTAGTAATTCTGCTGTTTCCATCGACAAAGGGGTGTATATGCTGAAATTCATTATGAAAATAGGCAGCAAACCTAATTATAGATTCTATATTGTTCCGCTTATTTTTTATAAACTCATTATATTTCTCGAATAGTCTTTCTAAAGCCGTTCGGATATCTTTTACCTTAGCTACTTTAAAACCGGGATTTCCTTTAATAAAGACTTCTACTTCTCTTATTTTCCCTGCAATATCCTGCCTATGCGCCATCGCTAACTTATGGTAAGTTAAAACTAATTCTATCGAAATCAGATTTCTTTGCTGGGAGTCACTTAACATTTGCAAAAGTGAGGCCTGATAATTTTTCAGCTCATCAACATCTTCCATCCTAAGATTCGCAGGGATTATTTTATCTTTAAGTATCTTAATTGTATCCGGCAAAGTTATGGGATTACCTTCTAAAGAAAGGCTATGGTGAACAAAGGAAACTTCAAACTCATTGACTATCTTCTGAAAGCCTGCTTCATTCTTTTTTCTAAGTTTGTTATACAATAAAATTTCTTTCTTTATTTCTTCTGTATAATTCAAGTCTGTTTTTTTTATGTTAAGGTGCTTAAAATCAAAATAAACTAAGAGGTTATTTATCAGAGTATTGTAAAATACGCCGGCCCTTAATGGCTTTTTAGAATTAACAAGTATTAATCCATACCTGTTTAGTATTTGAACATATTTTGCGAATGTCCTTGGATTTACATTTATTGATTTTTGGTTAATTTCCCCCTTACTTAATCCAAGCCAAACAACCCTCATTAAATTTTGATCAAGTAACAAATTATAGTTGATATCATTGCTTAAACAGTAAACTATTATTTCATACAGCGCTTTTGATTTGCCTTCTTTTTTTGCTCCAAAGTATTCTTCTTTTTTAAATAAGAGTTTTTCTTTTTCTAACCCGGCAAGAATTCTATATATATTTTTATAGCTCTCTCCAGTTTTTCCTAGCTTCTCAACTATATCTTTCGGTTTTAATGATCTGTTTTTATATACTATTTCAAAGACATCATATTTAGTAACCATGACATTTATATGCGATCTAACTTTATAAATCTTGTTATTTTGTATTATTTATAGACTTTTAGTCTATTTTTAGTACTTTTTACAGCCTTTATTGTTAGTTTTAAGTCTTTTCTTGTCAAGCCGGTTTCTTTTGCTACCTAAAACATATGCCATTCGTGGGCGCTCCTTTTAAGTAGTAACAAAAGATAGATTTATAAATAGTATAAATTATTCATTTTACAAACAATAAACTGATGATAGGAATAATAAATGAATCAAGATTATACGGAAACTAGATTAGACAATGGCTTAGTTATTGGATTGCAAAGAACACCAACTAAAACTATAGCCGGAAGATTAAGAGTAAAATACGGATCATTGCATGAAAGACCTCAAGAAGGGTTAGCTCATTTTCTAGAACATTGTATTGTTGTTGGTGGAACTAGAAAATATTCTCCTGAAGAAGTAGATAAAAAACTACAGTTATTCATTAATTGGAATGCCTCTACTGATTTCCATAAAACTGAATTTCCAGTGCATATGCTTAGTGAATATCTAGAAGACTATCTTGATTTATTTTCAGATATCGCATTTTATCCAAGATTAGAATCAAGAATAGTCGAAGAAGAACGTCAAAGGTTATTAAGAGAAATCAGCCAGGGAAAAAGTTCTACATCTTTTAAAGATAACAAGATTTTTTACATTGCAATATTGGGTAATAATGAACATACATATAGTGGATTAAGAAATGAAGAACTAGTTCAAAATTTTACATTAGAAGATTTAAGATTATTACATAACAAAGGATATTTTGTTAATAATATGGATTTAATTTTAGTTGGAGATCTTCCTGATAATATTGAAAGTTTAATTGCAAAATATTTCTCAGACAAGCCTACTGGGGAAGTTAAATCATTAGAGCTTCCAATATTGGGGCCATTAGAAGAAAGAACTATATTACATGTACCATTTAAAGAAGGCTATAATCAGGATAAACCTGAAGAAAGTATGGCGAGAATAAATATTGGTTGGAGGGTTCCAGATGGTTTTAGTGATTATGCTCGAGACCTTATGGTTTTAGCAAATATTCTTGGGAGAGACATGCATTCTAGATTAATGACTGAACTAAGCAGAAGAAGAGGCCTAGGTTACGGTATAAATAGTGTATATATGGGGGGAATTAAAAAAGGAGTTGGAGTTTTTGAAATTGGGACTTCTATCCCATCATTAAGAGCAAATGAAGCGATAGAGGTTATATTTGATCAATTAGAATTGTTGCATAGAGAAGAAGTTAGTTCAGAAGAAGTAGAAAGAGTAAAGAGAACATTAAAAGGAAATTATGTTAGCGAACAAGAATCAAACCAGGGACATGTGGGAGTTATAGAGCGTATTATTGATTATGGTTTAACTCCTGAAATAGAACTAGAAAAAATGGATAAAGTTACTTCTAAAGGAATATTTGAAGTTGCCAATCACTATGCACCAAGTAGAAATGGAAATTACGTATTAATAAATAGAGATCCTCTTAAGGATTAATAATAATCTAAATCCCTTCTTTTTATACGTAAAACATATAATTCTGCATTAATTTAAAATAGAAAAGTTTATATATTAAAGTATACTTAAGGTATACTATGAAAATAACTACTGTAAAAGTTTATGAAGAAACAAAAAATTCTTTAGATAGATTAAGAACTCAAAATGAGAGTTATGATCAAGTGATAAAAAAATTGATATCTAAAATACAAAATAAAGATCTGATTTATCAGCTGATAGAAGCCTACAAAGAAAAGAATAAACAAGATCTTGAAATTTTAGAAGAATGGGAAAACACTTCTAATGAAGTATAATGGTTAAGGAACTTAAAAGGGGGGAAATTTGGCTAGTTAATCTTGATCCTACAATAGGTCATGAAATAAAAAAATCTAGGCCTTCTGTGATTATACAAAATGATATAGGCAACAAGTATAGTAGTATAACTATAATTGCTCCAATAACCTCTCAAGATATAGATAAAATATATCCTATAGAGGTTTATTTAAAAAAAGAAGGTTCTGGTTTAGTAAAGGAGTCTAAAGCACTTCTAAATCAGATAAGGGCTGTTGATAAAAGAAGACTTGTAAAAAAAATAGGAAAAGTCGATTATGAAACCTTGATTAAAATAGATGAAGCAATAAAGATAAGCTTAGGGCTATTAAGTTGATTTATCATAGACAAACATGAGAAAAACAAAATGTGATTACAAAGGAAAGTGCAATAATAAAGCATACGCAGAAGTTTACCCAAGTCTCTTAGGATGGAAGTATAAGGGAAGAGGTTGGAGCTACTTATGTAAAAAGCATTATACCCAAGAGCTAAAACGTTTCAAGGGAAAATTACCGAGTTGGATAATTAAATAAATTTGTTCTTTGATAGTATATCTCCAATAACACTTAATAACTCTCTAGCATTGTTTATGGATTCTCTAGCAGGTTCTATATTCATCTTAGGAAGTCTTTCATAAGCAGCATAGCCTCTTTTCTTCTTCTCTTCAGCAAGACAAATAATTACAATTTAGTGCCATTATATAACCAAAGAAATATTGTAAATATGAAGATATGAATGAGGCCGCCAGGATTTGAACCTGGGTCTCCTGCTCCCTAAGCAGGAAGGATAGCCAAGCTACCCCACGGCCCCTTTAATCCCGAATTTTATCAGCCAATTTTTTAAGTTTGTTCAAATCCATTTTTGGACCTAATTGAGTCGTAATATATCCCCCATATTTTTCAAAAAATACCTTTTTGTCTGCCCAGATCTCTTTGAATTTTGAGTCAAGACCATGTAACGGATAAAGTTTTATGTGAGTATGATTAATGCCCATACCTTCCATTACCATTGCTGTCCTTTTTACGTTAAGTTTCTTGTCAAGCAACAAAGCAACTTTTTTAGAAGCAATCATTAATTTTTTATAGACTCCATCATTTAAGTCAAATGCATAAGAAGGATAATGTTTTTTTGGTATTACCAAAGCCATTCCTTTGGTGTTTGGATTAACATCTAAAATTGCCAAGAAATTGCTATCTTCCCAAATTTTAGCAGAATCTATCCATCCATTTATAATCTTACAGAACATGCAATCTTTCATCATCTCACCTTAAAAAACTTCTCTGCATACTTGCATTCATTATGGATGCCTTCGGCCTTTGCCTTGAAAATAACTGTTGGAAGTAATGAGTATGCGCCTTGAATCTTCTGGCTTTTGAATGAGGTGATTGCTTTCAATTTTGTATCAAAGGTCTCTGAAATATCAACTATGAGCTTTGGCACATTTCTCTTGTTAAATATATTTATCGGGTTCCATACATCAAAAGTGTAAACATTATAATTGTGATATTTTTCATGACTAGTTGCTTTCATTATAATCTTGTTCACTGCCTGATGATCACGATGAGGATCTGCTCTTGCATGAGTAAATATTTTTGTCGGTTTATAGTCATCTAAAATGGTTCTTATTTTTTCTATAAACTGCCGGTCATTAACATATTTCATCAACTTTTGGTCATTCAAGCCTAAGAATATAAATGTCTTAATGCCTAGTATCTTCTTTATCTTTTTAGCTTCTTTTTCCCTTATGTCTGCGATGACTTCTTCCTTTAACAATGGGTTGCTGGCACTTCCAGAGCTGAATATTACAACTATTATATTCTTGCCTTCTTTAGAGTATTTTGCTATAGTTCCACCCATTGCAATGCTTTCATCATCTGCATGAGCCCCAAAAACAAGTATATTTTCTTGGTTTCCCATAGATTATTATAAAAAATCATTTTTTTATAAATGTATTTATTAAGGAAAACTTTTGTATGCCCTTTCAAAATTTCTGTAAATTTATTTTTAAAGATATATTTATAAATATTATCTGGATTTATAA
The DNA here is from genome assembly GCA_038046405.1 of Nanobdellota archaeon. Taxonomy (GTDB): domain Archaea; phylum Nanobdellota; class Nanobdellia; order SCGC-AAA011-G17; family JAGVZF01; genus JACPNH01. The sequence goes on along the minus strand of JBBSWI010000007.1, from coordinate 32,259 downwards.
TTAAATGAGAATTTTAGTTACTGGTGGCACAGGATTTATTGGTAGAAATTTAGCTAAAAAGTTGTCTGGATTTGGATATTCAGTTTCGATAACTGGAAGAGAGCCTCCCGCAGATGGAAATCTTGAGTTTTTGGGCCGGAATTTTTGGGATTTGGATTGGAAGTCTATTGGACGTTTTGATTTAGTCTTTCATCAGGCTGCAATAAATGACACTATGATGCATGACTGAGATAGAATGTTTTTTGTTAATTCTTATGCCGCAAGAGATCTTTTCATTAATGCATTAAACCGAGGTTGTGGGAGATTTGTTTATGCTTCATCTACAGCAGTTTATGGAAACCTGCCTGTGCCATTCCAAGAGAGTCAAGAGCCTAGACCTTTAAATGAGTATGGTGAATCAAAAAAACTATTGGAGAACCTAGTTAAAGAAGTGAATGGCAAATTTCCAGAAGCAGTTTTTGTTGGATTAAGGTATTGTAATGTATATGGTCCTAGAGAAGCTGATAAAGGTGTTAGATCAACAATGATATATCAGTTAGCTAAACAGATGACTCAAGGAGATCCTAATATCTTTACTGACGGTGAACAAAAGAGAGATTATATTTATTTAAAAGATGTTGTCAGGGCAAATATATTAGCTTCTCATTCCATGGAAAGTTGTGTTGTTAACTGTGGCTTTGGAAAATCGGTAAGCTTCAATAGACTAATCCAGATTTTAAATTCTGTTCTTGGCACATCTAGAAGTCCAGTGTATATTGAAAACCCTGAACCAGAATCCTATCAAAACTATACAGAGTGCGATATGTCGCTTTTGCTCTAGAAAAGATAGGGTTTAAGCCTATATTTGACATAAATGCGGGCATTTTAGATTATTACAGGAGTGGTGCTTTAATAAGTGGAACTATGCCTACTGTATAAAAAGTTTATATCATATTTGTTTTTTAACTCTTAATTTTAGAATTCCCTCTTTGATTTTCTTGATTCTTATCTTAAAGACAGAGCCGTATTCCATTACCAGTTACATCAACCGATGTCTTACTAATGTGTAAACATTTCGCCTTACTAGAATTCATATAGACTACGCCGGCCGTGCACTGCGCCTTAATTTAGGTGCGTTGCATTAATTAAAGTTTAAGCCCAATATTTTCATTATAAACTCTTCTATTTCTTTTATCTTTTCTTTATTTAAGGAAACTTGCAATCCGTAAGATGTAGGTTTTGTTATCAAGTAACCTTGTTTTACTAATTCTTTAGCTATTTTTTCTACATCCTTTCTAATGTGAGATGGAAACCCTTTCTTTAATGTATCAAAATGTGTATGCACATTACCTATCATTTTTTTCCTTCTTAAATTGTAAAGTATAGTCGCCTTAATTTTGTCTTCATCTGAAAATTCCATAGTACTAATAATGACGACTGATATTTAAATATTTCTAATATTGAAATATAAAAACATAAATCGAAATATTTATATACTTATAATTATACTCCCAATGATATGAAAACCGAAACTGTGTTTTTAGAAGTGTTTGGAGAGAATCCTATGATGAAAGTATTAGACTTCCTTATAACCTATCAGCTATTTGATTACCCTTTAACAGAAATAGCCAAGAATTCTAGAGTTAGCTATTCTACATTACAAACATTCTGGGACAAACTGGAAAGAAACAATTTAGTTATACAAACAAGGCGAGTCGGAAAATCAAATTTATACAAAATTAATGTAAATAATCCCGCCGTAAAGCAATTAATAAAATTAGATTGGAACTTAATAAAGGGCGCGGAAGAAGAGATTATTGAAACTTAATTTCTTTATAATTTAGACTGCGCCGACCGGGAATCGAACCCGGAACATCTGCTTGGAAGGCAGAGATTATAACCATTTAACCATCGGCGCAATAAGAGAAAAAGTCTGGAAGGAATTTTATAAATGTTTCTAATGCTTACTTCTTGTTTTTCTATGCTGGACAAGATAATATGTTGTGATTAAAGCTATTACAACAAAGAAATTTATCCAGCCAAATCCTGGAACTTTTACTTTTCCCTTTAATAAGCATTGTTTTTCAGGGCGTTGTTCTCTGCTTATTACTGCGCCAGTAGTTTTATCGTAAGTAATTACAGTTTCTGTATAAATGCCATATTGGTCATTGGGATTGGTGTCTTCTTTGCATTCAGACTTTATAGTGTATTGGTCCATGTTTCCCGAAGTATAAAGGCAGGCATTACAACTAGAACTGCATATCAATCCTGAAGGGCAAGTCCCTAGACTTCCGCTAGGAGCGAGCGGGTCGCAGCTTTCTCCAGAGTCTAGAACCCCATTTCCACAATTTGGGTTTCCCCCGCCTGAAGGAGGACATCCTAGACAAGGTGATGGTTCATTAATAACAATTAAACGACCATCGCTTAAAATAGCAGTGGAAGAGCCTTCTATTTTTGCAACAAAAACATACCCTGGATAAGAGGCATCATATTCTGTATACCAATTATCAACTATAGTGTTGGAATTAATATTTCTGCGATGGGTTTCTTTTACGGCAAGATTGACACCAGAACAACTAGGAATGCCATTGCTTAAAGTAATCTGGCTGTAAGTGCAATCAGTCTTGTAAATCTTGAATTCCATTATTCCACCTGAACAAGACTGGCCTTTCGTGATTAAATATACTAGCTGGTCGTATTTTTCTTCAGCGTTATTAGCATATTTTTCATTGCCTGCAGAATCTTTGGCCCAATAAGCGCTTAATAAATTGCATTGCTGCTCTGGAGGAGGCCCGGAAGAAACCTGGCAGCAAACTTTAGTAGGATATGCCATAGGACTTGAGCAAGAAGCAACATGTGCGTTATTTGGGCTAGTAACTGTGATTACGCATTTCTCTGCAGCATCGCAAGTCTGGCCTGTTTTATAGCTGCAATAAACCCCATAATTATTGTCAAAGGTTCCCAAGTAAACAGGATTTTGAGTATATGAGGCATCATAAGCAACATGGGCGTCTGTCGGACTTGAAAGGTTGAATATATTGTAAGAATGCGCAGGGTTATTTGTGTTTATCAAGCCAGAGCCAGAACAGCATAAAATGTTGCTGTAAGTTTGCGAAGCGCTTAATAGTTCTGCATGGGCATTCGAAAGGTCGCTAATTCTCAAGACTGCTATATCCCCCGCATTGCAACTATTAGATTGCACATAACAATTGTCTAATGATGGCACTGCGTTGCTAAATGCTACTAAAACTAAAAAAAATGCAAAAATAAAAAATAAAAGTTTCATTTTAATCCTATGAAGTAGATGCGAATGTAGCACATTTCTTTGTTCCACTTAAAGTGGCTTGTGAATATGTCCTACTGAAAGTTAATGCACATGAACATCTGCAGCTGATTGTACTCCCACAAGTTATAGACAAACAATTGCCGGTGTTATAATTAATTTGCGTTCCTGCGCAATCACCATTATTACCATCGCATTTTACCTTAGTAAGACATCTAGTAGTACAATATTGAGTACTACATGTAGCTCCGTCTGTATCTTCATTGAAAATGTAGTTTCCTTCAGATGGGCATGTTGCGGTTGTTGTGGTACACGTTCCATCAGTGTTATAACAAAGTTTGTTGGTGTCAGTGGAGTCCCAATAAACTTGTCTTCCTTTAATGGAGTTTGTATCTTGAGCTATTTGAATTGATTCTGCTTGTTCAGCAAAGTCTATAGTACCGTCTCCGTCTACATCAACTGATATTGAACTCGTTGCAGACCTAGACACTTGTTGCAGGTTATGCCAAGGTTTGGTTGTATCAACATTAAGGGCTGCTTTTGCTAATATAATCGCTCCAAAAATAACAAAAAGACCAGCTAAAATGTATAAATGTTTTTTTTCGAAATTAAATGTGAATTTCATTATTCCACCTCTTTATGCTAAATTAACAAAAATATAGAATTATTTAAATTTTTGCATTTCAGTTGGCTTTCTAAAGGCGTAGTTTATTTGCTCATTAGTCCAGCCCTTCTTTAATAAAACAGGCCTGATTTGCTGTTCCTTGTAACCTCTTCCCAGTACAGTTTTCACATAAGAACTTAACTTTTCTAAATCTTTTTGATTGGTAAAGAGTCTCTTTTTTCTGAGTTTAATGCTTATGGAATTTCCAAGGTCCCTGAAGTTTCCAGGGCCTTTGTAGAAATTTATGTAGAAAATGCCAATCGCAACAATTATTCCCAATAGTATAAAAATCCACCATGGCCTTTTTGGCTTGCAGTCTTTTGGGCATGAACTTTGGTTTTCATCAGAAGTACATACATTGTCGCCGCAAACAGAAGATTCTATTTTGCTTATAGAAGAAGGAATTACAACTGTTTTCCCGACAAGGCTATCGCTTTTATATACTATCTCAGTTTCATCCTCAAATTCAACCAAATTGAAATCGTCATTTATGTTGTATGAAGAGGGTTTTAAAATTTCAAGGCTGTTTATGTTAGAAAAGCCGAAGTTTTCTATAACTTTTAAATTTGAGCTAGGCAATGTGATTTGCTTTTTTACTAATGTGAAGTTATCCTTGCGGTTAATAAAAACGACATCGACTTTTCTTATATCTGTGTTTATTTTTACCTGGTCTTGGTTGAATGCATATACCTGTTCCTTATACAAATCTATGTTATCAGCCTCTAATTTTAGTGCTTCTGGGCTCGGAATGTCTTCTAAGTCTGGAAAGTCATTCTCAATTTTTTGGACCGTAACATAAATGCTTAAAGGAACGCTGTTCCTTATAGAGTCAATATCAGAGACTAACTCATTTAAGGAATCGCCCTTATTGGAATCATTGCTTGAGGCTATACTCTGGTATTTTGTTTGTATCAAAGTCAGGTTGAGCTTTGCTTTTTTTATCAAAGAATCATAACCCAATAGTTTGTAGGTTTCAAGGACTGTTGCTGGGCTTGATGCAATATTTGATTCAGCCCTGCTTATTTCTGCTGAGGTGGAATTAATCAAATCGGGAATGGATTTTTCAAGGCTTTCTATGTACATTGTGATGCTGCCTGATCCCTTTAGGCCGAAGTTGTTCTCTATTGTCAATGTAACTGTGTAATTGCCTGCCCTTGAGTAAGAATGCCTGACTATGCTGCCTATAGCCGTTTGATTATCGCCAAAATTCCAGGAGTATTTTGTTATGTTCCCTGTTTTTGAGTAAGATTTAATGCCAGAAAAAGTGATATCTTGATTAATTCCTGAAACTGAAGAAGGGCTTATTGAGATATATGCAATAGGGATGTCAGTAACATTGTACTGCATAGTATTGCTTGTTTCATCAAGGAATTTAAATTTTAAATCATAGTTGCCTTTCTCATTTGGGGTCCTTAATGAATAGAATCTGCTTAATTGAATCTTTACTGAATTTAAGGAAATGAAATCGGGAGCAAGACTTAAATCGTACATAGAGTTAAAGTCGATAAAGTTTTTGTCCCTAAGCAAAATATTGTCTATATTAAGCTGGCCATCGCTGTCGAGAATGAATTTTATTGGGACCATGCATTTGTCTTGCGCGCATTTGTTCAATATATTTTGGATGGCGGTGTTTAATTTATCGCTATAAATGACTGAATTTCCGTTCAGTGTATTATTATACTGGGCTGTGTTTAAATTTATAAAGTAGTAATTGTTCAAAGCAGGCAGTTTATAGTATACTGTGTTTATGTCGCCTGTTTTCGAGTAAGCACAGACTTGATAGACTTGTGATTTTGGGCTGTCTATCTGGACTTCGCAGCTTGAACTAGAGAACGTGTCTGCATTAAAACTGGAATCTGGAACGTTGCATTCTTTGTTCGCTATGCTTACGTTTAAGTCTGCACCTGAAGCAACCTTCTTGACTAGAATATTAATCCGTATTTTGCTTGACTGAAGAAGGTCATTAAACGTCATGTTTATGTCTTCGCACCTCCTTATTGAATTAGCGCCCTTGATGCCGGCTTCGCTGTTTGCTGTGCTATTGCTCGAGTAACCATTGGGATAGAAGTTATTGCCCCAGCCGATTTGCTGCCCGGAATATTGCCAATCAAGCTTGTTGTCATTGCCTATATCAATTTTTGCGTCTCCAATCCCGGAAATTACAAGCGAGAAATTAGATATTACCTTAGATGTGCTTGGGATGCTAAAGCCCGTAAGCATATTTCCTTTTGCATTTAAAATCTGCTTGCTTGTCCAAGGATTGCCCTGAATTGCGTAAGAACCCTTGTTTAATGTGTATGGAACAAATGAATTGTTGAGCCATTGAATTAAGGAGATATTAAAGTCTAGATTGTTTGTAGATGCTATAAATGAAGAATCTGCAGAGTAATTTCCGGTGCTATTAAAAAGAATGGTGCCGTCAAACAAAGAGTCTGCGCCATATTGAGTGGTTTTTAAGTCTAAAACCAGGGAGGCATTTACATTAATTGCCAAAAAAATAAATATCGCAATAGTTAATGAAATTCTTTTGATTTTTAATACCTCTTTTTCCTTATAAGTTAAAAAATTATTTTTTATATAAACCTATCTTTTTATTACCCTATTACAACCGATTTATAATTTTCTTTCCTTTCTTTTGTGGCACTATCAAAAGTTTGGAATTTTTGAACTTATTTTTAAGGGCTTTTCCCTGCATATACTCGTTCAGAAAAATGGCTAATGCGCTTATCTCAGAAATAGGCTGGCTAGTGATGCTTATGTTATAGTCTGAAATTTCATAAACGTCTGGAGGCACTTTTTGCCCACCCACTATAAGGAGTATATCTTTCTTCTTTTTTATCTCTTTTAATTTTTCATTTAATCTCTCGCCGTACATTGTAAGATGGACTTTTAATGCGTTGATTTCATTCAAGAATTTACTGTAGTTTTCAATATAAGAGATGTTAAATTGTGAACCAAACCTTTCGTTTATTCTTTTGATTGAGTTTTCGAATTTCGAGTCTTTCTGGCCGGTGTAATAGAAATTATCTGCCAGAAAAGCCCTTGCCGTCAAAGCCAAATGAGTAGTTACTCTAATATCTCGGTGAATCCTATGACCGAGCCTTAATATGCTTATCATAATAGCACAAAACAATTTTTGTATAAAAAGGTTTTTAAATCATGCCTTTTACTTAAGGAACATGAATAGGATAGAGAACATTTATATGAATCATTATAAGAAATTATTGCTTATACCTTTGGTTTTATTGGTGATTAGTCTGTCTATACTGGGTTTTAACTACTACAAGACTGGTTCTTTCATCAAGAAGGATGTTTCTTTGTCTGGGGGGATTTCAGCCACGATTAATAGTGAAAAGAAATTCAACATCGATGAAATACAAGGCAGGCTAAGCAAGGAATTTCCCGACTCTGATGTTTCTATAAGGGAACTGGCTGATTTCAGCACAGGCAGGAAAATAGGCATAACAATAGACATTTCGGATGTTAAAGGCGACCAGGCTATGGGCAAATTATCTGAAATACTCGGGATTGAACTCAATGAGCGGAATTTCTCTCTTGAGGAAGTAGGCTCTTCCTTAGGAGCGTCGTTTTTCAAGGAAATGGTCCTGGCTATAATATTTTCCCTTGTGCTAATGGCAATTACTGTTGTAATAATATTCAGGAAGTTTATTCCTTCTGTAGCCGTAATTAGTTCCATTGTGCTTGAAATGATAGTTACATTAGCTGTTTTAATAATAATAGACTTCAAGATTTCTCCTGCTGGAATAGCTGCCTTGTTAATGGTAATGGGCTATTCTATCGATACAGATATATTGCTTACAACTAGAGTACTGAAACGTGATACTGGAACTGTATTTGAAAGAATTAAGGGGGCCACTAAGACTGGAATAACAATGACAATGACGACTATCTGTGTTTCTATACTAATGCTTTTAACACCCTCTTCGATATTAAAGCAGATGTTCACTATTATCTTGATAGCATTGATTGTTGATTTAATAACAACCTGGATAATGAACGCGTCATTGCTAGTTTGGTATATTGACAGGAAACAAAAAGCATGAAAATCTGGAAAATATTCAAAAAATGGAGAGTAATAATCCTGCTGATGTTTATCTTATTCAGCATTCTTGCAATATCCCCTAGCTTCGACAATAAAGGCGTTGTAATAAAGAGCGTCGATCAAAATTCAAGCGCATTATCTGCTGGCATGCAGAACCCGTTGCCAAACACACAGCCGATGAAACTTGAAAGAATTCTCTTTGTTAACAATGAGCCTGTAAATAATATTCAGGATTATTCAAGCTTAGTTTCAAAGATAAAGCAGAATGACATAGTCAAGATTAGGACTGACAAAAGAGAATATGTTTTTTTGGCAAGCAATGAAAATATGGGCATTAATATTGTAAATGCACCTAGCTCAAACATCAGAAAGGGGCTTGATTTAGATGGAGGCACCAGAGTATTATTACAGCCGGCCACAAAGATAACAGATCAGGAAAGGGAAGACTTAATTTCTGTAATGGGAAACCGATTAAATACCTATGGGCTGACTGACATAAAAATTAAGAAATCTGACGATCTTCTTGGAAATAAATATATTCTAGTAGAAATTGCGGGGGTTACTAAGCAGGAAGTTCGCGACTTGATAGGTAGTCAAGGAAAGTTTGAAGCTAAAATAGGCGAGGATGTCGTATTTGAAGGCGGGAAAAAAGATATCCCTTTTGTGTGCAGGAATGACGGGAGCTGCTCTGGAATAAGTAAATGCAGCCCTTCTGGAAATGGTTATGGATGCCAATTTGAATTTGGGATTTCCCTTTCAGCAGGTGCTGCAAAAAAACATGCTGAGATAACAAAAAAGCTAGATGTAAACTTGTCTGGAAGCACGTCATATCTTTCCAAGCCACTTGATTTGTATATTGACGGAATTCTGGTGGAGTCATTGCAGATTTCTTCAGACTTAAAGGGGCAGGAGGTAAGCAGTGTAACTATTTCCGGGCCAGGATCAGGCAGTACAGAACAAGAAGGCATCCAGAATTCCTTGAAACAGATGAACAAATTGCAAACAATCCTTATTACAGGGTCTTTCCCGACAAAGCTCAATATAGTTAAAATTGATTCTATCTCGGCAAGTTTAGGGGCTGCATTTGCGAGAAGCGCTTTAATCTTAGGAATATTGGCTATATTCTTAGTTGCGTTAATAGTCTATATAAGATACAGGAGCTTTAAGGTTTCAGTGCCGATAATATTCACAATGTTTTCTGAACTATTAATATTGCTGGGATTTGCGGCATTAGTAAGGTATAATCTAGACCTAGCGGCAATAGCAGGGATACTTGCGGCAATCGGAACTGGAGTGGACGATCAGATAGTTATTGCAGATGAAATACTGTCAAAAGAAACAGAGATATCTTACAAATGGAAGCAGAAAATAAAAAGGGCCTTCTTTATTATAATGGCAGCGTGGGCAGTTGGCGTTGTTTCAATGATTCCATTATTCTGGGCTGGGGCAGGCCTGCTTACAGGATTTGCACTTTCAACAATAATAGGAATCTCTATCGGAGTTTTTATTACTAGGCCGGCTTACGCTGCCGCTATAGAAACCTTGTATGAAAACTAACTTAGACTTTTAATGTAGGTTTATAAAGAATAAAGCCGAGCAGAACTGGAATCCATAAAGATATCAATCTGAACAACAAGACTGCTGATATAGCTATTCCTAAGTTTATCCCGAGAGCTGCAAAAGAACCGGCCATTCCAAACTCAAAAATTCCAATGCCAGAAGGTATAAATGAAATCGTTGAGATTAAATTTGCTATGGCTATGCCAAACACTATTACTAAGAAACTGATTTTTAAGTTCAGGGCATAAAATATAATGTAAATGGACAATATGTCTATCAAATGCTTCACAAGCAACAACAAAATTGGCGTCAAGAAATGTTTCTTGTCGCTTTTTATCATCTTTGCGCCATGATAATAATCATATATAATCTCATAGAATTTCTTTGTGTTGAATCTTCTCTTAAACAGTTTGAATACATTTGATAATATGCATTCTATTAATTCCACGAATATTTTTTTGTTCCTTGCAAAACTGAAGATTAATGACAATATTACAATGACAAGCAAAGTATTTGCTATAAGCAGAAACAAATCAAAATTCCCAAGGTCTTTTGATAAAATGAACAGAAACAAGGAAACTAATAATATTGCGATAAACGAGATTATTACAGATATCACATACAAGGTTATCGTAATCAGTATTTTGCCATCATCCACTTTATGATGCTCTTTAAGCGAGTGGAAAAGGGCAGTATTCCCTAAAACGCTCATTGAAGGGTAAATGCTATTCAAAGAAGTTATCACTATGGAAAGGTTTAGCAGCTTCATGAAGCTGACTTTGTAGCTTAATGCCTTAAGTATTGTCTTGTAGCTTAAAGCTATCAATACAAAATTAAAGAGTTGCAAGAACATAGCTAAAATAACAAACTCTGGTCTTGCGCTCGTCAGAATAAAATAAAGCTTTTTTATTTGCCCATAGTTCAAAACTATTACTACTAATATAGTGAACAGGAATATTATGTAAAAAAGCCCCAGCCATTTTTTCATATGTTAACAGCTGAGAAAAGGGTTTATAAAATTTAGGAATGCCCCTACAAAAAATTTTTATAGACATGATTACTTGGATATATAACATGAAAAAAAAGGGGCCTTATCCTGTAGACAAAAAAATAAAGAAAAGCCTGAAGTATTCCACAATAAGCGGCTCATGCTATGGCGTGACTGATGGAACCGCAAATTCTTATGTTAGCCCTTTTGCCATAGCCATGAATGCCTCAAACAATGAGGTGGCAATGCTTTCTTCAATTCCTAATCTTATAGGCCCCCTGTCACAATTGGGAACTGTCAAGGCAATGGAAAGTTTCAGGAGCAGAAAAAAGATAATCATGACAAGCGCCTTGATTCAGAGCTTTGCTCTTATTCCTATAATGGCCATACCGTTCTTTTTCCTTAAAGACGGAGCTTTAAGCCTTATTGTTTTGTTTTCTTTGTATGCCGTCTTTGGAAGTTTCTTAGGGCCTGCCTGGACTTCCTGGATGGGTGACCTAGTTCCGGAAAATGTTCGTGGAAGATATTTCGGGAATAGGGCAAAAATCATTGGATTAGTTACATTAGTTGCTATGCTGCTTGCTAGTTTTTTATTGGACAAATTTCCAAAAAAAGAGGTTTTCTATGGGTTTTTGATATTGTTTAGCATAGCGATTATTGCAAGACTGTTTTCAGTATATTTTGTATCAAGAATGTACGAGCCTGTATTGAAAATAAAAAAGAACTTGCAATTCAGCTTTATTGAATTTATTAAAAAAGCGCCTTTCAACAATTTCGGAAAATTCTCTATTTATGTCGCCTTGATTAATTTTGCTGTATATGTTTCTGGGCCTTTCTTCGCAGTTTATATACTTAAGGACTTAAGTTTTAGTTACGTTCAATATACGATAATAAACATAATCTCTGGAGTAGCAACCTTGATAGGGCTGCCTTTGTGGGGGAAATTTGCCGATAAATACGGAAATATAACAATGCTGAAAATATGCGGATTCTTGATTCCTTTTGTGCCGCTGCTCTGGATATTCTCACCGAGCTTTTACTACCTGATTTTTGTGCAGATTTACGCCGGCTTAGTTTGGAGTGGTTTTAATTTGGCTGCAGCCAATTTTATTTTTGATGCTACAACAGTCCAGAGAAGGGCAACATGCGATTCATATAATACCTTGCTTGGAGGAATGGGCGTCTTCATCGGCGCTTTAATCGGCGGGTTTTTAGCAACAAACCTGAAGATAAGCTTCATGAACATATTCCTGTTCATATTCGTAATATCAACAGCATTGAGGCTTTTGGTTTCGTTATTGATGCTTCCCAGGATTAAAGAAGTTAGGGAAGTAAAGAGATTCCCATTATTAAATGTTATAGGCCTTTCCAATAGGGGACTGCATCACGAAGTGATAGGATGGCATACAAACAATAAAAAGAAATGACTCTTAAGAAATAACAAAAGTTTAAATATTATCAGCTTAAGGAATGTCAAGAGGTGGTTATATGGCAGATACCGTAATGTTGTTGCTTTATATCTTGCTTGGGGCTGTTGCAGCCGTAATTTATTCATTAAGAAGAATCTTTATCCTTGAAAACAAGATAGAGAACCTTGACGAGAAGATAGAGCATATGCTTGAGAAGCTAGTAAGAAAAAGAAGATAAATCACTGTTTCTTTTTTATTTTATTAATCATATTTCTCCGCCAAATAATTCGCTTAAAGATTGATTATTGTGTATCCTTCTTACGCCTTCTGCCAGCAATGGGGCAATAGAAAGTATGGCCAGTTTTTTGAATTTCTTTTCTCCAAGAACAGGAATCGTGTTTGTTACTATTACTTCTTTAATTTCTGGGATATTAAGATTTGCTATTGCGCTTCCTGAAAAAACTGCATGAGTCGCACAGATAATAATGTCATTTGCACCATTAGTTTTTAGAGCCTTGCAAGCAGCGTTTATAGTGCCTGCCGTGTCTATAATATCGTCTATTATAATAGCATTTTTTCCTTGAATTTCTCCAATAACAAACATCTTACTGTCTACATGATTATGGAAGGTTCTCCTTTTGTCTAGTATTACTAGGGGAATTTGTAAAAATTGGGCCAATTTTCTTGCTTTTTTTGTACCGCCGGCATCAGGGGCAACAACAACGCAGTTCTTTATCTTTTTTAGTCTAATATAATTAACCATTAAAGGCATGGCATATAAATTGTCCAGGGGGATATCAAAAAATCCCTGTATTTGTCCAGAATGCAAATCAATCGCCAATACTCTGTCTACACCGGCAGCCACAATCAAATTTGCCACAAGCTTTGCTGTTATCGGCTCTCTTGAAGATGTCTTTCTATCCTGCCGGGCATACCCATAGTAAGGCATAACTGCCGTAATTCTTGCTGCAGAAGCTCTTTTGAGAGCGTCAATCATAATTGTCAATTCCATCAAATTTTCATTAACAGGACAGCATGTCGGTTGTATGATAAAAACATCTTTGCCACGAACATTTTCATCTATCTTAACATATATCTCGCCATCTGCAAATCTTTTTATTGTGGCAGGACTTAATTCAAGTTTAAGATTCCTTGCTATTTCTTCTGCAAGCTGCGGATTTGCAGTGCCGGAGAATAATTTTAGTTCAAAATCACCAATATTTTTCTTAAACATCCGCATCTCATCTTATGCTTATTTTGTAAAGTTTAATAAATCTTTTCATTGAAATTTTAGTTTATAAGAAGCAAATTCTATGCTTATAAGAAGCAAATTTTCGATAGTTAAATAAATTGATTAAATATTTAATAATATGATGTTAAGACGGGCTAAAAAGAATGATTTTGAAGAATACCTAAAATTAAAAAGACTAGAAGAAAAAGAATATTCAAAAATTATAGCAGAGAAATTAGTATATCCAAAAGACTTCTATTTAAGAAAAGAATTTTTGGGCATACTAAATTCAAAGAAGGATTTTCTATTTTTTGTTGAGAACAATAAAAAATTAGTGGGCTACCTGCAAGGTAATTTAATCAGAACCATATACAGCAGTTATGGGTATATATCAGATATATTTGTTCTAAAAACTTTTAGGAGAAAGGGAATTGCAACCATATTAATAAAGAGATTTATAAAAACGATAAAAAATATGGGATATAAAAAAATGTATCTTAAAATTAATGTTCGGAATAAGAGAGCTTTAAAACTATATAAAAATCTAGGATTTGACATAAAACATTACAATATGAGGAAGCAGTGGAAATAATCTGATTATTGCCATTAATTATTTTATCGGCATGAAACGCTTTTTAGGCGTAACAATTTTATAAAGCGCCGGAGCAGGGCATGTATATTTTGGGCATCATTTTAAGAGATTTAAAAGGTTTTTTGTTTATTGTTCTCAATCATATCTTTTATTTCTTGTGTATTCAAAACCCTTACTTTATTTTGTCTTTTTAATTTCTTATCATTAGACCAAATAATTCCATTATCAAATGCCAAAGCGCAAGCTATAAACATAACATCTTCTGGAGAATGTTCTCTTATAAGGTCAAATGCTTCTTCTCTGTAAGGTTTTAAGTTTTCAGTAGGGATTATTTTCACATGTTTCAATATTAATCTTAAAATTTCATCAAACTCTTTCTCACTTAATTTGGATTTTTTAACTAACTCTAATTTGTTTCTTCTCAGTTCATCAAATATTGATTCTGGAAATACTAAATCTTCATCTAGTTCATATATGATTTTTCTAGTTAATGAAATTCTTACTAAAGCAGAGAACAACAAATTACTATCTACTACTATTATCATCCTTCCATGAACTTTCTAGCCGCACTGGTTTTAATCTTTTTGCTAAATTTTTCAATGTCTCTCTGTGTCAACTTGCTTTTAGAAACTAGGTTTTCTAAAGCTTCTAAATCTTCAATTTTAGTTTCAATAGCTCTTCTGGCTACTTCTGTCCATTTTATATCGGAGAATTGCTTCATTTTATTATGCAATTTATCGGACAATGCTAGTGTCATATTAACCATATTTAATAAGTACCTCCTAAAATTATAAGGTAAATAAGGTAAATAAGTATATAAATCTTTCAATTTGTTACTTTAGATAATCATTATGAACGCCGGAGCTAGGATTTGAACCTAGATGCCCTTTCGGGCGGCAGTTATCCTGATAGTTTTCGAGATTCAGCCCTATAAGGTCTGCTGCACTACCAAGTTATGCGACTCCGGCAAAAGCAATAAAAAACTTACTGAATTATGTTTTTAAATGTTACCAAAACAGCACTTTGTGTATGGAATTGTGCTATCTTTAATAGCTATGCCCTTATTTGGTTTTATTAATTCTATTTACATATTCTTCGGGGCTTTTTTCATAGACTTTGATCATTATTTACAGTATGTAATCAAGAAAAAAGAGACCTCATTAAAGAAGGCTATAGCTTATTTTAAATCCAATGAGAACGTTCCGTTTCAAACCCTGCACGTATTCCATACGGCAGAATTCTGGATAGCGTTATTTCTGTTCAGTTATTCCTCTGATTTTTTCTTATTTTGTCTAATAGGCGTATTATATCATAATATACTGGACTTTTTAGAAATGGTTCTTAAGAAATGGTACAATGTAAGGGTTTATTCTTTGCTTTTATGGTTCATACTAAGATTTAAATAAGTTTTGAATTTAATTTTAATTATGAAAATAATCGTTACAATACCT
The DNA here is from genome assembly GCA_038046405.1 of Nanobdellota archaeon. Lineage (GTDB taxonomy): Archaea > Nanobdellota > Nanobdellia > SCGC-AAA011-G17 > JAGVZF01 > JACPNH01. The sequence goes on along the minus strand of JBBSWI010000007.1, from coordinate 17,039 downwards.
GCGTATAATGAAGAGAAAAACATCGGAAATGTGATTGAATCAATAAAGACTGTAATGAACCTTACAAAATACAAAAACCAGTATAAGATACTGGTGGTTGATGACGGTTCAAGAGACAATACTGCAAGAATAGCCAAGGAAAATGGAGCAATTGTTTATTCTCACCCATATAATTACGGGCTTGCAGAAGCCTTCAGGACTGAAATACAAAAATGCATTGAGCTTAATGCAGATGTTATAGTACACACTGATGCTGACGGACAGTATATAGCTTCGGACATACCAAAATTGCTAGAGGAAATGGAGAAAGGTTATGATATGGTTCTTGGAAGCAGATTCCTAGGGATTATTGAGGAAATGCCTTTTATGAAAAGGCTTGGGAATATCGCGTTCTCAAAAGTTATATCCAATATTACGCACTTCAAGATTACAGACGGACAGACTGGATTTAGGGCATTCACAAAAGATGTTGCATTAAATGTGAATATAAGGTCGAGCCATACTTATACTCAAGAGCAGATAATAAGGGCTATAAAACAAAAATACAAGGTAAAGGAAGTTCCAGTGTATTTTGCAAAGAGATATGGAAAGAGCAGGCTAATAAAGAACCCATTTGAATATGCAGTTAAGGCATGGATAAATATACTAAGAGTTTACAGGGACAATGAACCGTTGAAATTTTTTGGTACTATAGGCACGATAAGCTTGACAATTGGATTTTTAATAGGGCTTTGGCTGTTGAGTTTATTCATGCTTACTGGAAGCGTCGGGCATTTTCCGTCACTGGTTCTTTCTTTCCTGCTGATAACTACCGGAATACAGATAATCGTGTTTGGATTTTTGGCTGATATGAGAGTAAATTAGCTATGAAAAACAAACTGTTATACCTAAAAATCGTGTTTGGCCTGTTCATAGTGTTTTATATATCGAACAAGATTGGATTTTCTAATATAACGAAAACAATGCTGGGGATAAATCTTCTTTACATCCCATTAATGATCATAATCCTTTTTGTGGCGTTGCTATTAAATGCTTTCAATGTAAAACTTTTTTTAGATTCGCAAAACTACAATGTTGACTTCTGGAAATATTTCAGGCATTATCTGGCTTCAAGCTCCATAGGAATGTTCCTCCCGGGAAAAATCGGTGATTTTTCATTGTATTACCTAATAAAGGAAGATTCTGATGTCAAGACCGGGCATAGTCTGTCCGCAATATTTCTGGACAAGATAATAACACTAGCTGTTGTTTCATTAATATCATTTCTTGGAGTATTGATATTGTTTAGTGAGTTTTTAGAAAAATATCTTTTAATCATTGGAACTATTTTATTGTTGTTCATAATGGCATTTATAGTTATAATGACTCAAAAAAGAATATTAAGCTTTCTATTAGGAAAGCATTTCGTTCATTTAAATGATGCAATGCAATTTTTCAGCTATGTATTAAAAGAGAAAAAATTCTTGATATTCTTGAACTTTCTAGTTACAGTCTTGAAAAGTTTTGTGATCGCCTTGCTGTATTATGCTGCTTTTTTGGCGTTTGATTACAAGATAAGTTTAATGAGCTTGTTTTTTATCAGCTCTATAACTACGTTGATATCGCAGATACCATTGAGCTTTTCCGGACTCGGGATAAGAGAGGGTGCTGCTGTGTTTTTCCTGAACAAAATTAGTGTGCCCAATATAATATCATTTAATTCATATATTGTTGTTACTATAGTGGTTTATTTTGTTTCCATAATCAACTTGGTATTATACAAAAATAAGAAACTCAGTTAATCTGCATTTGCTCTTCCTTGGCCTGTTGTGAATATTGCCCATGCCCCAAGAATATACTTCTTTAATATCTCTAAATTATCAATATGAATAATTTTTTTCAGGATAAAATTCGGTCTGAAATAGAATTCTCGGAGCGCTCTTCTCTGGAGCTCTTTTAGTTCTTCTGATGTCCTTCCTTTTGGAACCCACACAAGATCGTGATCTGAAAATCCCGACCATGTCTGGTAGTTGTTCCAGTCTATTGATTTGAGTTCGCCAAATTCATTTGCCTGCTCGTAAAGCTCTGTTCCAGGATAGGGAGTAGTGATTGTAAACTGCGCCCAGTCGGGATCAAGATCTTTTGCAAACTGTATTGTCTGCATACTTTCCTCTCTTGTTTCTGTAGGCAGTCCAAGCATCATGAATGCCCTGGTCTCAATCTTGGCTTCCTTGCACCATTTGAAAGCATCTTTTATTTGCTGTACCGTGGCATCTTTTTTTATTAAATCCAGCAATCTTTGGTTTCCGGATTCTACGCCGAAATGGATGCCCCAGCATCCTGCCTTCTTCATCAGCTTAAGGAGTTCTAAATTAACTAAATTGACTCGCGTCATGCAGCTCCATCTTACTTTTTTGTTAAGTCCTTTTTCTATCAGCTTGTTACAGAAATCATTTACCCAAGGCCATTTCATAGTGAAAGTGTCATCCCTAAAAACAATTTCCTTAGCACCGAAATCATTAGTCAGGATTTCCATCTCTTCAATTACTCTGCCTACAGAATTCTGCCTATATTTCTTGTCAAACACTTTTGAGCAGAATGTGCATCTGTAGGGGCATCCTCTTGTTGTTAATATAATATATGCCGGAAGCCTCTTGTAATATGAAACTGAAGGCCTATAAAGATTCATTTTAAGAAGTTTCCTATCTGGAATAGGCATCATATCAAGGTCTTCTATAATCTCGCGAGGCTTGGTTAATTTTATATCTCCGGATTTTGTTTTGTAAGCGATACCATCTACATCTGAAATTTTTCTTTTTCCATCCATTGATTCTATAAGTTCAAGGAAAGTGATTTCTGCTTCCCCAATTACAGCAAAATCTATGTCATTCTCATTTTTCAGTGTTGCATAGGCTGCAATAGTGGGGTGAGGGCCTCCTACAATAGTATAAGTCTTTGGATTTAGTTTTTTTGCTATCTTGCATATGTTTAATGCTTCTGTGTACATCAAAGTCAACATAGTAACTCCGACTATATCGTAGTTGCCTTCTTTCAATCTTTGCTCAACATCTTTTTCAGTAAGGTCCTCTGCGATAGCATCAATAATACTGACTTGATGCCCTTTAGAATTTAAGTAAGTCGCAATGTAAACCAGGCTTAATGGCTCTGAATTTGGCCCAATCTTTTTTCCTAATGTTCTCCAATAGCCATTTGTTAATGAGGGCATTATCAGGCATATTCTCATCATAGCTCCCCGTTAACAATTGTTATTTATATAATTTTCCATGGAGTATATTACTATGCTGAGGACTAATAAAATAGTTAATATTATAAATTTTACTTTAAAAAAGTGGTCAAATACATTTAAAACAGATGTTTCTCTTTTTAATGATGATGGAAAAGAGATTAATGATTTTTGCTGCAGACCATAGAGGCACATTAAAGACAAATATATTAAACATAAAAAATAATCCTAGCAGGAAGCAGCTTGAATATCTGCACGACTTTAAGGCAATGATTTTCGAATCTATGACTATGGCCATAAACAAAGGTCTGAATAAAGAAGATTACGCCTTGCTGATGGACGATGACTATGGAGAGAAGCAACTGAGATTGGCAAAGAAAAATGGAATAAAAATTATTGTTCCTGTGGAAAAATCCGGACAGAAGACATTTGATTTCAACCACGGAAAGAGATTTCCAGAGCATATAGAGAAATTTAATCCTGATTTTGTCAAGGTTTTGCTGCACTTTAATCCGGAAAACAAAACAGAAAATGAAAAATCCCTGAAAAATTTGAGGATACTTAATAATTACCTGTCTGCAAAAGACTACAAGTTTTTATTAGAGGTCTTAATCGATCCTACAGAAAAACAGCTCAAGGAATATGGGAAGAAGAAATTCGATGTGAGAATAAGGCCATTATTGACAGTAGAAGCAATAAAACAGCTGCACAATGCCGGAATATATCCTAGCATATGGAAGCTAGAAGGCTATGAGAAAAAAGAGATCTATGAATTAATATCTGCTGAAATCGGTGATGCAAAAATAATAATTCTTGGGAGATCTGAGTCTATGGAAAGAGTGCTTAAATGGATAAGTATCGGCTGTAAAAACGACAAAGTTATAGGATTCGCTGTCGGGCGAACTATATTTATGAATGCATTAAAGAAATACTACACAAAAAAAATATCCAGAGAAAGTGCGATAAAAATGATGGCTAACAGGTATTACAAAATTTCTAAATTTTTCCTGAAAAATTCAAACGGGAATGATTCTGTTTAATATAAACACGAGGATAAAACCAGCCAGTGTTGAAAGCAACACCTTAAATGACGTGTCTTCCCTATGAGCTTCAGGCAACAAGTCTGAAGCGCCTATATAGATAAAGAATCCCGCAAAGAAAGCCAGAATCAAAGCAAGATATGATTCTGGAATCTTAAAGAATTGAGATGCTATGATCCCTATTACAGGAACTATCGCATCAACCAAAAGAAATGAAAACGACTTCTTCTTGGAATTTTTATGATGGAGCATTAATGAGACTAAGCCGATGCCATCGCCTATTTTATGTGCTATTACTGCAACAGAGACTATCATAGCTATCTTTAAGCTTACTTGAAATGCAAACCCGATAGCCAGGCCATCTACAAGGCTATGAAGTATTAGCCCTGAAGCCCCTAAAACGCCGATATGCTCATGCTTTCCGTAATGGCAGCCCTCTTCCTCGCATGCATGAATTATGGCAAATCTCTGCAGTACATAGAATGTGAGGAAGCCTGTAGCGAGAGTTATAGTTGCAAGCGCAACATTATTTGAAAGCTCCAATGATTCTGGAATCAAATCAAAAAAAGCCACTGCCAGGAAAATTCCGGCTGAAAATGCTATTATTGCCTTGAAAAATTTGTTCCTCAGCTTAAAGGCGATTAAGCCCCCGAACAATGTAGCTATAACTGCCAGCATAGTTACAATATAGATATTCATAAAAAATCCAAAAATTGATTGTTTTATAAATCTTTATATTTTAGAGTATATTAGTAATTAGAAAAAGATATAAAACTCAATGAAATAAACAAGGATTATGCTAGACAAAAAAGAATTCAATAAAATACAGAAAGAGCTAATAGAATACGAGAAAAGAAGAGAAGAGATGATACAGCTTTCCAGGACAATAATAAGGATTTCAAAGCAAATAATATACAGCGTGCATAGGGATGAGCTAGGAAATGCCAAAAAACTAATAAGCGACATAAAAGAGAAGATAAAAACGCTGCCATTGGAGTATTCAGAAGCTGGAATCATCAATGTGGCGAGATATGAGTATGTTGAAGCTCTGTGTTTTTATGAATTTGCGAGCAATAACAGAATACCCTCAAAAAAAGAGCTTGGAATAGACGCAGATTCTTACCTTCTGGGATTGGCTGACTTGACAGGGGAATTGTCAAGGAAAGCTGTAAACGAGTCTATAAAAAAGAATTTTAATGATGTAACGAGGATTAGAGAATTGATAGACGAAATATACGGAGAATTCTTAAAATTTGACTTAAGGAATGGCGAGCTAAGGCAGAAGTATGACGCCATAAAATGGAACTTAAAAAGAGTGGAAGATTTAGTGCATCAAAACAGCCTCAGAAAATGATAAGAAAAATCCTTAAGAACGGGCTTACTGTAATGCTTGAAAAAAGAAAAACCAATTCTGTCGTAATAGAGGTTACAGCAAGGGTTGGGAGCATCTATGAGCCTGAAAATCTGCAAGGAATATCTCATTTTATAGAGCACTTGATTTTCAGCGGCACTAAAAAAAGAAGTTCTATGGAAATTGCGCGAGAAATAGAATCATTGGGTGGAGAGTTCAATGCTTTTACATGGCAAGAAAGGACGAGTTTTTATGTGAAGATTTCCAGCAAGCACATAGACAATGCATTGGATGTTTTAAGCGACTGCGTAAAGAACCCACAGTTTAAAGATGAAGAGGTTGAAAAGGAAAGGAACATAATCTTGAGCGAGATAGACATAAGAAAAGACACCCCTACAGTATACCAATGGGACTTATTTTTGAATAAGCTGTTCAAGAAAAACAAAGCCAAGAACCCTGTAATAGGCACTAAAGACACCGTAAGGGCCATAAAAAAGCGTGACATCTTAGATTTTTACAATAAACACTACAACTCTATGAACTTGATAATAACTGTAACGGGGAACTTCAGCAAAGACCTATTAAAAAGAATAGAATACAGTTTCAAAGATGCCAGAGTTGGAGAAAAAATAAAAGAATTGGTTATAGAAGAGCCTGCACAAAAGTTTCGTGAAGAATACATTGAAAATAAAAAAATTGACCATTCTTATTTAATGATTGGCTATAAAGTACCTACGAGAAAATCTGAAGATAGCTATACTCTCGACGTAATAAGGACAATTCTTGGGGCGGGAATGAGCTCTAGGCTATTCAATGAGATAAGAACAAAGAGGGGGCTTGGCTATAGTGTTGGGGCCCACTATGATGCGAATAGAGATTTTGCATTTTTTGTAAGCTCTGTCACTACGGAAAAGAATAATGTGGAAAAATGTAAGAATATCCTTATTGATGAATACCAAAAAATTAAAGATGTAAGTGATAAAGAGCTAAAAGACGCAAAAAATTTCATGGAGGGCCAATACCTGCTTGAAAATGAAGACAATTTCAGGTGGGCTGATTTGCTGAGTTATTTTGAAATTATGGGAGACGCAAGACATGCAGATTTCTACATAAAAAAAATAAAAATGGTAACAAGAAAAGACATAAAAAAAGTGGCCTCGAAATATTTCACTGAAAACTATTGCTGCACCTTAATAACTGGTTAAGAAATTTAAGCTTTGCATAAAAAGTTAGAAAGATTTATAAAAACTCTTTGTTCCTACAAGTTTTATGGCAAATAGATATTATGCAAAAGACATAACAAAAGATTTAGACAAGAAATTTGTAATTCTAAAGGGCTGGATTCATGAGTTAAGGGAACTAGGAAATCTGAAATTTCTAGTGCTTAGAGATGGCTCTGGCTTTGTGCAAGTAACAATAATCAAGAAAAATGTCAGGGAGGAGAGATTCAAGGAAGTCGGGAAGTTACCGCGGGAGTCAGTGATAGAAATTCAAGGACAGGTAAGCAAGAGCAAGGAAGCTCCAAATGGCATTGAAGTCATAATGCAGGATTTCAAGGTATTAAGCTTAAGCAAGGCAGTACTTCCATTAGAAGTCACGGAAAAGACTCCTGCAATGCCGCAGCAGAGATTTGATTTCAGAAGCATAGACTTGAGAAAGCCAAGGAACCATGCTGTTTTCGTCATTGAAAGCAAGCTGATTGAAGGAATGATTGAGTACCTTAATGCAAATGATTTTATTCAAGTCTTCACTCCGTGCATTATGGGCAGCGCTTCAGAATCTGGAGCTGAAGTTTTCAAAATTGATTATTATGGCAAGAAAGCTTTCCTAAGACAAGATCCTCAGTTGCATAGGCAACTGACTATTGCCGGAGGCTTTGAAAAAATCTATGATTTGGGCCCTAGCTGGAGGGCAGAAGCGAGCCATACAACAAAGCATCTTTGCGAGCATAGGACAATAGCCGTCGAGACTGCATTCATAGATGATGAAGTAGACATCATAAGGCTAGAAGAAAATCTGGTTATAGCTGCCTTAAAAAAAGTCAATAAGGAATGCAAGGAAGAATTAAAGTTTTTTGATGTTAAGCTGAAAGTTCCTGAGGTTCCTTTTCCTGAATTAAGATTGTCGCAAGTATATCAGATACTGGCAAAGCGCGGAAAGGAAATTTATGGCCAGGATTTAGATGCGGAAGCAGAGAAAATAATGCATGACTATGTGAAAAAGAAATACAATTCAGAATTTTATTTCTTCAACAGGTTTCCTTTCAAGATAAAGCCATTTTATGTGATGAGAGTGGATAATGAACAAGAATGGGCAAGGTCAATTGACTTGTATTATAACGGCGTTGAATTAAGCTCTGGCGGGCAAAGGGAGCATCGCTATGACATACTGATGGAGCAGGTTAAGGAAAAAGGTATTAGTCCAGAAAGCGTGGAGTGGTTCACAAAGTTCTTCCAGTATGGAGTTTGCCCACATGGCGGATTTGCCCTAGGCATTGAAAGAATAACAAAACAATTATTAAATTTAGAGAATATCAGAGATGCTGTCTTATTTCCTAGGGACCCTGAAAGGTTATTGCCATAAAAATAAAAAAGTTTATTTCCCTGAACCTTTGAACTTCTTCTCGACATTTTCCCACTTTAAATTGTTCAAGTAGGCATTAATATAACTGGCTCTGTCTGGGCCATAATCATGATAGTATGCATGCTCAAACACATCTAAGGCTATTAAAGGAATGCAGCCCCAGACTCCGCCCTGATTATGGGAGTCGCCAGTATAGTTATGCAGTTTATTATCGCTAGGATCATATGCAAGAACAGCCCAGCCAAGCGCTATTTTTCCAGATGCGATGAAATCTTCCTTCCACTTGTCAAAAGCGCCGAAGTCTTTTACAATTTGCTTTATTATGTGCAGCTTATCCGAATATTTCCCATCGCCGCCAAGCATGTCCCAGTAAATTTCATGGAGTATCATGCCGTTTGCATTGAATGTTTCATGTCTTTTCAATGCTCCAAACTCTGAGTAATTTGCATTGGCCTTGCTCCTGTCAACACTTTGCAATGCAACCTCTATTTCGTTTCTTTTGTTTACATAGCCTGCATAATGTGTGTCGTGATGCCATTTATTCACCTGCTCCGAAATGCCCTGCAATGCATTATAAGAATAGGGCAATGGTTTTACCTTGTGTTCTCCTGCCATAAGAAATACCTCCTGCATGATTTTTTAATTAGATTATACAAAATTAACAATGGTTAATATTAATATAAAAATGTTTGTTTTTATTTCTGCTTTGCCAAGGCTTCTATAGAATCTGTTTTAGATGGTGCATAAATAGATGGTGGAAATCTATTATCTATGTAATCGGCTGCGCAGCCTATCCAACCATTCTTAAGTATACCTCGCTGATTTTCAGTTGTTTTAAGCTGTTCGAAAGCATCGGAAAGCATGAATTCAAGCTCATTAGCTCTTGCTTTGTATTGCGCTATTTCCTGATTTAAAGAGTCTTGGTATGACACTGTCATTTGCATGCGGTCTGATAGGATTGAGGCTAGTTTTTGATTTTCAGCTATAGCCACATCAGATATTGATTGTAAATTTTTTATTCTATTCTGCAGATTTCTATTTTGATAGCGATGATAAATTCCAGCGGGAATTCCAACGACCAATGCAGCCATAACTGCTCCTGCAAGAAAACCTGTTACCCTTCCGCCAGAAGAATAAGTTCTTTCAGGATTATTTTCCTTTTTATCTTTTTTATTTGATTCAGCCGCTAATTTATCTCTTAATCTACCGGGCAAATAACCCGGTTGGACATCATCTTTATCAGATCCATCGCCAACGTCCATTTTATATGCCACCCATTTTAGTAATCATTATGAAGTTTAGAGAAAGAATGAATTTATAAAATTTTCTATTTTAGGGTAGTGAATCAGAAATCTCGCATCTTGCTCATCTGCTTTATTATTGCCTGCTCTATGAAGTCTGTTTCATCCCTGAACATTTTTGTTTTCCTTACCAAGGTTCTCACACTTTCTATGAGTTGCTTATTTATTTTTATATTTTCGTGCTCCATGTTAAAAACCTCCAATGAAAAAGAAAAAAAGAAAGAGCTATATAAATATTTTCTTTAATATCATATAATTTATCTTTTTCTTCTTGCTGCCTTTTTTGGCATTTCCATCCCAATATCCATTTCACAGGTGCATTTTCCATGGGTTGTTAGGCCGATAATCCCGAATACCAAGAAGATTAGACCCAGGAATAGCCCCCAGCTCCAATCCAGCAAAAATTCATTGATTAAAATCAACAACCCAAAGATAAACAACTTTAACCCATAATGAAATCCACATTTCCACATGTGCATATGACCACCTCCAATGAATAAAAAATATGAGTGCAATATATTTAAGATTGTTTATTAACTATAAAATGATACAAATAATAACCAAACATAAGTTTTAAAAACAATAAACTTGATTTGATTGCTAGGGGGCATGGTGTAACTAGGCAACATAAACGGCTCCAGATAAACTTTTACAAAAAAGTTTAACCAAAAGTGTTTAAAAAAATAAGAAGATACCGTTAGATTGGGGGTTCAAATCCCTCTGTCCCCATTCTTGTTTTGCTGTGCTTTTTCTTTAGTTCTTTTTTCTATAAGCTCTTGTGTTAATCTTTTTCTTACGATTTCAAATCTTGCATAAACAAGGACTATGACAAGGACAATTATCAGAAGTATTATTCTGTTGTTTTTGTCCTTCAGGATGTTGAATTTCTCTATTGGGAACGGTAGTTTAGTGAGGTTTGTTTTGGTGGTGTTCTGAACTAATAGGCAGGTTTCATTTTGGCATTTTCCGCCAATGCATTCAAAGTCATAACTGCAACTGGAATTAAAGTCCTTTAATAGGTTTAAAGTTTTGTTGTAGCAATAGCTTCCGTTTATTACAAATCCTTGAATTATACATGATTCATTAATCATACAATCTGTAGGGTTGCACTTACTGCAGTCTATGTCTGTTGTTAAATTGCATGAGCTCGGGCAGCAATTGTCGTTGTTTTGGCATTTGTTTATTGGTTCAATCACGCATTTTAAAGGATAGCCTATGCATCGGTCTATAGTGCATGCGTTATTATCATTGCATTCTGTATCTGCCAGGCAAGTTGCGGTGTTATTTGCTACACATTGGTTACTTATGCAGGAAAGCCCCGAATCACAATTACAATCTCTGCAGCAATATTCGTCGACTTCGCATTGATTGTTGCCGCATATCTGATATGCCGTAACATCTGCCAGTATTAGGTTGTCCCCATAAATTTCCTTGACTTTGAACCTTATGCCATGGAAATTCTTTGTGATGTTATAATAAGCAAGGACATTAAAAGCATCCACCCTGAAAACTGCTGAATTATTAGCGGCATATAAAAATTTTACATACCTTCCGCCTACAGTGATATTGTCCCCTTGGCCAAATATCACATCAGTTTTCGATTCATCCGCAACTACAAAAACAGCCAAAACCAAAATAGACAGTAAAAAATACCAACCTCTTTTCATCTAAGGACTTGAAAGAACTCTTTTATATAAAATTTCCTATTAATAAAGAATAAGCAAGGCCGTTAGAAATGTTTAAATATTGCTCTTTTTTAAAAATTAATGTCTGGGCTCGTAGCTCAGCCTGGTTAGAGCATCAAGTCTGCAAAGACGTGTAGGTCTTATATGACAAGCCAGGTTTTATGGCTCTTTTAGGAGAGCTGAGGGTCGCCGGTTCAAATCCGGTCGAGCCCAGTCTTATTCTCACCATTTGGTTTCTCGAATCCTTAAGTAATAGCCTATATAGTTTACAATAATATTTGCAAAGAAAGTAACTATTATAGAATAAACAAAGAATTTCCATCCGGGAAAATAAACAAAACTCAGCAGCAAAAAAGTTCCGAGCAAATAATCAATCTGGTCAAACGGAATAAATCTGGAGCCGGGCTTTATATTGAGGCGCCTTTTGAAAAAACTCTTTATTAGATCGCCGAGCATCGAACCAAAACCAAATAAAAGTCCAAATAGCATAAGATTGATATTTCTATAGTCTATTATGCTTGTCTCCCTAAAAAAATTGAAGTTAGTCAAATAACTTTGCATATATATAATCAATAAAGCCAAAATGATTCCTGAAATAAATCCTCTGTAAGTCTTATGGTTGCCGAAAAGATTTCTGCCAAAGTCTATCGGCTGGGCTTTTTTCTTGAATATCATATTGGCAAAAACCGGGGCCATGTTTGCGAAATAGGCCGGCAATAAAAACCAAAGAATATTCAGAAAGTACATTTTAGCCAATTATCCACAACAAAAGCTGGCCTACAAAGCCGCTAAATACCGGAATTGCGAGATTGTCTTCCTGGTCGAACATTAACTCGACTATTGTCGCTGTCAGTGCCATCAGGGCAATAACAAATACATTGTGCAATACTACTATGCCCACAATAAAGTTAACCATAACCTCAATCACGAGCTCGTAGAATTTCCTTTTCTTTTTTACATAGGCGAAACCTATTATCCTTGCTCCATGAAGCAAGCCAACTATAAAATCCCCAAAAATACCCATTAAAATAGCTGCATAGGCAACTTTCTCGTCAAATACGGCAAGGCTAAGCAATATTCCAGCAATCATATAGATAAGGCCCGTATGCCTATTCTTCTCCCGAAGCCTTGTAAGCTCGGAAAGGGGCAGTTTTAGCTTTAGGTTCAGCCTTAAATATTCATAAATCAAAGAAATAACAAGCAAGATCATCAATACAAACAAGCCGATATCCTTGCCATAGGATTTCTTAATAACTATAAAAAGCAACAAAATAATTATTGCACTTATATGAAGGGCTTTTCTTGCTAGTTCTGTCCTAAAATTGTATGGCATCAACTATAATAGATAAACAGAAATAAATAAATCTTTCGGATTAGATTATCTTGAAGAAATAGACTGCAAGCAATATAAACCTCAATGGGGGCATAAACATAAGCAGAAGCGGAAATTTGTTTTTATATGACAAGTACATAATCAATAACCCGATAGGAATAAACAACAATCCTGGCAGCCATACAAAGGAAAAGATAATTATTTCTGAAATTCTGTCTATTATCTTGTCGAGCCACCAGCCTTTTATTGATTCCATTTTATATTTTCTTGCGATGGTGCCATCCAGCCAGTCAAGCAATAGAGTAAGCAACAGAAAAATCCAAAAAACCCATAATTTGCCGTTTAAAAAGAAATAGACTGAAATAATTGTGGTTATTAACGTGAAAAATGAGATATAATCTGGGTTAATCCTCGGGAATGGGATTTTTACTATAAAATCATCTATGGGCTTTCTGAGCTTAGTCCTGAATATATTCTCTTGAGGCATTTCAAATATTCTTCTTTATCAATTCCATTACCTTCTGGCCTGAAACCTTTCCCCTATAAAGCGCCATTACTGCCCCCATTATTGCATTTACTGAAGCGCCTTTATTATTGCTGATTATCTTTTTTATTTCAGCTTCAAGCTCATTGTCGGAAATAGCCTTGAACTTGCCTATATCAATTTTATGGCCTTTTATCCTTTCTTCAAGAATATTTGGGATGGCTTCTTTTGATATTTTGTTTTCATTCAAATACATAAAGACTTCCTCAAAGTCATTTTCCGTCAATTTATCTGTATCAAGCTTCAATCTTGTCTTAATATCTTTTATTGTCAAAACTAGTGTAGATGCAATAATACTTGGGTTGATTTTCTTGAATTTAGAGACTAAATTTCCGAACATTGGTTCATTTTCCGCAATCAGTATTTTAGCTATTTCCTCACTTATCTTATAGCTTCTTGCATATCTTGTTATTTTGTCTGACAACAGTTCTGGAAGCTTGATCTTTGCAATATGATCTCGTGGAATCTTTATTATTTCATGATCGGTTTCTGGGTACATCCTAGAAGCTCCGGGCAAGGGTCTTAAGAAACTTGTTGAGAAATCTTCATTTGCCTTTCTTACTTCAGCAGATATTTTTTTCCCTTGCTTAATTGATTCCAGCTGTCTTTTGACTTCATATTCGATCACTTTCTGCATAGCCCTTATGTCCTGGAAGCCTTTTATCTCGATTCTTGCCGAGTTTTTTATGCTTAAGTTTACGTCTTGTCTAATGCTTCCTATTCCACGAAGAACCTTGTTTGTGCTCCTTAACAGCATGCCGATTTTTTCTGCGGTTTCTCTGGCATGATCCGAGTCCTTTATATCGGCTGCGGTCTGTATCTCTATTAACGGAATGCCAAGCCTGTCGAGACGCCATCTTCTGGAGTTTTCTTTAAAGTCAACATTTTTTGCAGATTCCTCTTCGAGGCATAAATAGACAATTCTTACCTTTCCCTTGCTGGTTTCTATAAATCCATCCCTGGAAATAAGCATCGTCCTCTGGAATCCTGAAGTTGCGCTGCCGTCTATCACTATCTTGCGCATCACAAACACCTCATCTAGAATCTTGCAATTCAATAACAAAGAAACCTGCAAAGCAATCTCTAAAGCTTCCTTGTTTATATCGTGAATTGGTTCTTCATCCAGTTCAACTAAACATGTAGTATCGTAATATCCTTCATAAACAAATTCAAGATTTTTTTCCATCTCGAATTTTGCCGCTATGTCTATCTCGCCAGATTCTCCTGCTACAGCCCTTAGCCTTCTTTTTATAATAAAATCTGGCTTTTCATCCCTTAAGATGCTTGGACAGTCACAGAACAGCTTTTTTGTGTTTAATCTCTGATGGATTTCAAGGCCGCATTTAAAGCCCATATCTTGATAATTAATCATGATTTTTTTAATCTGGATATACTTTTAAACCTTTCTTACTTCTACAACAATATGGACATTAAATCTATCATAACTGATTTGAAAAAGGTAATGGGCCTGGGCAATATAAACCTGCTTAATAAAAAAGACCTTGATTACATAAGAAACAATGAAGAGAAAAACAATATTGGTGTTTTCGAATGCCTAAAAAGAGAATATGTTTTAATTGCCGCCCATGATTCAAGTTTTAGGAATCCAGAAGGAGATATAGTAAAGAAAGAAAAGGAAGAAGTGATTTTTCCAGCCGTAAGATTTTCTGAAGTAAATGCAAAGAATGTGGTGAGCTCCAGTCCAAGCATAAAGATACATAATTACCTGATAGAAAGGTTTAAATTAAGGCTTGATGATGAAGCTACCTTGATCATAGGTTTTGATTTAAAATGAAATGCAGCATCTGTGGGAAGAAAATAGAAGAGACTTTTTTGGGGAAGATAAGTGGCACTTATACGGGCAAAAAACCCATTTGCGGCAACTGCCAGAAAGCATTAAAAAAGGAAACGAATTCTTGATTGCATGCCTCGGTAGCTCAGCTAGTTAGAGCACCGCTCTCGTACCATTTTGCAAGAGAAGCGGATGTCGGGAGTGCAAATCTCCTCCGAGGCTTTAAACCACGAGTTCAGAGCCCCAACTCATGAGTTTGGGACCTATTTTGTCCCAAATCTATTTAAAAAAGACTACTTCTAGAGGCGTTAAAATGGAAGAAAAATTAGATCCGCATAAGATAGAATTAAAGTATAAATCAACTATTAAATCTATAGAAAGGGCTGAATTGTCTAAGTATAATAAAAGACTAATATTAAAATTTAAAGACGATTGCATCAGAGAAGGACTATCAAAAGCCAGAATAATGAAACTTCTAGAGACAATAAAGAATATTGTTTTTATTGTGGAAAAAGACTTAGATAAAGTAAATAAGAAAGATATTGAAAGGTTTATTACAATAATACAAGAGAGAAATTATAGCCCATGGACTAAGCAAGCTTATAAAATTATATTAAAGAAATTCTTCAAGTGGTTTAAGGGAAATAACGAGTTCTATCCAGAAGAAGTAAAATGGATTAAGACTAATATTAACAAGTCACAGATTAAATTGCCTACAGAGGAAGGATTGATAACAGAAGATGATATAAAATTACTAATAAAAAATGCTCAGCATCCTAGAGATAAAGCATTTATATCAGTCTTATATGAATCTGGTTGCAGAATAGGGGAATTATTAACTCTTAGAATAAAGAATGTAAGTTTCGATGAGCATGGCGTTTTAATTAATGTTAATGGCAAGACAGGAAGCAGAAAAGTAAGATTGATATCTTCTACTTCTTATTTGGCTACATGGCTACAGAATCATCCATTTAATGAAAATAAAGATAGCCCTTTATGGATTAACTACGGACAAAGAAATTACCAAGAAGCAATGGTCTATAGCACCGCGAAAAAACTCCTTAGAACTTTGTTTAAAAAATCAAAAATAGACAAAAAGTTTAATCCGCATTTGTTTAGGCATTCAAGAGCTACATTTTTGGCTAATCACTTAACTGAATTTCAGATGAATCAGTATTTTGGATGGGTTCAGGGAAGCAATATGCCTGCTACGTATGTTCATTTGAGTGGAAGAGAGACTGATTCTGCTTTATTTGCTTTGAATGGGATACATACTAATAAAGAAAAGAAAGAATCTACTTTAAGTCCAATAAAGTGCCCTAGATGTGATAACATAAATAGCTATGATGCTAAATTCTGCTCGAAATGTGCAGGAATATTAGATATACAAACAGCTATGCAATTAGAAGATAAAAGACAAAAAGAATTAGAATCTAGAAAAGAAACAGATGATATAATGAACAAACTTGTTAGAGATCCCGAAATCCAAAAGATTTTAATTGAGAAAATGGCTACAATGGGACTGAAATGAAAACAAAATGTTTATATACTAATAGTGTATAACTATACACTAAAGGTGTATACTATGTTCACATCAAATGAAAGCAAAACAATAAGATTCCTAATGGCGTCCTTTGATTATTATTCAATCAATGAAATTGCCAAAGAATGCAAGCTCAGCCCAAATGGTGCATACAAGATACTGAAGAAGCTGGAAAATGAAGGGGTATTTAATCACAAAGATATAAGCAAAATCAAGGCGTATAAAATCAACTTTGAAAATCCATTAATACTAAGCTATCTGGAAATTGCAATAATGGACGAAAGAATTAATCTAGCAAAAATAAAAGTAATAAATCATTATCTAGAAAACATGAAAAAAATATGCAAAGCCTGTGTTTTGTTTGGATCATACATAACTAATAAAGAAAAGCCAAATGACATAGATATATTGTTTGTCTTTGACAAAAAAAAATACAGAGAGTATAACAAAGAGCTTGAACAAGTTAAAATTTTATTGGCATATAAAATACATGACATGATACAGACTGAGGAAGATTTTGTTAAAAACATCGAAAATAAGAATGAAGCTGTTTTAGATATAATAAAGAATGGTGTTGTGCTATGGGGTCATGAACTAATAGCAAGGAGCGTTAAAAATGTCCAAACTAGATGAAAAACTAAAGA
>JBBSWI010000006.1:0-28565 GCA_038046405.1 Nanobdellota archaeon | reverse complement strand
CGCCCGAGGCTCTTTACCTTTGAGTAAAAGCCCACACCTTTTAACCTATTTCTAGCCTAGAGAAATGCTATCTTCTTCTAAATGATTAGCCAAAAAGAAAATTATAAAGAGCTCCTGATGAAGATTTCCTTTAAAAAAATTTATAATAGCTTCTATTTACCTATCTTTATGGCATCAGATTATGAATGTGAAGTAAGGTTCGAGATTAAAGACATAGACGCATTCATCAATAGAATTATAACTCTAGAAGGCTCTCTTATATTTGACTACTCATTTTATGACTATTATCTTACCCCAATTGATCAAAGATGGAATCCGCTAGAAAAAAACTTAAGGATTAGGGAATGGAAATACCCGACTAAGCCCACAACGCTTTATTTTGTAAAGAATGAGATATTAAACATAGAAGACTTAAAATTTAAAAGAGCTGTTTACAGAGCTGGCAAAGTTCCTTTACTCGAAGGAGACTTAGAAGAATGCATGTCCATAGCCCAAGATTTAGGCTTTAAACCTTGGTTTACAATAAGAAAAGAAAAAGCGCATTTTTATGAAATAAGCAAGAATAAATTCAAGACAATAGCAGAATATATTCCGGAACTAGGATGGACTGGTGAACTTGAATTTGAAGGCCAAGACCCATTAAAAGCTAAGAATAGAATAGCGGAATGCATTAGTTTATTAAACATCCCTAGAAAGAGTGTAACATTTAAGCCAATATCAGCAATCTATGCAGAAAAGCTTGGACTTCTTTAGTAATTATTTGACTAAATCTCTTTTCTTATCTTGCTTTTCTATCTTTTCTTTGCCAGGCTCTTCTTTCTTTTCTTCTCTTCCAGCATTATCTTCCTTCATCATCATCTTGAAGAAGGATTTCAATAAATCCCGCGTATTTTTCTCTTCACTTTCAGGATAGACCTTCGCTGAATTGATCATGTCATTTACCTTAGCGTACATTTTTATGCCGTTAACGGCCCCTTTAACCATCTCTATAGGCCCTTCTTTTCTGTCCCATGGAGGGCTTTCTATATGAGTACCGCGCATTTCTTTTTCGGCAGTGTAAATCATATCATAAACTTTCTTAAAATCTATTTCTATCTTAATGTCTTCTTGGGGCACTTCATTTGGCAGCATTGGTTTTACTTTAATGATGTCTTTCTCGTTTAATTGCGCATACAAATTAAACACAATCTCGTCTTCTTCATAATCCTTAAACTGAATCACAACATCGACACTCTCACCATATTTTTCGCTCAACTTTCTGATTTTTTTCATAAAATTGCTGTCTTTCTTTATTTGTTCTCTCTCTTCTGCTGTCGGACCTTCTTCATTCTTTCTTGCTGCTTTTTCCTCGGGAGGGCCGGGGAATTCATGATTCTTCATTGATTTCTTCATCTCATAAACAATAAATTGTTTTGGAGGGAAAATCCATATCTTCATATAAGGAGAAATTATTTGGACATCTTCGTCCATCCCAGGCATCTTTACTGTTTTTAACTCTTCCCAAAACTCTAATTTGCCATAATCGGTTTCATATTTGATATTGATTAAGTTATGTTCTGGCAGCTCTTTGGTTTCAAGACAGTTCATTCTATAGGCTATCTCCCTCGATATTTCTACATCCATCCAGAACAGTTCGAATATTCCGGAAGCGTGCTGTTCCCAATCATCAGCAGAGTTTGCCAGGTATTTTTCAAAGAACCATTCTGCAAACTCCTGATTGAAACTTTGTTCTAATTCTTGCCTCTGCTTTTTTAGGTTCTCAAAATCATTCCTGCACCAATCCGCACTGCCACCTTCATAGTACTTGATTTTTAAGGGCCTTACTTTTTCAAATGGGTCTCCCCAGCCATCAAAGTAAATATGGCCCTCTGTCTTTTGCTGGCTTGTTCTGCATTGCCCGCCAGAATTGAAAACCCCCTTCTCTTGCTTGTTCATTTCTTCTTCTGGAGGCTGCCACTCTTCTCCCTTGAGACATTTGTCAGAACACTCTCTTTCGCAGTTACCAGTACTTTTTTCCTCTCTGCATGATTCTTCGCATTTTTTTATCTGGTCATTCGTGCATGATAGTTCATTGCACCCAGATTCCCATACACACTTTCCAACACAAGGGGCAATCAGCCTGTCATTGCACTCTCTTTTGCATCGTTCACCACAGTCGTTTTTGCTTTCTCTCTCCATATTTTCCTCTTTGTAATCTCTGTACGGCATTTCTAGGCCTTGTTCAGGCTGCTGTTCCTCAGCTCTTTCTCCTTGCATAGTTTCTTGAGGTAATATTTCTTGCGGCAAAGTTTGTTGCTCTTGCGGCTGATTTTGTTGAAGCTGTGTTTCTGTAGCATTATCTGTTCCAAATCCGGTTATAGAAATAATTAGCCCTGTGAACCCCCACGTAACTTTTTTTATTGTTTTTATTATCTGCCCAGTTATCGCTTGCTGCTCTTCTGGCTGTCGTTCTTCCCTGCTTTCTGATTGTTCCTCTCTTGCTTCTTGCACAGCTTCTGGTTGATTTTCCTGCTGTAAATCTCCCTCTGACAATATATCTTCTTTAGGAGCTTCTTCGGGAGGGGTTTGAATCGCTTCGGGAATTGTAACACATCTTCCATTGCTGCATACATCACTCTCTCCGCCGCAATCTTCTCTAATCGTACATTCGTTCCCTATGACTTGTTCCTCTGGGCTTGTTGTTTCATCGTAGACTGCTGTTGCACATTCCAAGCCTGTTTTAGCCCATATCTTGTCGATGCACTTTTCAACAGTAATCTGTTCTCCAGATTCACAATTATGCGTTCTCTCTTCTCCGTCAACACACTCTGCCTCCCTGCATTGCTCAAGGCTTGTAACTTTGCAACTTTTTTCGACACACTCTGCTTTTCCGCATAAAGGCTGTATACAATCTTCGTTCTTTTCACAAGAATTCACTTCATTTAGGCATATGGGCTTTAAAGGACAGTTGTTCTTGTCTTTTCCTTTGAAAATTACCTTTCCAAGACAATTTATCGGCTCATAAACCTTGCATTTGGAGCAATCCTCTGCGCAATTATCTATATTTTCATTTCCTTCGCAGAGGTGGTTTCCGCAAGCGGGTTTTTTTATGCTTTCAGACTCCTTCCTTTGCTGGCAAACGCTGGCAATGCAATACATCTCTTTATAGGCTTCCTTTGTTTCGTTGCCATCTTGAATCTCGGTTTTTTGCCTTCCGCAGATTTTCCCTGAACACTGCTCATCAGAACAGTCAATCTTGTTATTATTATTGTCATCGTTATTATTATCACAAATTTCTCTTTCGAATTCTTTGTATTCTTCTACAAGCCTTTTTTCATAATCAATTTGGGTGAAATAGAAATCTTTTTTCTCATAGCCAGAAAGCAAATTTAGGTAAAATTGTTTTCTTCTATCATGATTTTGCCTTCTTAACTCTTTTTCCTTCTGCTTTTTCTCCTGGTCTAATTTTATCCACCAGTACTGCTCCTGATTTTGTGATTGCTCTAAATTTAATCTTTTTGATTCGAATTCCTTATCGATTTCTTGCCATACATCATTTGCCTTTCTATTCCAGGCATCATTTAACTGCCAGAGATCATTTTTTATTGACAAGGCTCCAGAATAATCTCCACTTTCTAAAAATACTTTGATTTGGTTAATGTCATTGGTGATTGCATCTTCAAAATCGCTATCATCCATATTTTCTAGGCCTTCTTTGGATATTGGCTTAGTGTACGATTCTTTCGGCAGTTTAAAGCCCGGACCTCTTCCCTCGATCCAGAAGTCCAAGTTAATCCAATTCCACTCGCATTCGTCACACATCTCAAGCCTTAATATGGCCTCGAAGTTTTTTCCCTCAAAAAAATCAGCCTGCTGAACAAGCAGTTTTTGGTCAGCCCTCATATTTTCGGTCCCGAAAATATTTCCCATTACATCTTCGCACTTCTCCCCGCTCTGCCTGAAGAAGGATTCAAAAGCCTTTTCAGCGTTCACGCTTTCTTTTGCAAGGGATTCTGCATTTTCATCTGATGGATTTGAGCTAAATGATTTTGCTAATTCAGTAATTGTGCTTATCCTATCCAACATAATAAACTGCTCTTTCGGCTTTTTGAATTCTATTCTGAACTGCAGCCTGTAGATCAGCGATTCAACATCATCTTTTTTGAATATTGATGGGAAGGCATTTAACCTAATCTGTATTTTTTTGCCATCGAACACTATCTTTTCCCACACAGGAACAGGATTTTCGAGCTTTGTTTCACGCTCTTCGTTTTCAACCCACACCCATTCTGTTTCTTGATTTGGATTGCCGAGGACTGGTTTTAGCTGATCTTCCTTTAGAAGCCCGCCTTCTTCTCTCCCCGCTGCGCCAAGAATTTCGTTTAAGCCTTGCCTTACAGCAGATACATAAACTGAAAGTTGGGCATAATTGATATTCCCTGTTTCATAATCCTCTGCATAATTTGTTATCTTTTTTATCTCATTATCAACAGAACTGGCAGCAGAGACTGGCAGAAACATTACAGCAAATAAAAAAAACAGTACCAACACTCTTTTCATTAACTAATTTGTCGTTAAAATATCTATAAAATACTTTCTATTAAGATGATAGAGGACTTCAAAGCAGTTTATTCTAAGAATTTGTATTTCTTTATTATTGGAATAGAGGCCCACCATTTTCCAAAGCCGAACCACTGGCCTGCCTTTGTAAATGTAAGGCCAATCATAATAAAAGCATAGATTAGATGATCATCAAGGAAAGGATTATGCTCTGGAGGCAATAAAGCGAGCCACATCAAAAATAGCATTAACGCTCCCGAATAAGAAGCAATTCTCATTCCAATTCCTAGAAGTAAGGCAAGCCCTATCAGCAATAGGCCGATCATGAAAAGCCAGTCCACAAAAACACTTCCTGCCATATTTTGGAATAAAGAAGCGAAAGGGCCATGGGTTCCGAATTTTAAGAATCCTGTTGTTGGCGAGTTTCCAAGAATCCAAGCCTGCTCTGCCTTTGTCGCAAAATTCAACCCAAGAAGCTTGTCTAAAAATGGCCACAGGAAAATCCATGCCATAGAAAGCCTTAATACGACCCAGACTATCTGCTCTTTTTTTAATATCATTGAAACTTATTAATAAGAGCTTGTATATAAAATTTTATCTTCTTTTGAAAATAGTATCTTTGCACAAAAAAGGCAATTTTTATAAATAGGCTTTAAAGCCTATTTTATTGGCTTTAGCAAAATGAACAGTAAAAAAATAGGATATATAGTAATAGGGATTGCAATAGTATTGATAGTCCTAGGAATTTATCTCAGAAGTATTCTTGTCCAGACTTATAATACTGAATTCAACACTCATTCAGATGGCGCATGCAGCGCAACAGCCGCAGAACCATGCCCTCACGAAAAAATCAATAACTTGTTATGGCCCACTTTAATCGGAGCAACAGTACTAATTATACTTGCCGCTATTGGAGTCTATCTGATATTTTTCGAGAAAAGCCAGAAGATACTAGAACAGAACCAGCAGAATATAGTTAAAACCTTAGAAGAAACACACAAGCAAAAAGACAGTGAGGAGAAATTCCAATTGTTGTTGAGTGCACTAGATGAAGACGAGAAAAATGTTATGAAGACTGTAAGAGAGCAGGATGGAATTACGCAAGCGACTTTAAGAATAAGGATTGGTCTTTCAAAGACAAAACTAAGTATTGTTCTTTCTGGGCTCGAGAAGAAGGACTTGATCAGGAAAATAGCCCAGGGAAAGACAAACCAGGTATTTTTAAAAAGGCAAATTTAAGCGAAGTAAACAATTCTGAACATAAAATAACTTTATTTTTTAATTTAGAACATAGTTTGATAGACTGTTATTCAAGTAAACTATATATAGCCCTTAGATATGCTAGTTTTGATTAAAAATGGAAGAATCACAAATAAACCAAAACATACAAAATAAAAAACCAATAACAAAAATAAATTTATTTTTGATTGTAGCAATATTTGCCTTAGTTTTGTTTAACCAGTTCCAATTAAGCAATTTAAACAAGCTTGAAATAACTGGAAATATAATAAAAGACATAAAAGAGACTTCTGAGACTTCTGGACAAAGTTCCAGCACAATACCATTGCAAGCTGCTTTAAATGAAATCATATCAAAAGGGATTCCTGAAATTTATGGAAAAGAGCTTGTAATTAGTTATGATGATCCTGTAAAAGGCATGAACGTGCTTAATCAGTATGACGATTTAACTGACCAAACTGGAAGAGGCTCAAAAGCAATCACATTAAGCCCTGAAAAACAGCAAAGATACCTAAAAATCACAAACTCTATAGGATGCGAGTTTTGTTGCGGAGCTCAAACTTTAACTACAAAATCGGGAGAGCCAGCCTGCGGTTGCGCACATTCTGGCGCTATGAGGGGATTAGCGAAATATTTATTAGACAAGCATCCTGAAATGGCTGATGAGCAAATACTTTCGGAATTAGTGAAATGGAAGATACTTTTCTTTCCAAAAGATATGGCAAAACAATACTTGGCCAGCAAAGGAATTTCTGTAAGCGCTAATGATTTGCCAAGCCAGGTAGGAGGATGTTAAAATGAACAAAGGAATTATAGTAATGGTGCTGCTTATAGGAATATTGCTAATAGCAGTAGTCCAAAGCATAGAAATAAACAGCATGAAAACAAAAATAACTGGAAATGCTGTTTCGAGCACAACAAGCAATTCAGGCAATTCAGGATTGTCTGATTATGATAAGATGATGCAAGAGCATCATGGTGGCGGGGGGAATAGCCAACCATCTTCTGATATTCCTAGTCAAGTAGGAGGCTGTTAAAATGAACAAGATAGCTTTATTCGTGATTTTAGGAATAGTCTCAATAGCATTAGTTTTTGCGGCAGCAAAAGCAGACCTAGGAAATGACTTGGTAGATAAAATGAACCTAATGCATAAACAGATGAGAGAAAACTTTAAGGACAACCCGGAATTGCTGAACAAAATGGACAAGATGCATGAGCAAATGATAAAGCAAATAAAAGAAAATCCAGAAGGATTTCATTGTCCGATGATGGATAATGAAAACTTTGAAGGCATGAAAGGGATGCAAGGCATGCATAAAGCAATGCATGGCTCTGCATAGTTTCTTTTTTTATTAGCATGAAAATACAAAACTATAGGGAAGACTTCCCGCTGCTTAAGGAAGAGATAATCTATTTTGACAATGCCTGCATGACACTAAAGCCGATGCAGGTCATAAACAAGATAAATGAATATTATTTGAAATATCCCAGCTGCGGAAATAGAAGCCTGCATAAGCTTGGAAAAAGAGTGACTGAAGAAGTAGAGAAATCTAGGACTACAGCAAAGAAATTCTTCAACGCAAGGAAGGATGAAGAGATAATCTTCACTAGAAATACGACAGAAGGCATTAATTTGATTTCTTATTGCCTTAAGTTCAATGGGAATGTAATAATAAGTGACAAGGAACACAACTCAAACCTGGTTCCATGGCAAAAATTTAATGTAATACCAATTTCAACGAAGAACGGTTTTAATTTGGATGAATTTTCTGAAACTGCCAGGAAGAACAAAAATAGCTTAATATCCATAAATCATGTTTCTAATCTGGACGGTTCAGAGAATCCTATAAGGGAGATTATAAAGATTGCGCATGAAAATAACTGTCTTGTTTTAATAGATGCAGCGCAATCTGCAGGCCATAAAAAGACTGACGTAAGAAAACTAGATATAGATTTTTTAGTTTGCTCCGGACATAAAATGCTAGGGCCGACTGGCACCGGAATTCTATATGGGAAAAAGGAGCATCTTGAAAAATTAGATAATTTCATGGTTGGCGGTGAAACTGTCTTGGATAGTACTTATAATGACGCGAAATTTGAGGGATTGCCCTACAGGTTTGAATCCGGACTGCAGGACTATGCCGGAATAATCGGCCTGGGAGAAGCAATCACCTACCTAGAAAAAGTTGGATTGGACAATATCAATCAGCATGAGATTAAGCTAAATGCATTGTTGACTGCGGAAATTTCTAATCTAAACAATATTTCAATACTTGGCAGCAAAAATCCAGAATTGAGGAACGGACTATTCAGCTTTAACATAAAAAATATTGAACCGCATACAATTTCTTTGTTATTGGACAAGAATGATATAATGACAAGGTCTGGGATGCACTGCTGCCATGCATGGTTCAATAAAAATAAAATAAACGGCAGCTGCAGGATTTCACTCTATTTTTACAACACAGAAGATGAAGTAAAAAGTGCAGCAGATGAAATAAAGAAAATAGCGAGGTTATCTTAGCAAATGGTATTGATATGTTTAATAGCATTGCCCATATTTGCCATTTTAAGCATATTCAGCGTCAAATACAGGAAACTGACAAAAGAAAGCCTGAACTGTTTGTTCAAGACAGTAACTTTCAGAAAATGCGACGCAGACCTGGACAATAGAGTAAAGGCATATATTTCAAGCAAGCTGATGAAGTTTCCTAGCCTTGCAAGAATATTTTACAAGAACTTTAAAATTATAACATGGATACTTTTGATTATTATGCTAGTTAGCACATTCTATTCTGCAAGAAGTGCGTTCTATTATGCAAAGTACGGGAGCTGCAACGGTCCTCATTCGACTAAATTTTGCATTCTAAACCCCTCACATACAGGGCAAGTTCATTGCGACTCAGAGCATTGCGACACAAACGGCTGTACTTGTGATAATCCGAAAGGGAATTGCACTCCTGAGAATAATGCGAATGCATGTGATGGAAACTGCACCTGCAAGGCAGGAACATGCTCCGGGAATATGCAAATGAAAACAGATGGAGGAAAATAAAATGTTTTGGCTAAAGAAAAAATGTACTATGTGTAATATGAAGGAAGAGAAAGGAAAAGGAATTAGCGAAAATGGGAAATGGTTCTGCAACCAAGAGCATTTAAACCAATACAAGAAAGGTTTAAAAAAAGACAATAAAAAACATAGCTGTTGCTGATGAAAAAACACCATATTATTGGAATAATCGCCTCTTTTGCTTTAATAGGGCTTTATTTCTTAATCATGATGCTGTTGGCCCCATTCAATTTAGTGTTGCTGCAATTCAAAGAAATGTGGTACTGGATATTGTTGCTGGCGATTGGCTTTGGGATTCAAATAGGGATGTTTACATTTGTCCGAACTTATGTAAAAAACAATAGTGCTACAAAGACTGTTGCAGCTACTGGAACTATGTCTACGGGATCGATGATTGCATGTTGCGCGCACCATTTAACTGATGTATTGCCTTTGATAGGATTAAGCGCAGCTGCGCTGTTCCTGCAGCAATACCAAACCAGCTTATTGCTGCTTGGGATATTTTCAAACTTTGTTGGAATTTTGCTGATGATAAGGATAATAAAAAACTCCAGTATAGAAACAAAAAGCATTATCATCAATAAATTTGCAAACTATAATTTGAGCTTTATGATAAAATTTACAGTACTGATAGGATTATTAACTATAATAATCTCAATAAGTTATAGCATAAGAGGAGGTTTTTGATATGGAGAAGAAGAAAGAAAACATAATCTTAATTGGATTAGTAGTATTAGTAGTATTAGCTTTAGCATGGACTGTTTACTCGGCATTTTACGGGGCAGATTACAAGAAAGCAATAAGCGCCGAGAATAAAGAAGACATATGCACAGCCCCTAAAGGATATACCCAAGAGCAATGGAATGAACATATGGGCCATCATCCAGACAGATATAAGGAATGCCTGACATAAACTTTGCTTAAAGTGAACACAAGAACTATTTACAGAATTCTTTTTGTTTTAGTTTTTATTATCCTGATTGATTTTACATACTTGACATATCTTCATTATGCCCAGAAAAAAAGAGATTCTGCGATATAAATGAGGGATTTAGCTGCGACTTGGTGAATAAAAGCGTATACTCTGAAATATTTAGCATTCCTGTTTCTGCAATCGGGTTTTTTGGATTTTTGGCAGTAGGCTATTTTATTTATCAGGCATATAAGTCGAGAAATATTGGCTTTAATCTAAAAACAAGTTATACATTAATGGTGTTTTCTATGCTATTTTCTTTGTATCTTGTATATGCTGAGCTTTATTTGATACACGCATTCTGCATATTCTGTCTTTTGGCAGATATCTTGATAGTTTTTATTGCCCTGGCGTTCAGCTTTTTATTTGGCAATAAACTGCTAAGAAACCTTTTAAGGACGCTTTCAGCAATAATGCTCATTATTGTTGTCTATGCACTTTATGTTGCATTTACTCTCTGATATTATATCGTATTCCTGAGAACTCTCATAAAGTGAATACAAAGATTTATTATTTGCATAAACTGAAAATTTAATATGGGTAGCGAGGAGTTTATTTCGTTGTTACATGGATTTCTAGGTACAATAGTTTTGATGTCCTTTAGTGGAGTCCTGCTAGGATTATTTTCATTAAACAAAAATAGGTATAACATATTGAAGTACTCTATAATTATAATGACCATAGCAGTAATACTAATAGACATTTTTGGCATGATGATTTATGCAGTATATAGAGAAACAAATGCAGATTCCGCGAAATCAAAAATTTTGGCTTCCGACAAGCCATGGGTTCATGAGATATTAATGGAATTCAAGGAATTTTCTGGGATTTATGTTGCAATAATATTAATACTGGCCAGTTTTTTGGTCATAGAATTCAAGGATGAATTGTTCAAGAATAAACAAATACGGAACACATTGGTTTTAATGATGACACTCGCAATGCTATTAACATTGATTACTTTCGGGCTGGGAGCCTATATAACAAAGGTGCAGTCAATATGACAAAAAAAATAAAATCCGTTTATGTATTTGCTTCATTGTCTATAGTTGGAATAGGATTGTTGAATTTGTTATCTGTTATGTCAAAAAAAATAAAAGACCTCTTGGCATTAAACAAGGCTATAGGCCCCTATTCCGGAAAAGTAATTCTCGGCATTCTAATAGGATTACTATTCGCTCTTTTATACTATTCTCTGGCGAAAGACAACAAAATTAATTTTAAAAAGTGGAACATCTTTTTTGTCGTTTCTCTTTTGATAGGGCTATTGCTCATATTCACACCATTTTTGGAATTATTTGAATAAGAATGAAAGGGCATAAAATAATAATAGCTGGCAGCGGGTATGCAGGCCTTAAGGCTGCTCTTACATTGAAAAAGTTGAAGCCAGAACTTGACATTACTGTAATAGACAAAAACTGGATCCATCTTTATGTGGCCTCTTTATACAAGCTAGACCTGGGAGAAATTGCACCAACAGATATCGGCTTTGATTTGGCAAAATTATACAAAAACAAAAAGATAACTTTTGTAAAAGACAGCGTAAAACTCATCGATTACAAAAACAACATTGTTGTCTGCAAAAACAACTCTTACGAATATGATTATCTTATACTCGCACTAGGAAGCGAAACAAACTTCTTCGGAATCCAAGACTTAGAAAAATACGGATTGCCGTTAAAGACAATAAATCATGCTTTGAGGATAAAGGAAGCAATAAGGACAAAAATCAAAAATAAGCACCTTTCCGTTATCGTAGGCGGAGGTGGCTTGACAGGGGTAGAGGTAGCTTCAGAACTGGTCGATTGGGCGAAAAAGACATTCAACAAGAAATTGAACATCTCAGTAATAGAAGCAAGCGATCATCTTGTAAAAGAATTGGGCGAAAACGTGAGCTCTTTTACACAAAGATATCTCGAGAGGCAAGGAATAAAAGTTTATTTAGCCAGTCCCGTGGTTAAGACTGATAAAAATTTTGTTTATCTTAAAAACGGCTCGCAGATAAAATATGATGTTCTTATATGGGCCGGTGGCATTAAAGCAGCGACAGTGCTGGCCGATTCTGGATTGAGGGCAAACAATAAAGGCTGCTTGGCAGTTACAGACACGTTAAGGCTCGTGGGCGTGAAAAATATATTTAGTGCCGGAGACTGCAGCTGGTGCATGGACTATAAAATAGGAAAATTAGTGCCGCAGACAGCCCATAACGCGTTAGAGCAGGGAAGAATTGCCGCAATAAACATCTGCAATGAAATAGGTAAAAAAGAATTAGTTATCTATGAACTAGAGCCGGCTCTAGTAATTATGTCTCTTGGTTACAATATGGGAGTGCTTGTTTATAAAGACAAGATTTTTTATGGCCTTCCCATTATCTGGTTAAAAAACCTAGTGGAAAAGTACTACTTGTTCAGCTGCAAAAGATAAACTCGGGAATGGGAAGATTTATAAATATACATGCTTTATATAGCATATGATGGAAAGAGCATATGACATATTTTTTGAAACCATTGGGAATCGGAACAGGATGCTTATACTCCAATTCCTTGACAAAAATCCAATGATTGTAAGTGAGATAAGCAAGGCCTTGAAACTAGACCAGACCACTGTGAGTCATAATCTCAAAAGATTAAATATAACCGGTTTCGTAAATTTCAAGAAAAAAGGCAAAAACAGAATTTATTACATTAATTCAAAAATAGTAAGGCCCTTGCTTAATTTAGCAGAGGATCATATGAAGTGCAATTGCAAGAAATTGTGCAAATGTAATAAAAAGGAGCTAATGGAGAAGCTCAGGAGGTAGGATAATGGGAAAATTAGACTTAAACAAAGTGGCATTAAGCGTAGGCATAACAGTTGCTGCATTATTTGTTATATGCTATGTTTTGTTCATGGGAGCTCCAACTATGATGATGGGAATTGGCTCTAGAATGTTCCATGGCATACAAATGATGAATAACTTTGCAGCGAGCTTCAGCGGTTTTGTACTGGGCTTGTTGTATAGCTTTATAACTGGTTTGTTCATAGGAGCTGTATATGCCTGGGCATATAATATGTTGAGCAAAAAGTGAACCTAATAACTTAAGAATTGGAATATGGTAAAAACAATACTGAAGATAGATGGAATGCATTGCGCCACTTGCGCTTTGACTATAGAGAAGGCTCTAAAAAAAATTAATGGTGTGAGAAGCGCGAGTGTGAATTTTGGAAATGAGAAGGCTGTAATAGACAGCGATGTAGATGAAAGGGATCTTATCAAAGCAGTTGAGAAAACAGGATATAAGGCAGTTTCGGAAAATTCTGGAAGCTATTCAAAAATACAAACTGTAAACTTGAAAGTTATTGGAATGGACAATTCGCATTGTGTGATGAATGTTGAAATGGCCCTTAAGCAATTGAAGGGCATTATAAGCAAGGAACTAAGCATAAATGAAAAAGCAAAAATCACTTTTGACAATTCTATTATAAATTTAGATGCTATAAAAAAAGCAATAAAGAATTCTGGATATGAGGCAATAGAAGAATCTTACGACAGAGAAAAAGAAGCAAGACAAAAAGAAATAAGCAGATTGAAATGGGAGACAATAATAAGCTTTCTGCTTGGAATACCAATATTCATACTAAGCTTTCCGGAATGGTTCAAAATAAGTTTTAATAATGTCAATATTTTGCTTTTATTATTAGCAACACCTGTGCAGTTTATAGTTGGATCAAGGTTTTATAGAGGATTTTGGATTGCCCTTAAAAACAAAACAGCAAATATGGACAGCTTGATTGCAATAGGTACGAGCGCTGCATTTATTTACAGCGTCTTAGTGGTTTTAATGCCTTCCAATTTCAAGGGCGGAACTTATTTTGACACAAGCTCTTTAATCATAGCTTTCATAATTCTAGGCAAGTATTTGGAAGCTAAAGTAAAGGGCAAAACTTCAGAGGCAATAAAGAAATTGATAGGGCTACAGGCAAAAACGGCTATCGTGATAAGGAATAATAAGGAAATTGAAGTTCCTTTAGAAGAGGTAATCGCAAATGATATTATAATCGTAAAACCGGGCCAGAAAATTCCAGTAGATGGAATAGTAGTGTATGGACATAGCAGTGTTGATGAGTCAATGCTCACAGGAGAGCCTATTCCGGTAGAAAAAACTATCAATGACAAAGTTTTTGGAGCCACAATAAACAAAAATGGAATCTTGAAAGTGAAAGCACTAAAAGTTGGGAAAGATTCTGTGCTTGCACAAATAATAAAGCTTGTGGAGGAAGCACAAGGGAGCAAAGCACCTATACAAAAGATAGCAGACAAAGTAAGCAGCTACTTTGTGCCCATCGTCATATTAATTGCCATAATTTCCGCTTTGATATGGTATTTTATTATGTCTAGCTTTGTTTTTAGTCTTGGAGTTTTTATAGCAGTCTTGATTATTGCTTGTCCCTGCGCCTTAGGATTAGCAACTCCAACGGCAATTATCACAGGAACAGGAAAAGGTGCCGAAAACGGAATTTTAATTAAGAATGGAGAAGCTCTCGAAATAGCAAAAAACGTAGATACTATAGTTTTTGACAAGACAGGCACGTTGACAGAAGGAAAGCCAGAAGTAACTGAAATAATAAGTTATGATCTTAAAGAAAAAGACGTTTTAATGATAGCAGCAATTGCTGAAAAACATTCTGAGCATCCATTAAGCCAGGCAATAGTAAATTATGCAACAGCAAAAAAAATCAGGATCCCAGAACCGGACTCATTTAATTCCATTACAGGGCAGGGGATAAGGGCAAAGCACAAAGGCAAAGAAATCTTGCTTGGCAACAGAAAATTAATGAAATCAAACGGGATTATATTTTCTGATATTGAAAAAGACATATCTAAATTAGAAAAAGAAGGAAAAACTGTCATGATAATAACTTTAAACAAGAAAGTGATTGGACTAATTGCAGTAATGGATAAAATAAAAGACAGTTCAAAAGAAGCCATTGAAGAATTGCATAAAATGAACATAAAGACGGTGATGATTACAGGAGACAATAAGGAGACTGCAAACTTTATAGCGTCAAAGCTTGGAATAGAAAAAGTTATAGCAGATGTTTTACCAGGACAAAAAGCAGATGAAGTAAAAAAACTTCAAAAGCTTGGAAAAGTTGCTGCTGTTGGCGACGGGATCAATGATGCACCGATGCTGGCGCAGGCTGATTTAGGAATAGCGATTGGGGCCGGTACTGATGTTGCTATAGAAACAGGCTCTATAATACTGGTGAAGAATGACTTAAGGGACGTAATAAAATCGATAAACTTAAGCAAGTACACATTAAAGAAAATAAAACAAAACCTATTCTGGGCATTCTTCTATAATGTTGCTGCCATTCCTATAGCTGCAGGCATTTTATATCCATTTACGGGATTTTTGTTAAATCCGATTATTGCGGCAGCTGCAATGGCCTTCAGTTCTGTTTCTGTTGTTGGGAACAGCTTGCTGATGAGAACATATAAACTAAATATTTAATAAACTATTTAAATTTTTAATTATTATTAATTTTATGAAAATCGCATTAGCACTGCTAATATTTGGCATTGTAATCATTTCTGGATGCAATCAAAAAGTTAATAATAAAGATGTTAATACTAATTACTATATGAAATTACAATTTAAGACAAGCGACAATATAAACATCGTGGGAAATTACTATGATGCAGATTCTGACAAAAATGTTATATTGTTGCATAGGCTAAATGTGGATAAGAGCAGCTGGGATGATTTCCCATTAGAATTAAGGAAGAACGGCTTTAATGTTTTGGCAATAGACTTAAGGGGTCATGGGCAGAGTGATCTTAACTGGAATAATTTTGGAGCTAAGGAATTTAATGATATTACTAAAGATGTGGAAGCTGCTGCAACATTTATGAATTCAAGACACGAAGGAACTTTTTTTATAATAGGCGAGTCTGTAGGTGCGAATACGGCTTTAAATTATGCATTAAAGAATAAAGCAAGTAAAATAGTCCTATTGAGCCCGGGACTTGATTACAGAGGCATTAAGACTGATGCTAGCAGCCTGAATACAGATATTTTGTTTGTCGTGAGCAAGGATGATGCTTATTCTTATGAAAGCGTGCAGAAATTATATAGACAATCAAAAGGCAAAAAGGAATTAAAAGTTTATGATAGCGCTGGACATGGGGCTCAAATGTTTGTTGAAAAGGATTTGAGCAGTTTTATTGTTGATTGGCTTAATAAATAAGGATAGATTTATTAATCTTTAAAGACCTAAAATCTTTATGATAAACCCAGTCGCTTTTCACATAGGCAGTTTAGAGATTAGATGGTACGGCATTATTTTTGCAATGGCTTTCTTTATTGGAATATTAATGGCTGCAAAACTTGCGAGGAAAAAAAACATCAGCAAGGAAACTATTTATGATTTTGCGGTATGGTTGATTCCTAGTTCTATAATAGGAGCAAGGCTTGGGCATGTTCTTGGAAACATTGACTATTATTCAAATAATCCTGCCGAGATAATTGCAATATGGCACGGTGGAGTGGCATTATTCGGCGGAATTTTTGGGGCTGCACTGGCTGCAATACTATTCTGCAGGAAGAAGAAGCTAAATTTCTTTGATTTAGCCGACATATTTGTAATACCTCTGGCTTTCGGAACAATATTCGGTAGAATAGGCAATTTCATCAACCAAGAGCTTTATGGAAAAATAACAAGCTTGCCCTGGGGAATTTATTTTGACAATGTTGCTGGAAGAAGGCACCCGACGCAAATTTATGAGGCTATAGGAAACTTGATCGTTTTTTTAGCGTTAATGTTTTTATGGAAAAGAAACGCAAAAACAGGAACTGTATTTTTTAGCTATATTGCTTTATATTCTTTCATAAGATTCTTTGCAGAGTTCTTAAGGGACGGCAAGATTTTTGCTTTAGGGCTTACTTTGATGCAGCTGATAATAATACCAGTGTTTATTGCTAGTGCATATTATATTTATAAGATAAACAAAAAAACCCCTCTTAGTTAATTTTTTAAAGCTTTTATTTCCTTATATTTACATGAGATACAATAAACAAACACTGCTTAAGGAAATAGGCAAGAAAGGGCAAGAAAAATTAAGCAAAAGCCTAATTGCTGTAATTGGCTTGGGGGCGATAGGAAGCAATTCAGCAGCTTTATTGGCAAGAGCAGGCGCTAATCTTTTATTGGTCGATAGAGATATAGTTGAACTGGAAAATCTTCAAATGCAGAACCTTTATTCTGAAAGTGATATAGGGAAAGAAAAGGCAATCGCAGCCAGAAATATATTAAGACTAGTAAACTCTGAAATAAAAATAAATGCGCGTGTTGCAGATTTAAATTTTAAAAGCCTAAACATGCTTGACAAGGCTGATTTGATACTTGACTGCACAGACAATTTAGAAACAAGATTCTTGATAAATGAATATTGCTTAAAAAACAAAAAACCTTGGATATATGCGGGAGTTATTGGAACTGATGCGGCAATGCTCAGCTTTAACAATAAATACTGTTTTAACTGCATTTTCAAAGAGCCTTCTGAAAACTTAGAAACCTGCGACACCATAGGATTGATTAATACTGCAGCTTCTTTAATAGCAAGCATTCAAGTTACAGAGGCAATAAAAATAATCGCAAGAAAAGAATTCAGCGAGGAATTAATAACATGCAACATTTGGGATAATGAACTTAAGAAAATAAAAGTTGCAAGAAATAAAAACTGCATGACTTGTGCGGGAAATTTTAATTATCTTAACGGAAAGAGAGGGAATAGCGTAATAAAAATGTGCGGGAGAAACGCATACCAGATTAATGGATCTAGATTAAACCTAAATAAAATAAAAAATTCCTTGCATAAAAGCAATTATTCTGTTTCAAATAATGAAATAATAGCATTTAAAGATGGAAGGGTGATAGTAAAGGCTAATTCTGAGTCAAGAGCAAGGTCAATATACAACAGGTATTTCGGCTAGCTAATCAAGCCCAAATTCATTATAATATCTGTTTTTTTATTAAGAGAAAAACCAAGAAACATAAAAAATAATCTAATTTAACGCGAGGCGTCAGACTGTCTTTCAAGCTCTAGCTTTTTTGATATTGCCGCGGATTTCTGATCAAAATTGTATGCTGCAATAATCTCATCAGCGAGAGCTTTTTCGATTGCTATTTTTGAGTTGAATGATTTTTGGTATGATCCTTGAACCATATACCTCAAGACAATGTCGATCCTTCTTAGAGGGGACATGTCAACTGCTTGCGGATATCTGGCACCGCCGTATTCTATGGACGTTATTTCCTCACGAGGAGCGGAATTTTCAATCGCCTTTACAAAAACTTCTATTGGGTTCTTTTTTGTCTGCTGCTCGACAAGCGTCAATGTTTTTTCCACTATCTTGTAAATCATGGACGATTTTCCGGTATTATGCCCTGAAGTTATCTTATGTTTCTTGCCTTTATGCCCCGGAACCATCATCTTGTTCATCAATCTTTCTACTATGGGCGCGGGATTGCTCCAGAGCCTATTCAAACCAGACCTTCCTTGAGTTCTTGGAACAAGCATTGGCTTGATGTTTATGTAAGGCTTTAAGGAAATATCTGAAACTTCAATGCCTTCAGTCGACCACTTGTTAAATAGCTTAAAAACGGCTGTCATTTTTAACGCCTGCCCTTCTCTATCTTTCCATGAACTAGAGAATTAAGACTTTGATCATTGACCTTAATGACTTGCCACCTTACGCTTGGGATATCGCCTTTAGAACGATTCATTGCACCGCCTATAGACTCTATCAAGACTTCGTCGTGCTCGTCAATGAATTTTATTGCGCCATTTCCAGGAACAAAAGCAGTTACTTTTCTTCCATTTTTTAAGAGTTGTACGACGACACATTTCCTCATTGCTGAATTCGGTTGCTTTGCCTCAAGCTGCTTTTTTTCAAGAACAATGCCTTTAGCTTGGGAACTTCCCCCTAAAGGATCTGATTTCTTCACCAGATTTAGTGTCCTCTTTATGAATTTGCGAGAGTGCCATCTATCCATCTTGCGCTTCTTTTTGAGCTTGTTCCCTGCGAATAAACCCTTTGACTTCTTTCCCATTTTAGCTTAAGCAAAATTAATGATTTATAAACCTTGCTATAATATTTTAATGTTCTTAACCTTGAAGTATTTGTTTACTATTTCCTTCAGGCTATTTAAATTTTTTTTATTGCGCCCTATCAGTATGCCCTTCTGATAGCTGTCTTCTGCCCTTATCAGGACTTCATCGTCCTTCATTTCGATTTCATTTATCTTGATTGGAGCTATGCAGCTCTTTATGAACTTTAAAATGTCGTTGTTGAACTCAACTACCTTTATCCGCTTCTTGAGAATCCCTTCAAGACGGCGTATATTCTTCCCTTTTGGACCTATTGCCTTGGACATATGGCCATTGTTGACTATGAACACTATTTTGTTTTCTTCAAGAAAACAATCCTTTACAGACGCTTTTGTGAATGTCTCGAAAATGTTAAG
Organism: Nanobdellota archaeon; assembly: GCA_038046405.1. Lineage (GTDB taxonomy): Archaea > Nanobdellota > Nanobdellia > SCGC-AAA011-G17 > JAGVZF01 > JACPNH01. Next base: position 9,233 of record JBBSWI010000006.1, on the reverse strand, counting down.
CAGCTGAATTCCTTGATAATCTAATTTCATGTTAATATGATGCTACAGAGATAGAAAATGTTTTTTTACAAATAGTTCCGAGCTCTTCGTTTGTTTCTTTCAGCTCTTTTACCTTTATGCCGCCCAGATTTGCAAGACTTTTTATTTCTTCCCTTGTCTTAGATGGACAATTTGAAGCCAGAAAAATTGCGCTTAATTTGCCGTTTTTGAGCATTTTTACAGTCTTATCAGTGCCGTAAATAAGGCTGCCTTCTTTCAGTGCCTTTCTTAGATCTTCAGAGCTCATTTCTTCTTTCCCTTGACTATTAATTGAGGCATTCCCGTGCCTAGAGGAACTGGCTGATTGAGCATTACGTTTTCGACTACAGAGTTCAAAGGATCTCTTTCTCCAGTTAAGGCTGCATTTATTATGTGCTTAATAGGCGTTTCGAAAGATGCCCTCGCCAGAACAGATTGCTTCTCATTTGTAATTCCGCTTCTCGTGATGCCCTTTATTGAGCCCGTAACTGTCATTACATCTGCAAGGAACATCAAATGCCTAATATCAATATCGAGTCCTTGGTCTTCTATGACCTTTAAGGCCTCGTTAATTATAGATTGCCTGGCTGCTTCTATCCCGAGCACTTTTTCTATTTCTATAATGTCATTTGTTACTGTTTTTTTTGAATCTATCTCTTCAAGCTTTAGCATGTCCTTTAAATTAGAGCCTGCGCACAAAATTATAAATTCACTCTCCTGCTTTATTGGCAATACTTGTGTGATGCCTTTAATTCCAGAAACATAAGCGTCCTTTACTTTTTCCTTAAGCTTAAATACCTCTCCTAAATCATATTCCTTTAGCTTCGGATAAAACACAAGGTTTTCCCGCTCTATTTTTATTGCGACATTCTTAAAATTCTGTGTTAGTATGCTGATTAGCTCACTTTCCTTCATTGCAAGGTCCTTTAGTTTCTTGTAATCCAACTTTGCCTCTACAGATGCCTTTGCCAGATTAATCGAGAATTCTGTTGCAAGTTCCCTAAGCTTTGTCTCTTTTATCTGTGTGGCTATTTTTCTCGCCATCTTGGGGTCATGAGAATATTTTGATTTCAGATAAACTTCCATTCTTGGAGTAGTAGGAGTTTTCCTCGCATCAAATATTTCTATTAACCTCGGCAATCCTACTGTTACGTTCATCTCTGCGACTCCTGAAAAATGGAAAGTATTCAAAGTGTTATGGGTAATGATTCCATCAAATGTTGTAAATGTTTCTAACCCAGGAACATTTAAGTCATATACATAATCATGCTCAGGACTTAAATATTCTATTTTTGTAATCTCATCCCATATAACATCGGAATTAAACATCTTTTGCATTATTTCTAACTCTTTACTAATATTTATATCATTTTGTTTAGCTAAATTCTCAAATATTTTTATATACCTATATAAAGCAGTTCTTCCTATTTTTTGCCTTTTTGTAAAATTATTTATATATCTTGTTGGATACTTCAATTTTTTAGCAGTTTTATAAAATAAATCTCCGAATCCGGAAACCATATCAGTGTAATCTTGAGATTTTTCATTCCAAAATTTCTTCGCTAATTCTGCTAACTCTTCTAAAGCCCTTAATTTATAGTCTATGTCAGAACCTATAAACTCTAAGTATAAAGGTGCATATTTGTACGGGATTAACAACCAATATTGTCCTTTTTTATCCTTAACTTTATATGAAAATATCTTAAATCTCGACAATAATAATGATATTCCATCTGTTAGTTCTTTTGAATTCGATGAAACTCTTATCATTTTTCTATCAACATGAAAATTTCCGTCGCCATCAAAATATCCTCTTAGTAACCCTTTAACGAAAGATTCATCAGCATTATATGCGAAATCTGGTACTCTTTTATGAGCAGAACCTATCCCGCATGCTGCTGCAGTAAACTTACCTAAAAAGACAGAATTTATAGTAAGTGTCCTACCATGACCATATTCTCCCATATATGTTCTATCCGCTGGAATAATGTTTATATAAGATGCAAATTCTTTGAAATTCGATAAATAATTATCATTGACATTTGCAATCCCAGCAGACTTACCTCCATTGTTGAATCCTTCAGCTAAATATGCTCCTATAAACCAACCAGTCCTCCAATCTAATTTTATAGTGTTTTTTATAGACTTTGCTCCGGGCTTAGACAACATATCATTTTTTATAACTATTTTATCATCTACAAAACTATCACTTATTTTTACTTCTTTTAATATAGAATTTGTAAAAAAATTATTAACTACCGGTATCCTATCCCCAACCATTAAGGTTCTACCAATTATTGGTACTATTCGGTTATTCAACCTAATTACAAATGAATGATTGTCTGTTGCTGTTATTTGTCTCCCAGATGCTGTTGTTAACTTCATTAAATTTTTAGTATATTTATGTCTGCTAACTTCATTTATCTTTTTCCATTCTATTTTTTCATCATTGTTTATACTTATTGTATAAAATTCTAAATTGTTTATTGGTAGAACTTGTGTAAAATCTAAGTCTATGGACCCGTATTTATGCATTAATAAATCAACAAATTTCCCTATTTCTACAATTCTTATATTATTATTAAATTTAACTATTATTTTCTCGCTATGCCGAACTGACATTTGGGTACCTGGTTCGCCTATTGATTCTGCTGTAACAATCCCTATTGACTCGCCAGGATTTATTTGAGCATGTATATATTCTTCCTTCACGGCTTCAAGAACTTTCTTTGATTCACCGGCAGAAAGCCTTTTTTCTTTGCAGCCATCTCTTACTTCGTCTAGTATTTTCTTCGGCAATATCTTCTCGTATTCGTCAAAAACACTTGCTGGCATTTTACTCACCTATTACTTCCTTCATTATTCTTTTAACATTTATGCGTCCGCCCTCTGATTTTGAAATATCTATTCCATCTTCGCCGTAACTGAACTGGATTATTTTTTTGTTTGCATCCCGTACTGTCAAATCATATTCCACCTTAAGGTCTTGCAACGCATTTGCGAGCCTTCTGTATAAGTAGCCGGATTTAGGCGTTCTCAAACCAGTGTCCATTAAACTGTCGCGGCCGGTCATTGCCCCGAAGAAAAATTCTGTTGGAGACAACCCATGTTTAAATCCGTGCTTTATAAAGCCTCGGGCATCAGGACTTAAGTCTCTTTGTCTGAAAGATACTAGAGTTCTGTTCTTGAAACCTTTTTCTATCCTTTTTCCCCTTAATGCCTGCTGTCCTACACAGGCAGCCATCTGCGCAAGATTAAGGATACTTCCCTTAGCCCCTGATGCGGCCATTATAATGCTTGGATTGTTTTCGTCTGCCGTAGAAGAAACAGCCTCTCCCACTGCGTTTCTTGCCTTGTTCAATATTTCTAGGATTTTGAATTCAAGAGTTTCGTCTTCTGTATAACCGGGAATGGCTTCTAACCTTCCGGCTTTTCTTTCTGCTATTAATTCATTTACTTTTTCTTCTGCTTCTTGTATTATCGAATGGCACGACTGCCTTGTCTTTTCAGGCAAGTCTGTGTCGGAAATTGCTGTTGTGAACCCATCTCTTAATAAAACTTCTAGGCCTAGCCTGAAAATTTTGTTTAATATGTCTATGCCTATTTCCTCGCCATATTGCTTGTATAAAGATCTTATTAATGCGCCCTTTTCTTCTCCTATAGATGCTTTGTCTATATAGCCAGAGACTAAACTGCCTTTCTTTATTATTACGCTTATTTTTTCTTCTTTACTAGAACCCTTAGTCGTGCCTATAAAATCAAAATCATTTGGAAGCAAAACAGAGAATACCTCTTTCCCAGAAACCTTCTTTCCGAATTTTTTGATCTTGTCAAAATTTTCAACATTTATTGAAAGCAACAATGAGACTGCCTCTTCTTTATCAAGTTCAAGTTTTTTTGTAAGAAGATAATTTCCCACTATGGCATCATCTATGCAGCCTATGATATTCAGGCCATTTTTCGGCGAGATGATATGGCTTTGCACCTGCATAAGTATTTCTGCCTCTGCCCTCGCCTCCTCGTTTTGGGGAATATGCAAGTTCATCTCATCCCCGTCGAAATCTGCATTATATGGTCCGCAGTTTTTAGTCAAAAACCCATTAGCGAAAAAATTGTGAGTTCCTTCAGTTGTAGTAATGTCATACACAAAAGGACAATAGGCTTCATTTATTTTTTCTATGTTCTCGTAGACTAAACCAGGTCCAGCGCTATTTTTGCTTACCCAATCTTTAAAACCAATGAATTTTGATGGTAAAGAGGCGGTTTTATATCTGTATGACCACGACTCTAAAATGCCTATGTCTATACTAACTATATTTGATATTTCCTTGTATGTACGGTCTTTCTTTCTCAGTTTAATAAATTCTTTGTATTTAGCTCTTCTTGATTTTATTTCATCTTCTTTTAGAATTGAATATTGATATGCTAATCTAGCGACATTATCTTTATCCTTGCTGTATAAATAACCTATTTTTCCAAAATTATTCATAACAGATTTCTTGTCTCCAATAACTGCACAAAGGCTTATTGTCTCTCTGCCGTCTTTTCTTATATTGCCAGTCTCTTCTTTTATACTATTAATTTTTATACTGAAATTTCTTAATAATTTTTCTACACTCTTAATAAATTCATATCCGAAATCTTTATTTTCTTTGTACTTGCTTATCTTGAAAGTTAACGGATTGAAATTTGATTTGGTTTTATTTCTTATCGATGGCTTAGTTAATTCTGAACCGAAATAGCTTGCAATAAATTCCCTCTTTATATGATCTGGAGAGTTCATAATCCATTTCGGCACGGAATACCTTAACTTTACCTTGTCGCCATTTGGAGCTCCTAGTGCTGCAAATAACAACGCCAGAGGCTTATTTCTAATTTCAAAGCAAGGATAAGAACCTATCACAGTTAGCTTTTTGCCCTTTACGGTGCTTATTATGCCGCCGCTTGTTTTTATGTAGATTTTTTCAGGATTAAAACCCAGACTTCTTATGTCTCTTTGAAGATTTTCTAGGTCTTCTTTAGCGCCCCTAAATATCATTCTTGCATTATCCTTGTTTAGGATAAAGGTACCATCGCCAAATAAATGGCCAAGCAATCTGCTTAATATCATTACTCTTTGATCAATCAAATTAAGTGGTATTAACTTCAATTCCTTTAATGTTTTTAAAGAATGGCCTAGATAGGTTTCTTTAGGGGCAATCTTTATTATTTCTTTCTCAGTTAAAATTACTTCGTCCGTTTCTTTGTATATCGGGGTATCTAATGGTCTTATGACTACCTTATCGTATTTTTTTAAGTTATCAGCTTTTTTTATGCCTTCTGAAGTGTAGAATGGATGATCGCCTGTAGCAATGACTTTTCTGCCAGTATCTGTTGTTATCTCATAGCATTTTGCATTGAACTCTTCTGGTTTTAAACCCCAAAACTTCTTCAATTCTGTAGAGATGTATTTATTGTTTTGTTTGTCTAATGTCAATAATTCTGATTCTTTCCAGCAATTTTTCAATTCGTCTATTGGTCTTTGAATGCCACTAGACAATTGAACTAAAGTATCTGGAGCTACGCAAACGTTCGGGTTAAGACGAAATGACTTTCCTGGAAGAACTTTTATCTTATGGCACATTATAGACATTCTATGAAGGCTGGGCTGCCTGTTAAATATTGCGATGTCCCCATCCATAAGATGCCTTTCAACAATAAAGCCTGGCTGTAATTCTTCAAGAAGCTGCTCTTTAGTTTCGTCTGTTATTTTTTTCTTCTTTCCGTCCGGCCTTAACACATAGTTTGCGCCAGGGTATTTGTGAGGGCCTTGCTCGATGAATCTCTTCAGGTATTTCATGTTCCATTCTGTCACTCTTTCTGGAACAGTCAATTCCATCGCAACAATTTTGGGAATGCCTACTTCGTTGAACTTAAGCTTTGGATCAGGGCTTATTACTGTACGAGCTGCATAGTTAACCCTTTTTCCGGCAAGATTATGACGGAACCTTCCTTCTTTGCTTTTTATCCTTTCAGTTAATGTCTTTAATGGCTGTCCTGACCTATGACGGGCAGGAGGAACCTGCGTAACCTCGTTGTCGAAGAAAGTCGTTACATGATACTGCAACAATTCCCATAGATCTTCGATAATAACCTCGGGAGCACCTGCATTAATGTTTTCGAATAATCTTTGATTTATCCTCACTATGTCTCCGAGCTTATGGGTTAAATCATCTTCGCTCCTTTCGCCTGTTTCTAAAGTGATGCTTGGCCTTGTTGTTACAGGAGGAATAGGCAATACTGTTAGGATCATCCATTCCGGACGGGCAACTTCTGGATTAATACCAATGGCTCTTATGTCCTCATCAGGGATTTTTTCGAATCTTGATCTTATCTCTATAGGAGTTAGTTTCTTGTCATCTTCGTAGAAACTAGAGGGCTTCTCAAATTTTAAATCAAGTTGCTTTTCGCCGCAATGAGGGCATTTTTTTGTTGATTTTACTTCAGAAACAAATTCCTTAAGCTCCTGTTTTATTGTTTCAGGATGCTTTTCAGAAATGTCTTTCATCGATTCTAGGAATGATTTGATCTTGCTTTCTTCTGCCAGAAGCCTTCCGCAGTTCCCGCATGAAATCTTTAATATCTTAATAATATACGCAACAAATTTTATATGAAAGACTGGCCTTGCCAATTCCAAATAGCCAAAATGGCCAATGCATTCTTTTAGCTTTCCGCCACAAGTCTTACACCTTAATCCAGGATCTATCACGCCAAGGCGAATATCCATTAAACCACCATCTACAGGATAGCCTTCCTTGTCATAAAGCTCGGGCGTGACTACTTTTACAGCAGCCATTTTTGTGATAATCTTGGGAGAGAACAATCCGAATTCAATTGCACCGACTTTTTTTGATATATAGTCTGCCATTTTAGTATTTGTCCTTCAGTATTATTTTTGGGTAGATTACCATCGACTTTAATTCGTCAAGCAACAGCTTAAATGCATATGAGATTTCTACGGGATTTATCTCGACATTGCTGCCGCATTTTATACAATATTTCTTATTCTTGAAGCTGTCATATACTGCGACCATGCCGCATTCCTCGCATACATAGACTGTGGTTTTGTCAGAATCAAATCTTTCTTTCAGCAACAATGAAGCTCCATGCGCAACTAAACAATCTTTTTCCATTTCCCCGACTCTTAAACCACCACCTTTTGATCTGCCTTCAATCGGCTGTCTTGTAAGAAGCTGGATTCTTCCCGATGCCCGGGCATGCAATTTATTAGCGACCATGTGGCGCAACTTTAGGTAGAATATAGAACCAATGTATATTCTTACCTTATATTGCTCTCCTGTCACCCCGTTGTACATTATTTCGGTACCATTGTCCATAAAGCCCAGTTCGAGCAATTCTTTCCTTAATCTTTCTTCTGGGACTGAATCAAAAGTAGTGCCCTCAATATTTTCGGATTTTAACGCTCCAACCTTTCCTGCAAGTATTTCAAGCATATGCGAGATAGTCATTCTGCTTGGTATTGAATGCGGCGAAAATATAATATCTGGGGTAATGCCAGAAGCTGAGAAAGGCATATCTTGCTGCGGCACTATTAATCCTATGACTCCTTTCTGGCCGTGCCTTGATGCAAACTTGTCACCCAATTCAGGGATTCTTTGGTCTCTGACTCTTATTTCAACTATTCTGTTGCCTTCTTCATTTTCTGTGATTAATGTAAGGTCAACTACTCCAGATTCACCGTGCTTTATTATAGCGGAACTTTCCCTTCTTATGTTTGCTGCAATGCTGAACTCTTCCAATTCTCCAAGAAATCTTGGCGGCGAGGTTTTTCCTATGATTACTTCTTCTTCCTTTACTTCCGCACCCGTATACACTATTCCGTCCTTCTCAAGCAATCTGTAATCTTTCTCTGATCGGTAGCCTTTAACTTCCTTGTCAGGAATAGTTATCTCGTCTGTCAAGCCGCCAGAATAACGAAGCTCTTCGGCACTATATGGCCTGAAATATGTTGAACGGCCAAATCCTCTGTCGATAGAGCCTCTATTGATTATTATAGCGTCCTGCATGTTATAGCCTTCAAAGCTCATCATTGCAATGATTACATTCTGCCCGAATGGATGCTTTTTGTATTTGTAGATGTCTGACGTGAACGACTTTACGATTGGGACTTGAGGATACTGAAGAACGGAAACATCGGTGTCTATCCTTATTGGAAAATTTGCAGCATACAAGCCAAGGCCTTGCTTCTGCGTTTTAGCCCCACGAATCAGTCTTGAGGCCCCTACAAAATTTGAATAAGGGACTAGGGAACTGCACACTCCCAATATTGTGAGGGGGCTTATTTCAAGATGAGTATGGTCCTTTGCCAATTGGTCTTCTGAAATTGCAATCAAAGAATTTTCCTCCTCTGAAGTGTCTAGGTATTCGACTATTCCCTGATTTACTAAGTCAGCCCATGAAAGCTCGTTCTTTGTTAATTTTTCAACATGCATGTCTGTTAATCTTGATTTGCCGTTTTCAACTATGATCAATGGCCTTCTAGCACGGCCTTTCGATGTTTCGATGTTTATTTCGTCGAAGGACTCACTATACATAATATTAATGAACGAAGGAATTTTTCCCAGCCTTCTCTCTTCCTTGAACTTATTAACAAACTCGATAGACTTTTCTACGGTTCCAATGAATTTTTCATCTAAATAGATATCTGCCATTTTATATTACGGACTTGACTCCTATGTTTTCCAGTATTTTCTTTAATTTTTCTTCAGGGAACTCCTCTGAAGTTATTGAGCACATGAATGCAAGATTCTTTCTTAACCCGATGTTGGTTCCTTCTGGGGTCTCTATCGGGCACAATTTTCCGAAATGGCTGGGATGCAATGCACGAGCCTCAAAATTCTCTTGCGTACTAGTCAATAGCGAGACAACCCTCTGCAGATGGGAAGTGGTTGCAATGTCATTAACTCGGTCTATATTCTGGCTTATGCCTTTCCTGCCGCCAACCCACACGCCAGTAGCCATCGCACTTTTTATCCTTGAAGTGAGCAGCTGCTCCCTGATTATGTTTTTTATGGATGAAAATTTGCCCCTCTTTACAAGACGCTGAAAGTTATAAAGCATATCCTGGACCAGGGCTCTTAAGTTGACTCTGAAAAGCTCTGCCATTAAGTCACCGGAAAGCTTTAACCTCTTGTTCATATAATGATCCTTGTCTA
>JBBSWI010000005.1:0-2101 GCA_038046405.1 Nanobdellota archaeon | reverse complement strand
AGCCTCGGGCGCGAATTGAACGCGCGGTCTCTCGATTACCAATCGAGTGCTTTAACCTGCTAAGCTACCGAGGCACAAGAAATCAAGAACTCTAACGATTTTTAAATGTTTATATTTTCAGGAATTCGTAGATTTCATTTAATTCTTTTATAGCTTTCTTATTCTTCCCAGATCTGTCAATAAGAACAGCTTTGATACCAATTTTTCTTGGGGCAATGTAATCAAAATCGAAATGATTTCCTATATGGAGCATTTCTTCAGGTTTAATTTTTAAAGTCTTTAATATTTTGTTATAGATTAAAATGTTTTTCTTATGCTGATTGAAATCGCTTGATGTAGAGAATTTTTTATCAAAAAAATCTCCCAAACCTTCACATTCCAATTTAGCATTCATAAATTTATTTTCTGCAGTCGTAACTATAATAAGTTTATAACCTTGTTTTTTTAATTTCTTTAAAACTTTCTTCACTTCTGGAAAATGTTTTATCTCAGGTTTTAGTTCGTCTAATAAATCATTCCAAGAATATTTTAGTTTTAAATATTTTAGCCACCATTCAGCATCATACCATTTACCTTTTATCTTTCCTGATAGCCTCTTGTATTCATTGGACACATATTCTTGTGATTTTTCAAAAGATATGTTATTTTTTTCTGCATAAATCCTTGGTATTTTTACATCCCAGATTAGTCTATCAAAATTAGAGTCAGTTAATGTATCATCCAAATCAAAACTGATTACTTTTATCATAGTAAATAAGTGCGAGGGACAGGATTTGAACCTGCGAATCCACTAAGGAATAGGATCTTAAGTCCTACGCATTTGACCAGGCTTTGCTCTGAGGATAATCATTAAAGATTATAACCCTCGCATGTGCCTGGCATAATTGTAGTCAAAAACCATCTTTAAAAACATTTCTCTTTAGAAAGCTTTGCACATAAAGTGCTCATAAGAAATCAGATTATTATATTCTATAAAATATATTTTCAAAACAATTCCTACATCCCGCGGCTCGCGCGACAGGTTTATAAATAAAAATTACTTAGTCTTTATATGCTCGCAACAAGAGTGATAAATGCCGGAATTCTTAGACTTACTAAATCCAAACTAGACGCTTTAGACCATGAATACAATGGGTTTCAGTGGTGGATGCAATTCAATATAGACAAAGACATCCTATCACAGCATAAAAGAGCAAAGGGATGGTATTATGACACTAAGAAAATTAAATACAAAGACTATCCTCTAGTAATTCCTAAAAATCAAGTATGGTTCAGACAGAAGAATACAAAGCTAACTCCTTACTGGATTAAGATCAGCGTAAGAAAGAGAAAAGGCATTGGTTTATGGCTGCCGATTAAGCCACATAAAGAACTAATGAACATAAAATACCTGAAAGACAGTTTATTAATCAAAAACAAGAAAGGGAACTACGAGTTAAGATTAATTTTCCAGTATAAAGTAAATGAAATCAAGTATAATAGCATCACTTCCATAGACTTAGGATACAAAAATATTGCAACGGTTTGTAACTCTTGCAATATTAGGCCAATGTTCTATGGGAGGAACATTAAGGGAATAAGAAGGCACTATAGTTACTTGAGAAAAAGGCTTGGAAACAAGAAGCTGCTAAAGAAAATAAAACAGATTAATGACAAGGAAAAGAGAATCATAGAGCAGGAACTGCATAAAATAAGCAATTCCATAGTGAAAGATGCAATTAAAAACAAGTCATTGATAGTAATTGGGAACCTGAAAGGGATAAGAAACAAAAGCAGAGGAAAAAGACTTAATCGAATACTGGGAAATATGCCTTATTTTAAATTAACCAAGTTTATAGAATACAAGGCCATGCAGCAGGGTATTAAAGTTATCAAAGTAAAAGAATACAAGACATCCATAACTTGCAGCAAGTGCAATAAAGAAGGCACAAGAATAAATCAGGGATTGTTTAAATGCAATAACTGCAGATATGAAGTTAATGCAGACTTTAATGCTTCAATGAACATATTGAAGATGTCATCAAACTATATGCTTGATGGCCGGGTTGCTGGCTTAAGCCCTAAAATCGCTCAAGAAGCGATAAGCACTATAAAGTCCTTG
>JBBSWI010000004.1:0-7202 GCA_038046405.1 Nanobdellota archaeon | reverse complement strand
ATTTTGTAAGTCTAAAGCCAGGGATGAGCACTTTATTGGATTTTGACCGTGACTATAATGATGATGTTGAAATAACTTATTTAAGGCAAATCAAGCAAAACGCCACATTAAAATTCGCTTCATTAAACCAGTCTGACATAGATATAATTAATCCGTCTCCAGACTACGACAATAATAATATTGAAAATAAGAAGCCTAATTTAACAGTCGGTTTGTTAATCATAGTAGGGATTTTAATAATAGGGCTAGTTATTTTCTTTGTTTTCGCGAAAATGAAGAAAAAAAATCATTCTTGAAGATACTCTTCATTGTTCTGCAGGGCATATTCAGCTTTTTTAAGCTCTTTTCCAAGGTAAGCAGCATGGTCCAGCCTTATTTTTAAGCTAAGTTCATTAAATATTATATTATATATTTCCTGTGCTGTCTTGCCCCTAACTTCATATTGTATCTCAAAACTTTCATTGTCTACATAAGCCGCACCTATTTCATTTGTTTCCTTGTAGATTTTTATCAGGAAAAATCCCTTGTCCATCACAAAGTCCTTTATGTCATCAAAATGCCCTTGCATCACTTTAAAGTCCTTTGCAGGGATAATTTGCTTTTTCTTGGCAACCCACTTCTTTCCTTTTTCAATTTCTTGCTTTAGTTTTTCTTTTTCCATTTTTTATAAAAAATAATCTTGATATTTAAAACCTGCTGATTGTTAAAAACGCCGGAGCAGGGATTTGAACCCCGACATCCTTTCGGAAACAGGTTTCCTTGTTTCCTAACTCAAGACTTACGCTCTTAATTAAGATCTGCGCCATACCAGGTTAGGCGACTCCGGCTTTACTTAATCTAAAAAACCTGGTTTTTTAAATCTTTTCAAAACACTCCCAATAAATGATAGACTAGTTTGGTTGCAGCCTTTCTTATTTCCTTGCCATTTTTTCCTTCCACAATAACGCATTCATTCTCGCCATAAACTCTTGTTTCCTCTCCTAATTTCAGCAATATAACTCCTATGCCAGAACTTGCATATTTGCAGTCTATGAACTCCGCTAGTTGAGAGTTACTGTCATTATAAGTGTAAGCTGCTTTAGTTGGTATTTGAAACACGCTATAAGGTGCCTGACCAGTAACTTTTGCTATGTCTTGCACTGCAATAACCGAGTCTACTTGTGTCTGATTAATCAGTTTAGGATCTTGTGTTATGTAAAGGAATTTCTTAGCTATATTCCTCCCCAGAACTTTTTTATATATCTCATTCTCTAAAGGTATGTTCTCAAGTTCTTTCGGTCCATAGTCAAATGGCAGTACTCTTTCCTGTTCCTTGCCCTGTAAGGTTATGTAAACCTTGATGAAGTGCTGCGTGCTGTTGTCATTTCTCACTATCTGGAATGCAAATTTGTCTGTTCTTCCATTGTAGAAGTAAGTGCTGCCTTCCTTCTTGTTCTTCACTATAATAGCCGCAGCTGCTGAAATCAACAAAACTATTGCTAAAATCCATAATAATATTTTTATTTTTCTATTCATATTATGTCCATCATTCTGTATATTAACTTCTCAACAGCTTTATTCATGGCAATTGAATTTCCGCTTATAACTATGCAGTTTTCTAAGGTTTCTATTCTTCCAATATTATCTTCATTGAGCTTCAAATAAATCACCTTATTGCTGCCATCGCAATCAACAACAGGTATGTCTGGACAATTCTTTTCTTCTATGCAGGAAGCTATGCCCATAATATTGTTCAAGTACATTAAAAGCCTTAATCTCTGCATATTTAGCGCTGTATACTGGTCATTAACAGATGCATTATAAGAGATATAGACTTTCTGTTCATTTATTGTGATATCATTTAAGGATATATCGTTTAGTTGGTCTGGAAGGTAATAAAACTCAAATGTCTGCCCTTTATAGATAGTTTCCCATATTCCATTGCTATTGATCTTGAATTTATATCCGTTAAAGGTTGCCTTGTCTTTTACATTTCCATTAGTATTAGAAAAAGAATTCCACACAAAAGCAGCGCTGCTGCTCAGCATCACAAATATTATGAAAATGGCCCACCAAAGCTTCGTTTTTGATTTATTGTCTCTGCTGCTTTTCATAATCCTGAAATCTCGCTTGTAAATAAAAATCTTTCTATTCAAAAGAGGTTGGTGCGTAATTAAAAGGTTTAATCATTTTTTCCTAAAAAAATAAACTTATTCCTCTTAACTGCTTAAAAAGAATGATTTCATTTTTAATAAGTAACGCTATTTAGCACCAACCCCTATTCAAAACTAAGAGGGATTATATCTAAAAGTTGGATTAATGACAAATCTGAAATAATCCAATTTATTGCGGCTAGACATTAGCTTGTTGACATAATTAGAGTCTCTTAAGAAGGATAATGCCCTAAATACCTGTCTGAAATAATTTATGTTGAAGCTTATTTTCATGCCCTGGGCAGTGGGAAATTCTGAATATAATTCCTTGAGCACATCATCAAAATGTCTTTTGTGTTTTGTAAAATTAACTCTCTCATATAAAAAGTCGTGTGCGCTCTGGCCTTGCCTGAACGCTACTTTCATGAATGCATCTGCGTCATATTTATTTTCCATTTGTTCATATAAGGGGCTGCCGGGCAACGGGCTTAAAACATTGAAGACAACGACATTCGGCTTTATTTTTGCGACAAACTTCTTAAGATATTCTATATCCTCTTCAGTTTCATCAGGTATATTTATCATGAAATTTGCAAACTGTCTTATACCGACTTTTTTGCAGTTTTCAAAGGCCTCTAATATTTTTTCTGTCGTTGTGTCTTTTTGTATTATATCCAGCTGTCTTTGACTGCCAGATTCAACGCCAAAGTCTATTTGTATGCAGCCAGCCTCTTTCATTAGTTTAAGCATTTCATAATCCACCTTGTCTACTCTCGTCTGGCAGGCCCAAACCACTTTTAGTTTTCTTTTTAGTATCTCATTGCAGAAGTTGATTACGTATTGTCTGTAAAAGGTAAATGTATCGTCATAAATATAAAAACCATCCGCGCCATATTTTCTTACTAGTGCTTCCACTTCATCAGCAACTTTCATATAATCCCTGTACCTTATATTCCTTCCATATATCGCGCTATTGCTGCAAAATGTGCATCTAAACGGGCACCCTCTAGAGCTAAAGATATAAAATGCTGATAAAGGAACCCCTCTTACAGCATACATAGTAGGTTTTAGGTAGAATTTCATATCAACCTTGTTAAAAGAGGGCATCGGCATCTTGTTCATGTTCATCAGAACTCTCTTTTCGGTTTTGACAAGCTTGCTGCCTTTTAAGTATGCGATGCCTTTTATCTCGCCGATATTGCCCTTATCCCTGATTGTTTTTATTATCTCATTGAAAGTTTCCTCACCCTCGCCTATTACTCCAACATCTATTGGACTATTTTTAAAGATTAAATCATCTGTGTACAAGGAAATATGAATGCCCCCGCAGATTATTATGCAGTCTTTTATCTCTTTTTTCAGGAGGGCAGACATCTCCAGGATGTCTTTTAAGTCAGTGCTAAAAGCAGAGGTTCCAATGAACCTTGGATTGTGCTTTTTTACTTCTTCTACTATAAGTTTTATGGTGTTTTCATCCCTTTTTGGCAGTTTTAAATCAATAATATCGACATTCTCGCCTTCTTGTTCTAGGTAAGCTGCGATGTACATTAAAGACAATGGTGGCCTTGGGCTTATCACTCTATCCGGCGGGACTATTAAAACTGTTTTCTCAGTCATGTATACAAAACAAATTATACATATATAAATAGCTTACTATAGTTAATTTTTATACTTATAAAAAGTTGTATAAAATTAAAAGAAAAAAGAAAAAGATTAACTGTTTATGCAACAGTTATTCCAGTCAAGTCTAAGGTTGTACCTGTTACGGTTACAGCTGATTTGCCTGCTAGCTTTGTCTTTATTGTTGCATCATCCCAATTCTTTAAGACGACACCAGCTCTCTTAGTATCGGCTGCTTCCCAACCAGCAACT
Organism: Nanobdellota archaeon; assembly: GCA_038046405.1. GTDB lineage: Archaea > Nanobdellota > Nanobdellia > SCGC-AAA011-G17 > JAGVZF01 > JACPNH01. The sequence goes on along the minus strand of JBBSWI010000004.1, from coordinate 3,198 downwards.
ACCAAAGCCATGTTTGCCCCATTTGCCTGAAGCTCGATGACTGCTGTGTCTGGAGTGAATCCGGAATCGGTTCCACATGTTGGGTAGGTTTTTCCTTTCAAGGCTGCCACATGGCTGTTTACACAAGGTCCGCCGACTAAGACAGCATTATAGCTGCTTAATGTTGCAACTTCGCTTGCTTTCTTTACTGTAGGAGCAACGGCGCTTACAGTTCCGCCGGCCGCAGTAGTACTTGAACCACCGACCTTGATTACTCCCTGCACTAAATCTCCAGGTATTTTAAATTCGGCCCTGTCACTTGAGAAAGTGCTAGTTGGATTCTTGACGATTATACCATACCTTGTTCTGTGGTCTTCATCCTTTGCTCCAAGTTGTGTATTTGCATTCTGGTAGAAATAATTCAGGTCAATACCTTCTGCAGTACTTCCACCCACTGTAGATCCAAACCTATTAATCTTACCTGACGAAAGCCATATGGGCATGGTTAAGTTTTCTGATACTGCAAAGTCAGTTGCTTCTCTTAGTCTTAATGTTACGTTCATTACATTACCAGAATTGCCATTGGCAGATATGTTTGCTGTAGTCAGTAATATCTGCGCATCTTCATCCTTAGTGTTGTCATAATTTAGATGAGCCAACTTTGCTGTCGCCTGACCACTAGTTACAAATGTGGAGAAGTTACTCACATTACCTGCGTAAACTACATCCTTTATGTCATTGTCGTAATAGAACAACATTGTTACATTATACTTTGCACTAGTCAAGTCTGTATATACCCAAATTTCCTTTGTTTTCTTCTCGCTAGTCACATTTCTAGCGGCCCAACTTTGTACTTGCCCATCATTGTCTGCATCTACTACGAGACCTTCTGATACACTTGTGGATATATAAACAGTAGGTTGACTGCTACTTATTCCTTGACCAGCAGTACTAAGATCTGCACTACTCATATATTCCATTTTTAAGTCCATATATTTATCATCTGCCACAGTTGTTCTATCAAAGCAAACAGATACAAAATTATTTGGCAAACTTACACATTCACCCGCTTTCAATGCATTTCTAGATGCTGAATCCTTTAAGAAATAATTCCTTACTCCCAAGGTAAGCCCAGAAACAGTTATGCCATCACTTGCGTTGTTTACAAATGCTGTTGCTGCATTGTTGGTTAAACCAGCTACTCTCCACTTCCAATTTGGGTTTACATCAGGCTCTCCAATATAAGGGTCGCCATCTTTATAGGTTTTTGTTGCAGTTTTTCCAAGTACAACATTTGCACTTCTTTCAGCTACTGTATCTGAATAGAATGTGTCCTGTAACTGGATTTCTACACCATTTACTGTTTTTGTGTTTGTCCCAGAAATCGTTCCTTGTACCCCATCAACTTCTACACTGATTGTTGTTGGCGAAGTTCCAGAAGCTACATTCAATAGCTTTACAGTCTTTCCATTTGCAACTACGCTTTGACCTGTTGTCAAGAAATATGGATCTCCTATAGTAGCAGTAAACTGAGTTGCAGATCCTATAGTTGTTAGCTTTAAAGTCTTACCCAAGAATTTAATTTCTAATGGGTTGTTTGTATTCACTGGATTCGCACTGTCGCTTAAGTTTGCAGCTTCGTCAAATGCATAGTAATATTGTACCCCATTTCTTGGTATTTCAAATCTCACTGTATCTTTGTAGTCATCTTCACTACTCGAAATACTTGTATGAAAAGCTGTTTGGTTGTCCTGTGCACTCAATAATACGTGTTCACTAATATCATATTGTGTGCTCCTCCAAGTAATTTCAGAGTCTTGCAAATAACTGATATCTCCATCATCTAAGTCTGTATCTAATTGCGAAGAAGCAGTCAAAGATGTTCCGATAGGAACTTTCTCTTCTACACCGCTAGTTATAGTAGTTGTAGATGTTGTTCCGGTTCCGGTAGCTGCTCTTTGCAATCCAGCTGTTACATCTGTAATTGCAATGTTATCGTCATTCGTTGAGGCATCTCCAATGACTAAAGCTACATTCTGGAATTGTCCTCCGCTTACAAATGGAGCAGGATAGTCTCCTAAAGTGGCTGCATAAGCACCAGAAATAGACGCACCAAGCATTCCTAAGCCAACTCCCATTGCGCTGACTTTTCTTAAAACCTTTTTAGCTCTTAAACTAAAATTTTCCATTTAAAACACACCTCCGTGTTTTTGTTTTATACCCATAATTTTTTTCTTTTTTGTTCTTTTCAGTTTTTGCACACTTTTTAAAAAAGTGTTGCTCAAGCTTTTCACAAAAGCTTGCGATATAATGACTAATGGAAATAGCCACTATGATTATAGCTATGAAAGCTATTACAGAATCTAAAATAATTTTTGTTTATAAACATTTATATGCTGCAGTGTTTATTATTACCTTAATAACGCAAATAATTCAGGTTTTAAGTCTTAAAAACGGCAATTTGTAAAAAAATAAATTTGTAAAATGTTACAACTTTTCGATGGTATTTTATTTATTTCCTGCACACCCTAACTCTAAACAGAATATTGTTCTCAAGCAAATAGTCACTGGATGAAATCCCGTTAACGCAGCTCCCTACAGAAAAGCACTTGTTTCCATTCCCATCTAAAGCTTCAACATAGCTTGGTTCATCGCCGTTTTTTATTATCTCATTTGTCTCATCACTGACTAGCTTGCATGCTTCCTTGTCGCAAAAGCTTTCTTTGCTGCAGCAAGCGATTATTGCCCTTTCAAATCTGCTCCCGCATAGATCTGCGTTCTTAATGCTATTTGCAATGTTGTTTGCTTTGTTGCTCAAGAAAGAGTCTATTGAAGCAGGGCTATCGCTTATCAAAACAAACCTTAAGGCAATTAATGCAATAACTACAAGTATTACTACTACAATAGCTAGCCCCATAGATTCCATCTGCGCTTTAGTTGTTATTTTCATGAATAAGCCTCAACAGTCAATTTTCCTATTTTATACTTGTCTTGGCTGACATCATACACGCTTACTAGAGTGCTTATTTTTCTTGCTGATCTTACACTGGCAGATTTTTTGCTGTAAATTACATACTTTTTGTCTTCATTAGGGTAGATAAATTGCAGTTCTATGGTCTTCTGCCCAAAAACTTTGCCATAGTCCTGCTTAATCTCAATAAAAGCTCTGACCTTGCTAAGGTCGATGCATTCTTGATCCTGGCCAAGATTGCTGCATCT
>JBBSWI010000003.1:0-58004 GCA_038046405.1 Nanobdellota archaeon | reverse complement strand
TTTTTTTTGCTTTGTTCTAGAATTAGTCTTTTTTTCTGCGTATGAACCCTCTTTGGTGGGGAGGTTATGCGCGTTTTTTCCTCGTTCTTCCTCGAGATTATTTTCTTCTCTTATTGTAGCAGCTTGTGGATATCCTGCACGATTTTCTCTAGAAGGCTCTTTCAATGCAGTATATTGTCGTTCGCTTAATCTCCCACCAATAACTTTGCTTATTGAAGTGTCAAATAGCCTTGGCATTATACCAATATTGCAGTTTCCATAATTAATAAATTCTATATCTTTGGAATGTGCCTCTATTTCAGTATCTCCAAATATCTTCCAATCAAAGTGATGTCTGTTGGTATAAATTTCGAGCAAGAAATCTTTGTTTATACACCTTGTTATAGAAACATTTTGTGCATTGTATTCTATGGTGCTTGTTTTGGTGTCATATATCAGCATTACATCCTTATTTGTCAATACAATCTTTTTTCCTTTTATCCTATTCTTAAATTGCTCTCTTGTATAATCATCAAATTTTACGCTTCCGATATCTGAAAAGGAAATTTGCACAGCAGATAGTAGCATAGAATTACTCAATATAATGGGTATAAGAGATTTTTTTACACTATTAATGGATTTTTTTATTATTTCCTCTAAAGTCATTTTATATGCCCTATCAAATATATATTTCGTAGTATATACTGAGTATTTATAAAGATATCTTTTGCAGACATTTGTTATAAACACAAAAAGGTAATATTATGATAATCGGCTTGGTAGGATTGCCCTCATCTGGAAAATCAACTTTTTTTAAAGCAGCTACACTTGCAGACGTAGCTATTGCCAACTATCCATTCACCACAATAGAAAAAAATGAAGGGATAGCTTTTGTAAGAGTTGAATGCGCCGAGAAATTTTTTAATGTCAAATGCAATCCGAGATTTGGGTATTGCATTGAAGGAACAAGATTTGTGCCAGTACAATTAATTGACGTTGCTGGTTTGGTTCCAGGAGCTTATATGGGGAGGGGCCGAGGGAATCAATTTCTTAATGACCTGGCGCAAGCAGATGTGCTGATACACATTGTAGATATTTCAGGTTCTATAAATGAAAACGGGGAACAAGTACAAATGAACTCCATATATCCAGCAAGGTACATTGAAATTCTTGAAATTGAGCTAGACATGTGGTATTTCGGCATATTAAGAAAGGGCTGGGAAAAATTTGCAAGGCAAGTGCAGCAAGAAAAACAGGAAATATCAAAAGCATTGTTCAAGCAGCTTTCAGGGTTGAAGGTTACTGAACAAATGGTTGAAACTGTAATAAAAAAACTAAACCTTCATGCAAACCCGGAAACATGGAATGAGGAACAATTAAAACAGCTTTCTAGAGAACTAAGAATTTTGAGCAAACCCATGATTATCGCAGCGAATAAGATAGACATTAAAGGAGCCTTTGAAAATTACGAAAGAGTAAAAAAACAATTTTCCCATTTAATAATTATTCCCTGCTCTGGAGATTCAGAACTCGCCTTAAGAGAGGCAGCTAAAAATAATCTGATAAGCTATGTTCCAGGCAGCGATAATTTAGAAATTAAAGGCAGTCTTAATGACAAGCAGTTAAATGCATTAAATTTCATCAAGGAAAATGTCCTTGACAGGTATAAAAGCACTGGAGTTCAAGATGTGCTTGACATCTCTGTATTCAGATTAGGCAAGCAAATCGCTATTTTTCCTGGAGGCATGAACAAGCTTACTGACCAATATGGGAATATATTGCCAGACTGTTTCTTAATATCTGAAAATTCAACTGCATTGGATTTTGCATATAAGATTCATACTGATTTAGGAAAAAAATTCATTAAAGCTGTTGATGTGAAGAATAAAAAAATAATCGGAAAGGAACATGTTCTAAAAAATCTTGATGTTATCGAAATAGTGACATCTAAGTAATTAATCAAAAAAAGTTGCTTACTTCAATGATTGGAGATATTTAAAAATACTAAGAACAGCTTTAACGCCTTCGCCGGCAGCAACTATCAGTTGTTTTTCTTGTACATTTGTTACATCGCCGGCAGCAAAAATACCTCTAACTGAAGTCATGTTTGACATTGTTTCATTATTGTAAAGAATAATTTCATTATACTGGTTCTTTTTTGTCAGATTGTCAAAATCTACGCTAGGGATTGATCCAATCTCAATAAAGACCCCCTCAACAGGCAGAGTTTTTTTGGCTTCGTTTATCTCAATGGAGATTCCATTGACAAACTTCTCTCCAGCAATCATGTTGGTTTTGGCATTTGTTATTACTTCTATTTTCTTGCTTTTTTTTATTTTAGCCATCATAAATGGTTCACCCATCAAATCTGTATTGATTGTGATAATAAAAATTTTGTTTGCGTATTTCTCAAGTAGTAATGCTGCGTCCATTGCGGCATTTCCTCCGCCAACAACAGCGACAATTTTTTCACGAAATAATGCTGCATCGCACAATGCGCAATAAGAAACACCTTTGCCTATAAATTCGTCCTCGCCAGGGATATTTAATCTTCTCGGCCCTTTCCCCGATGCCATTAGGATAGTTTTTGTTTTGTAGTTATTTTTTTTGTTGGTTGTTATAGCAAAGTTTTTGGATTTCTTTTCTATGAAACTGACTTTTTCTTCCTTTATCTGCACTTTATTATGCTCAAGCTGCTCAATAAACTTTGGGACTAATTCGATGCCGCTTATCGACTTAAATCCAAGATAATTCTCTATGTCGGAGCTTAAAAGAACCTGGCCGCCTATGTTTTCCGTAATTAAAATAAAATTTACTTTCTGCCTTGCAGCGTAAATGGAAGCAGCTAATGCGCTAGGGCCACCTCCTATAATAATTATATCATACATTATCTCACCCTTTTCTTGGACTTTTTTTGTCTTTTGCCTTTGCGTAATTGTTTTCCGTGCTTAAATGGTCCATGAATCCTACAGATGCAGTTTCCCTCAGCATTTAGGCATTTCTTGCATTGCTCTTCAAGATGTATATTGCATGTAGGGCAGACTATTTTAGAATGAGATCTATAGCCGCATCTTCCGCATACATAAACATGATGTTTTTTCATTCCAAAAACAATTCAATTTTTATTTAATGCCCAAGGCTTTCTTCAGCGCTTCTTTGTTATAACCCACTATTATTGTGCTATCAACATCAATAACCGGAACGCCCATTTGGCCTGACTTCTTTATCATATCTTCTGCCGCCTTTCTATCACTGCTGACATCAATCTCTTGGTATTTCACATTATTTGCTTTTAAAAATTCCTTTGCTATGTTGCAATAAGGACATGTCTTGGTCGTGTAAATCTTCACTGATTTTGCCATTTTCTCACAGGGGATTTTTATCATTATTACATTTTTAATACTATCGGATTACTTTATAGTAATAATTGAGATTTTTTTTGAATTTAAAAAATAAAAAGAAAGGTTTAAATATTAGTTTGATTTGCAAGATTTACAAAACTTGTAAAACTAATAATTAGCAAATGGAACATCACAACAAAAAGAGCAAAACACTTGAATACATTCCTTATATTTTATTGGCGCTCACCACAATTCTAGTGTTATTTAACCAGTTTCAAATACTTTCTTTGTCAGGAAACAAATTTTCTTTTGGTTCAAGCAGCACATCGATAAAACTAAGCTCTAATGCCGATGTGAATGAGGTAATAAACAAATTAATTCCGAAAGGGGATCCGGAAGTTTACGGTTCTGAATTAGGCGTAAGCTACGATGATCCAGTAAAAAGCCTTTCTAAACTGGCCGCTTTAGACACCAAGATTCCAACAAAATCATTGACCCAAGAACAAAAGCAGAGATATATTGAAATAGGGACAAAAATAAGCTGCGAATTCTGCTGCAGCGCACCATCTGTTATAGACAGCCAAGGTCGAGATTTATGTGGCTGCAGCCACGCATTGTCATTCCGCGGACTTGCTAAATATATTATTCAAAATTATCCAGAAATGTCTAATGATCAGATACTTTTGGAATTGACAAAATGGAAATCTATATACTATCCGAGAAACATGGTAGAGAAAGCATTGTTGGCAAATCAGAATGGGCTTGAATTAAGCCCCAGTGTTTTAAATGATCGCGCCTTAATGCAGAAACTAAAATCTGGACAGAAAGGTTCTGTAGGACAATTAGAAGACATACCAGAAATGGTTGGAGGTTGTTAAACAAAATGAACAAGAACATCGTAATAATAGTTGTTTTAAGTGTTTTAGTAGTGATATCTGCTGTGCAAGCCTATGAGCTGATAAAATTAAAGACAGACATGAGTGCCGGAAAAGTAAGTATCGGTTCAGCTTCAAGAAGCACTAGTGTTTCAACAGGCGAATCAGCTTTTCCAAGCTCGACTAATGAGCTGCCTGAAATGGTTGGCGGGTGTTAATCAATAAGATTTATAAACACCTAAATTTCATTTTTTCAGGGAGACTTTTAAAACACAAAAGAGTTGATTTCATGGACACCAAAGAACATAATGAGCCTACACACCCAACAGAGAATCATGTTTCTGAAACACATTCTCATTCCCAACAAAATAATCCGAAAAAAAAGATAAACTACACATTGATTTTGGGGATAAGCCTTGCTGCAATCTTAATAATAAATTTAATCCTTATTTTTTCCCTGCACCAATCTTATAAGAAAGTGCTTGCAGAAGAAATTGAAAGAAACAAACCTGCTTTAATAAGCATGGTTATAATCAAAAACTCTAACTGCAAGGAATGCTATGACATAAACAAAGTTGTTTCCGCAGTTAAGGAAAATAACGTAAATGTTACAAGCGAAAGAACTCTGGAGTTTTCCGATCAAGAAGCAAAAAATCTGATTATGCAGAATAACATAAAAAAACTGCCAACTATAATTATAACTGGCGAGATAAATAAAACGGGCAACATGGGTCTTGCCTTAAAAGACAATGTATTATTATTTGAGCAATTAACCCCCATTTACTATGACCTTGCATTAAACAAGGAAATTGGAAAGGTAACGCTGATAAACATCAAGGATTCAAGCTGCAAAAACTGTACTGATTTGAGCTCGTTGCCGACGCAATTAATAAGGGCTGGTGTGATAATCACAGATGAAAAAACTCTTGACATTGCACAGGCACAAGAGTATATAACAAAGTACAACATCACAAAAATTCCTACTGTTATATTTTCAAGCGATTTAAATGCCTATTTAGGAAATCAAATACTTGCGAGCTGGAGCAAGATAGGCTCGATAGAATACGACGGCTCATACATCTTAAGGGCTGTTCCTCCACCATATAAAGATTTAGATACAAACAGTATAAAAGGACTTGTTGATTTAATTTATTTGACAGATAATTTATGCACGCAATGCTATAATGTAACACTCCATAAATTAATCTTGGCAAGATTCGGATTGTTTTTAAATTCAGAAAAGAGTATTGATATCGGCTCAACAGAAGGCAATAATCTTGTTTCGAAATATAAAATAAATAAAGTGCCAACAATTGTATTAAGCAAAGAAGCTAAGGATTACGAATCGTTCATTGAGCTATGGAACCAGGTAGGTACTATAGAAAGTGATAATGTGTTTATATTCAGGACTTTTGAAGTGCTTAATGTTCCATACAAAGACTTGACAACAAACTCTGTTATTGAGCCTAAGCCAGTACAAGACACCGGTGGGGGTTCTTAAAATGAAAAAAAGCGTAGTTGCAATTTTAGCAATTGCGCTTGTGTTAATTGCATCTTGCGCAAATTCTAATACTGACAGCAGAAATAAAAACAACCAAGACGATGGTCCGCCGCCAGTGCCTACCGGGGATACAAAAATATTCAATATAGAAGTAACCAGCTTTAAATACACTCCCAGCATTATAAATGTGAATGAAGGCACAATTGTAATATTAAGGATTAAGAATGTAGACACAAAGATCCATGGATTTGGCCTTTCTGGATATAACATAAATAAAGAAATAGCTGCTGGAGAGACGATAGAAGTTCAGTTTGTGGCGGATCAGAAGGGAACTTTCAATTTCATATGCACAGTGCCATGCGGCCCGGGCCATAAAGACGTGAAAGGAAAAGTGATTGTTTCATAATGATATGAAGAAACTCTTTATTTTTTTAATTGTTTTTATTTTCCTTTCCTCAATAGTTCTTTCTCAATTAGATTTGCCTCCCGCCATAATAGCCGGCCAGCAATATGAAAAAGAGAGTGCAAAGCAGTTCCTAGGAAGCTTAAGTTTCTTGATTGCTTTCTTAGCAGGAGTTCTAGCAATTTTAAGTCCATGCAGCTATGTTTCTGTACCTGCCTTTTTTTCCTACACATTCAAAGAAAAGAGAGAAATTACAAAGATGACACTGATATTTTTCCTGGGCTTCACAACAATTTTTGTAATACTTGGGCTGATTGCGGCCAAACTAGGCAACACCCTAACGCAATTCCAGTATGAGAACCCTAATCTTGCTTTGATAGCAGGATTTTTCTTGATATCGTTCGGGATTCTTACAATACTTGGAAAGGGTTTCAGCTTTATAAGACTAAACAGGAAATTCAAGCATGATGTTTTTGGGGTCTATACCTATGGAATATTTTTTGGCTTGGGCTGGAATGTATGTGCAGGCCCTATACTTGCAGGCATACTTACAATAGCATCTGTTCTCGGGAACTATTTTAATGCAGCATTGCTGATGTTTGCTTATTCCATAGGTGTTTTTGTGCCGCTGTTCTTATTATCTTTTTTCTGGGACAAATATAATTTGGCAGAATCGAGATTTTTGAGGGGAAAAGAATTCAGCGTAGGAAAATTAAAGATTCACTCAACCAACTTGATTGCAGGCTTGTTGATATTGGCTGCCGGTGGATTGATGATTGTCTATAGAGGAACTTATATAATAAACGCTTTTGATTTCCTTAGAACAACACAGTATTTCTATAGTGTGCAGAGAATACTCACCCAGAATTTGGTTTTATTCAACACTGTTGGATTGGTTACTTTGATAATAATAGTGCTGCTTGTGTTGTATATCTTAATGAAAAAGAAAAAAGATTCACTTTAAAACTTCTACATCATGAGGATGACTTTCTTTTAATCCAGCTATTGACATCTTGATGAACTCTGCATTTTTTTGCATCCCCTTGATATCTTTTGATCCACAATATGAAACTCCAGACTTTAATCCATTAACTAACTGAGTTATTACCTCAGAGGCATATCCTTTATATTCAACTAAGCTTTCTATGCCTTCAGGAGTCATGTCTAATAAATCAGTATCAATATCATTATTGTTGTTTATTCTTTGTTTCCTTCCGAGATTTGCACCAAAAGATGCCATTCCCCTATATATCTTAAAACGTCTTCCATGCCTCATTATTATTGCTCCAGGGCTTTCTTCTGTTCCAGCCAATAAACTTCCAAGCATAACTGTAGAAGCTCCAGCGGCTATTGCTTTAGATATATCTCCAGAATTTTTTATGCCTCCATCAGCCATTATTGGAATATTCTCCTTATTTGCAATTTTTGCGCAATTCATTATTGCAGTTAATTGAGGAACTCCCACACCAGTTACAATTCTTGTTGAACAATTATGTACAGCGATTCTATTTGCAATATAGGAATTATCTTCTTCTACTTCTATATTATACACATCTAATTCATCATCTACACTTTTTATATTGTCAATACTTAGATAGATATAATCATTATCTTCCCATAATTGTTGTTTTCCTTTGATTTCATTTCTTGGAATATTAAATTCTGGGAATTCTAATGCAAATTTTTCATATTGGGCACCAGATATTGATACTCTCCATTTATCATTCCAATTAGGATTATGACTCTTCCCAACGTTTATGCTTGGCATATAACCAAATCTAACAAATATTTCAGCTATTTGGAAAGCTAGATTTCTGGAAGTTGTAAAATAACTAACTCGTCTAGGTTCCTTTATTGAACCATCACCCCTAATAGCTCCTATTAGCAACTCTCTTAATAGTTCATTATCTTGGTTAATTATAAACAAGGGTATTTTTTTGGTATGAGCAACTCCAGGTATTAAAGATTTGAAAAATCTTGCTATTATATTATTAGAAATTTGAACAGTAGCTGAATTCCTATCTTTTTTAAAAAGAATTTTTGAGTTTTTATATTCAAATATATTATTAATTAATCTTTTTATGTCTTCATGATATTCCAATTCTTTGCTTGAGAATGCAAAACATAAATGTTTATTCTTCTCATAACCACCGATAAATCCTTCTGCTAAATAATATCCAATTATTCTCATAAAATCTTTATTTAGCCCTATATTTCTATTAATTTTAAGTGATTGAATTTCTCGGGTATAATTAGAAATATCTAAATATTGATTAACTTGCCCGTTTAATTCCATATTCAGAGATTTATTGCCATGCACTATATTTTCAATAATTCTATGAGTTGTGTTAAATCTTTTTGCAATATTCCCATGAGATTCTATGTTTGGATTGAATCCAATTTTATTAGACCAGATATATTTATCGTCGTGATTATATTCTGGCATCAATTTAGCTAAATCAAAAGAAATTTTATTCAAAACAGGTTTATTTTTAGGTATTACAACTACATCTCCAGATTTTAACGATCCAGCCTCAATCCAATTAAGATTTTTTGTATATTTCTTTTTATAAAAATAATATTTTGATCCATTCTTTTTCATTTTTTTAGGATCAATTTTAAAATTAATGCTTAGAATGGGGTGTTCTGGAGTCATTTTTATTGTTCCAGGACTTCCACCTACATTTAATTTTAGAATTTCGCCTTTATAATGTCTTTTATATGTTTTAGTTACTCTTTTTGATCTCCCTTTGTGGGTTATTACTTTTTCACCAGGTTTTATATCCCTTATATTTTTAACAGTATAGTCATTCATTAATATTGGTGTGTCTCCTTCCAGACAAACGGCTCCCGGGCCAACTCCAATTTTAACACAGTCTACACCAGCTTTAATTAATTCTTTACATCCTTCTGCTGTAGCTACATTTCCAGCGATTAGATCAACAGACCCAAGATTTTTGCGAATCTCTTTTATTGATTTTATTGCAATATCACTATGACCATGAGCTATGTCAATAACTAAGACATCACAACCAGCTCTATAAATCTCAGTTGCTCTTTCAATATAATCCTCTTTCACACCAACTGCCCCACCAACTAATAATCGTCCTTTGAGATCTTTTGATGCATTTGGATATTTCTCTTTCTTACTAATGTCTTTAGTAGTTATTAATCCATGAATCTTTCCATCTTTGTCTAATAAAGGTAGTTTTTCTATTCTATGATCATAAAGAATCTTCTTTGCTTCGTCTATACTTATTCCATAAGGAGCAGTTATCATCTCATTTCTGGGAGTCATCAATTCAGATATCTTTGTTCTTGGATTATCCTGAAATAATATGTCTCTATTAGTCAATATTCCACTTAAATCATTATTGTCATCAATTACTAAGATCCCCCCAATATCATTAACAGTCATTAAGATTTTAGCTTCCTTCAATGTCTTATTCTGATCTATAGTTACAGGCTTTTCTATTATGAATGATTCTGATCTTTTTACTCTCTGGACTTCTTCAACTTGTTTTTCGATTGGCAGGAATCTATGTATTATTCCTATACCTCCTTGTCTAGCCATCGCTATAGCCATAGCACTCTCAGTCACAGTGTCCATATTTGCAGATACTAAAGGTACATTCAACTGGATTCTTTTTGTTAAGATGCTTTGAACGCTTACTTCTTTTCTCGACATTACAGGAGTTTTCTTCGGGACTAATAAAACATCGTCAAATGTCAATCCTTCTTTTATGTCCATAAATACTCACCTATAGAAATGGTTCTGCATAATTCCATCACTATTTTAATATGCATTGCGAAAGAGTCAATAAGTAGCTTGTTTATAAAGATTTTGCGCTAAAGAACTATTTTTCTTAGTATATAATTCCTATGACTTGGTATTTGATTTGCGAACATCTTACCTTTTCAGGGTCAGCCATAGGATTATTGTCACCCTTTAAGATGAAATAAGCTCCTTCTTCGTCTTGTGCTAGGTCAACTATTCTATGAACAATTAGTCCGTTTGCCTGTTTGCTTTCATAAACAACTATATCACCCTTCCTTAAATTCTCGCATTTCGGAACTATCTCGATGCCGTTTGCATTTGCATTTATTACAGGCTCCATAGAATGTGTGTCAGCGTATCTGCTCCACTCAGCATTTTTTATGTTTATCATAACACCTTCATCAGAGATCAGTATTTGATTTTCTTTTATATAGTCTTGAGGGCCGTCTTTCTTTATGCTTCCAAGAGGCAATTCCTTTCCGCTTTTTATAATGTCACTATAGACTATACTTGCGACTATTCCGAATGCAAATATCGACGCTATGATTAAAAAACTGAAAATCTTTTTCATTGCTATGTTTCCAATTATTATGTAAAATAAACATATAATAAAGTATATAAATCTATCGTTTGGTTACTTTTATAAAGTAGTTACAAATAGGAATATTTATAAACAAGCGTGAGTTTTCATTCTTATGAAATCTGATGTTCAAAAATTGCAGAGAAAGATAACTCCAATTACATTAGAATTGCTTACCAGAGTATTTAAAGAGCGGGAATTTCAAAGAAATCTACGCAGCTTGGTAAGGTTAAACAATTTTGGTATAGAATCGGGTTTTAATGTTTACAAAGATTTTTTCTCAGATGAATATTTTGTAGGACATGTCGTGAAAGGAAATAAGGATGGGGTATCAATAAATGGGGGTAATTTTTCTCCAAAGGATGACCACAGATATCTTAACGGAAATTATTGTATTATAATGGGGCTGCATTCTCATGATGATTCTTTATGCCCAAGCACGATTGATGATAGCCATATGGGTGATCTTAGTAATCTGAATATAGCCATGGCCAGCGACTTGACAATAGACTGCAAGGATGGCGTAGACGGAGCAACAACGTATACATACAAAAATAGGCGTTTAGAGACTATTTGTTTAAAAAACAAACAGAATGTTAAAATGCTGTTATTGCAACAAAGATCTAACATAATGCTCCCAGATTCTATATTAAGAGACCTAGGCATAGAAATCTATGGGCCCAATGAATTTGATGGACCCAATGATGAAGAGCTCATTGATAGAATTAACAGGACAGGTTTCTATAGGGCGGATTTAGTAACACTGGCAAAACAAGGATTTTCTAAAGTTGATCTGTCAAAGCTAAAAAGATTTGAATATACCCTAGAATAGTTGGAAGATTTTAGTAAATTAAGAATGCTTGTTTAAGAAATCCTTGAACTCCTTAAAGATGTAAGTTGTGTCAAGCCCATCAAATCCTGATTCTTGCATTAACTCATAGATATTTTTGCTGTTTCCATAAAAGTAAAGCTTCTTTAAAAATTCACCGGCCTTTTTGTTTTTGAACCATTCCAGGCCATATTCCTGTCTTAGCTTGTGCCTTAGTTGCCTTTCCGCAATCCACGCCCTTAAGTAATCGGCAACATAAAAGTCGCCGTCAACATCCAGTAAATAAGAGTTCATCGGAAACTTGAATTTAGTAGCTTTAGTCAGAATATCACTATAACATTCTCCGAAGTTCTTGTACTTCCCTTTGGTTATATTGAAGCCGTTGTCTAATTTCCTTAAGTCATTTCCGAATAATTTCAGTTCGTATATTAATTTTGCAATATATCTTCTGAACAAATAAAGGTCGTTTAAATAAATAAATTCCAGAAATTCTTTTCTTTCCTGACTATTCATTTTTGTGTATGTTTTTAGCCAGTTCTCGTCCTGGAGCAGGAAATCGAACAAGAATGAAAATATTTCCGAGACTGCATGGTCTCCTAAATTCTTGAACTCAAAGTCCAAATCTGGATCCACATTGGCATAATGCTCACAATGGCCTGCCTCATGCAATATTGCATGATAATCGTCATAGCCGCCCTGCGGCTTTATTA
This sequence comes from Nanobdellota archaeon, assembly GCA_038046405.1. Classification (GTDB taxonomy): domain Archaea; phylum Nanobdellota; class Nanobdellia; order SCGC-AAA011-G17; family JAGVZF01; genus JACPNH01. The sequence goes on along the minus strand of JBBSWI010000003.1, from coordinate 46,008 downwards.
CCAGCTTAATTTCTTCAGGAACTTTAATGTGCATCACAAATGCCCTCGAAACTTTTTTCTCCCTGTCTTCTATGTCTAGTTCGATGTTTTTCTGTTTATCTAGATTAAAACCCATGCCAAGAAGTGTTTTTTTTAGGGTCTCTACTACTTTCTCTTTTGGAAAATACTTGTCAAATTTCTTGTTTCTCGCTAGGAAAATGTAGTCGTAATGCGTTGCCTTTCCAATTTCCAGGCCAATATTCTTTAGTGAATTGTTTATTAATTGGGAGTATTCATAATCTGTTTCCTTCAGGAATGGGGCTAATTCATCCCTAAACTTATAGTAATCCATGTCCTTTATGATTGAAACATATTCTATATAATTTTTGTAGCCAAAATCTTTTAAAATACTTAATTCTTTCTTCAGTAAAACAGAGCTGTATTTCAAAAGTTTCTGTTTTATTGGTTTTTCTAATTCATAGACTAAATCTCTGTTTTCTTTAAGGGACTCTTCAGAAACTAATTTTCTTGTACCCCTATAAGGAATTTTCTTGCCGTTAAAGTCTATGGTTGCTCTTGCCGAGAATAACGCAGCTTCGTCACTTATCTTGCTTAATTTAAGCCCTATGAAATTGCCTATCATAAAGCTAAGCAGGAAATTGTTTTTTCTTCTTTCAAGTCCAGAAGAGTTTTCATTCAGACTCTTGATGAATTTTATGTTGTCTTTTGTAAACATATAACTGTATTTTTGGTATACTTCAGTTTCATTAAGCTCATCCTTCAATCCGATAAGATGGGTATAATTTTCCTTGCACAGTTCTTCATAGAAATTCTTGCACTTTTGCACAATCTCAAGTCGGCTTGCCATCTCTATATTGCTTTGAAGTCAAAATTATTATTGTTTAATTGCTCATTCAACCCGTATGAAATGCCCTTTCCGACATAAAATGAACCATAGGCGATTGAATTGCTGAATAGATCAAAAAACGAAGCTTTTCTTCGGTACGTGACAAGATAAGCGTCTTTTATATCTGCTAGTTCTTTCGCTTTGTTTACTGCTTCATCTTTGCTTCCAAGTTCATCGACTAATCCTAGTTCTTTCGCTTCTATTCCTAGATAAAAAGCGCCGTTGGCAATCTCCTTTACTTTTTCCTTCTCCATATTTCTGTTTTTTGCAATTTCATCTACAAAATAATCATGTATCTTATTTATTTTGCTCTGTAAAAGTTCTTTTTCCTTGTCATTTAGTTTCTTAAAAGGGCTTCCTGTGTCTTTGTATTCTCCAGAAGTTAATTGCTCATAGGAAATGCCGTATTTCTTCATCAAATCAGAAAATTCTAAATAACTGCCTATGACTCCAATGCTTCCTGTAATGCTAAAAGGGTCTGCTACAACATATTTGCTGCTTGACGCAATCCAGTATGCTCCAGAGGCCCCCTCTTCCCTTATCCATGAAACTACGGGTTTTTTTGCCTTTTTTACAGCATTTGCAATCTCTTCGCTTGCAACTACTGTTCCGCCAGGGCTGTTTATTTCAAGAATAATTCCCTTAATGCTCGGATCTTCTTCTGCTTTTTTTAAGGCGTCTATTATGTTATTTGTTGAAGTGCCAGAAATGTCAAAAAAATTGCTGTTTTCATTTAGAGTAATTGCTCCGTATATAGGTATTATCGCTATTTTATTCCCTATCTTCTCGGTAGAGAAGTCATTGACTAAGAAAGATAGTAAGTAGCTAATAATCCCCAAGGCAATTAGTACTATAACAACAATTTTCCATTTGTTCATGTCTTAAGCACCTCTTCTGTTACTATCGTGTCAGAGATTTTTTCGAAATATCTCTGCGAATTCTTTCTTTTTATTAAGAGATAAATTATGTCTATCAATAAAAGCAGTGTGATAACCTTGCTTATATTTCTTACGAAACATTGCATCGCAGAAAAATTTTTCTTTTTTGACATCACCTTGATGTTCATTATTATCTTTCCTATGCTTTGTCTAAGCTTAAACTCTAGGATAGTCCAGTACGCTAAGCTTAAGGCCCCTATTACAAGGCTTATCAGAAGTAATTGTGACGTTTTTTCTGGATTATTCAGTAAAAATTTATAATTGTAAAAAAATCCGGCATCATTTCCTTGGATGTTCTTGATTATCTTATTGAAAGGCAGCACTATCACTAAATCTATTATTAGAACATCGATTATATAGGCGAAACCTCTTTTTAACAGAGGAGCAGGCCTTTTCTCTATTGTGACTCTTTTAACCATCAAAGACTGGGCTGTATGACAATTATATAAATATTTCGTGAACTACCCCACCCTTACAGGTGGGGCTTCTGACTTCATAGATACTTCTTGCTTATCAGAATGATAAGTATTGGAAGATTTCTCCATCATGGCAAGTTCCTTGCCACAAACGAATATGTTTAGCGCAGAATTGTAATCTCTTGGAAGCTCTGTGTTGCATTTTTTACAAACAAACTTTCTTTGAGAAATTTCTAATTTGTTATTTCTGTATCCACAGAAACTACAATTCCTTGTTGTGTAAGCAGGGTCTACATCTATAACTGCACAACCAGCGTTTTCAGCTTTGTAGTGCAGATACATAGAGAGTTTTCCCCAACTTGCATCAGCAATATTTTTAGCATTATAAGAAATTCCGATTAGATTTTTTATGTTCAATTTTTCAATGGCAATAAACTTATTCTCTTTGATAAGCTTTGTAGAAAGCTTGTGAATAAAATCATTTCTTGCATTTGCCATTTTCTCGTGAATTTTAGCAACTTTCAATCTTGCTTTCTTTCTTGAATTTGAACCTTTAACTTTCTTTGATAAAGATTGTTGGGCAATCTTTAGTTCTTGATGATAATTGTCAAAATGTTTTGGATTTTCATAAGCATTTCCATTGCTGTCATAAATATAATTCTCAATTCCGACATCAATCCCTATTTCTCCAGTTCCACATTCTCTTTTGATGACAGCATCAGTTACAATAGAACAATACCATTTTCCAAGAGATTTTTTAACCGTAATGCTTTTAATCTTTCCATCCACCTGTCTATGTAATTTTATAGGTATATCTCCAATCTTTGAAAGAAATAATATTCCTTTCTTATTTTTTATGTGTGTTAGTTTGAAACCAGATTGGTTATAGGTGAAAGTTTTGAACCAGTTTTTTCCTTTGAATCTTAATCTTCCAACTTTTCTGCCTTTCTTTTTTAATTGTGAAAGCGATGATAGATTTCCAAACAATCTTTGATTTTCCATCTGTAAAACTTTAGAATGAACATTATCCATTTGAGGATTTACAACTTTCAAATCAAGAATATAATTTTGTAACTCATTTTTTGTAAATCTTTCATCAAACCCTGATAGCAAATGATTATAAGTTTGTCTGCAAATTTCTAAAGATAAATCTAACTTGTCTTGCTGTTCTTTCTTTGGATACAATCTAAATTTATATGCTGTTGTCATTAGTGAATTCCTTGCCTGTCAGCATAGCTTTTTAGAACATTATAAAGTTTTCTGTACTTGATAGGAATACAATGGCAACTATAACGGCTTTCATCCCTTATCTTACGAAAGGGGACTTCTCGCCTATGGAGTTAAAATAAAATTAGAGATTACCTTCGCCTAGGCAGTGTGTTTTTTGTGTTTATTGTCTTTTCAAATGGAAATTCGGCATCTCGAATATTGATTGTAGGCATTCCAAAGCCTGTGATTGTGTCATCTCCTGCAATGTACAAATCATGCATATAAGCGCTCTTCCACATATTGACTCTTGTATTTGCAGCATTTCCATCCCATAATTTTGCAGCCAGTCCAGAGACATGCGGTGCTGCAACGCTAGTTCCCGTTGCATATCCATAGCAGCCCTGGCTGTTTGCAGCTACTATCAGAACTCCCGGAGCAGCTAATTCTACTTCGCGCTCTTCTCTTATGTAATCGCCATCATTAGTCCCTGCTGCAGAATTGACCCATGGATTGTAATTTGAGTCTATCGCACCAACTGAAGCAATTCTATAATATGCGCCAGGGTACATGATGGTATTAACGTTATTGTTTCCAAAATAATTTCCGGCTGCTGCAATAACAAGCACATTATTGTCTGCTGCGTAATCTACGGCATTTTTTATGTTGCTGGTCAATGCGCTCCCGCCCAGACTTATGCTTATTATATTTGCGTTGTTGTTTACGGCATCGGTTATTCCCCTTGCAATAGAATCATCACTGCAGTAATTCCCGTTGCAGACCTTGTATATCAAAAGCTGTGCTTCTGGTGCCATGCCATACATCCCTATATCATCGGCACCGCCATCGGCAGCTATAATTGATGCAACTAAAGTTCCATGCCCGTAAGGCGCCAAACTGTCTGCACAAGTGTCTACAGCAGGAAAAACAGTAAGGTCTTTGCACAACACTACCCTTCTGCTTATGTCAGCATGTGATATATTTGCCCCGGTGTCAATGACTGCTACTCTGACATTTCTACCGCCGCTAGGCCTTACTAAGTTCATGTCTTCATACATATACTTGATTCCGTAGTTTATCTGCGGCAGGCCATAATCTGATAGTTTGCAGCCTCTTTTTGTGTCAGTAATTCCAGTATCTTCACTCCCAGGAATCTTCATTGTTAAAGGATCTACAGCAAAAGATAATGGTTCATAGACTTGTACGTCTTCAATGAACTTGATGTTCTTGTTTTTCTTTAATCTGTCAAAGTCTTTTTTTTGCGCTTCTATGCTTACAATATTATTGTCAAATTCAAACCTTTGGTATTTCTTAACCAGATTTTTCCCTTCACTATTCAGAACTTTAAAATAAGCCACTTTTTTGTCTTCCTTGACATTGGCACTAACAACTACACTCGCAACTAGTAAGCTTAATGCCATGAATACAATAATCAATATAAGTATCTTTTTCATCTTAAAAAACCTCTAAATCTCTAAGAAATGTTAGATTTAGATATATATAAATGTTTCGGTTTGTTACTTTTTATAAGTAGTTACAAATAGAAAGGTTTATAAATGAGTAAATATTCCACTTCTATATATAAATTTAACAAATATGGGGTAAAGCACAATGACATATAGTAAAAGTGATTATTTATGGGGAGTATTATTAGGAACTACTCTTGGTTTAAATGTTACAACTCTAGTTAATACAACAACAAGACCAGCACAACCAACGAAAATCGTTCAGTTAGATATAAACAGAGATGGGTATAAAGATTTAATAATTTATGATAAACAAAAAAATGAATATATATTTTTAGGTCAACCAGATGGTAGCTATAAATCACTTAAATCTGTTCAAAAAGCAGAAGCAAGAGCAGAAAGAGACTAATTAGAAAATTTAGTTAAGAAATACAAATAAATTCTTTATTTATATTTATTATTATAATCAATTTCTTTAACTCCCTTTAATGCAACAATACACTTCTGTGGAAAGCCTTTTAAAGACTTTCAGCCCCCTTAGAGTTAACAATACTCTAATAGTTAAACTTAAAAATAACTTTTTTTGTGTTATCTCTATGACAATGAAGCAGGCATGCCTCGAAATTTTAGAAACTGCCACGAAAGATAATAAAAACGACAAAGATAGTTTTAACTCAATAAAACTCAAGGTTTCTAAAAAATATAAACTAAAAAAAATACCCACCAATATAGAAATTCTAGAGCACTTAAGCGAAAAACAAAAGTCAAAATTTTCGGAACTGATAAAAACCAAGCCAGTAAGGACAATCTCAGGAGTCGCACCCATAGCAGTAATGACAAAGCCTATTTCTTGTAAGCACGGCAAATGCACTTTCTGCCCGGGCGGCCCCGGATCTTACTTCGGAGATATGCCGATGTCATACACTGGAAATGAGCCAAGCACTATGCGGGCTATAAGAGCCCATTATGATCCTTATTTGATTGTTTTTAACAGGTTAGAGCAATACATCTTATTAAATCAGGTTCCGGAAAAAGCAGAGGTTATAATCCAGGGCGGCACATTTCCAAGTTTTCCTAAGGAATACCAAGAGGAAATTGTCAAATATATCTTCAAGGCAATGAATGACTTCTCTGAGATATTTTTCATAGGAGAAAAATTAAACTTTAGCAAGTTCAAGAAATTTTTTGAGCTTCCAGGTAGTATAGAAAATGCAGAAAGAACAAAAAGTATACAAGAAAAGATATTAAAGTCAAAGAAAGAATGCTCTCTAGAAAAAGAACAATTAAGAAACGAGATTTCAAAGATAAGATGCATTGGACTTACTATAGAAACAAAACCAGATTGGGGTCTTCTAGAGCACGGAAATGAAATGCTCACACTTGGATGCACAAGAATCGAGCTAGGAATCCAGTCAGTATATAATGAAGTTCTAAAAAAGACCAATCGCGGCCATACGATAAAAGATACAATAAACTCAATACGCATTCTAAAGGATCTCGGGTTTAAGATTAATGCGCATTACATGCTAGGACTGTATAAATATGGAAAAGAAGATCTCGAAGGACTAAAAGAATTATTCAGAAATCAAGATTTTAGGCCAGATATGCTTAAGATTTATCCATGTTTAGTTATGCCTGGCACTCCATTGTATGAGTTATGGAAAAAAGGCATGTACAAAGAGATTACAACAGAAGAAGCGTCAGAGATAATATCTGAATTCAAAAGAAATGTGCCAAAATATTTGCGCATAATGAGAGTTCAGCGCGACATTCCGACTAAGATGACCATTGCCGGCGTTGATCGGACTAATTTAAGGCAATATGTCCAAGAAAAATTAAAGGAAAAAGGAATAATCTGTAACTGCATACGCTGCCGAGAGCCAAAAAATGAGATTGTTAAAGATTATGAAATCTTAGTTGAAAGATATAATGCTTCCCAAGGAACTGAATTTTTTATTTCAGCAGATAATAAAGAAAAAAATTTAATACTTGGATTTTGCAGGTTAAGATTTCCAAGCCAAAATTTAAGGAAAGAAATAACAAAAAATAGTGCGATCATAAGAGAGCTTCATGTCTATGGCCAAGCAACGCCTATCGGAGAAAAAGGCATTGTACAGCACCAGGGTATAGGAAAAAAATTGATTGAGAAGGCAGAAGATATATGCAGGAAACACGAGAAAGATAAGTTGTTAATTATTTCTGGTATTGGAGTACGCAAATATTATTATTCACTTAATTACAATAAAGATGGTCCATATATGTCTAAAGAATTATAAACTCCAAATTTTTTCTAATTCCTTTAGTCTGTACTTATTTATAGAATAGTATTTCTTGTTTTTTAGTAACTTAGTTTTCAATAAATCTTCTTTGACAAGAGAATTTAAAAATTTATGAGCCGAAATATAGTATTTCAGACCATAGTATTTCTGCCAATCATATGCAGTAAATATCTTATGTTTAAATGGAAATAACTTAATCAATTTTTTAGTTTTTTGATGATTTTTAAATGCGATTATAAATCTAGCTTTCTTCGAATAGTTATTTATTTGTTCTATTTCAAATGCGTCATAGGTAAATAATTTATAGAATGAATTCCAATTTATAATATTTAATTGATTTTTGCCTTCGCAATATTTCAAGCCAAGTTTTTTTAACAAAGCTTTTATAAAAATCCTTTCATCTGGATTTGTTGAGCCTATTGTTACTGCCTTCAATGTGTGATTATAATTATTAACTGAACCTTCAGAGGCAAGCAGACCTTTAATATATGAAATTTGCCATCCCTTGTTATTTAAGGTTAATCTTCTAGAAACTTTTAGTAAGTTTATTACAAAAGATTTTAATACCGTATTGTCTATTCTTATGTTAAGAGTTCCAAAATTATTTATCAAACTGCTTTTATAATTTTTTCTTAGGTATATTTTTATGAACTCGCTTTCAATATCAATTTTCTTAGACCAAAACTCTTTTAATTTGATTCCATTAACACGAACCCCATTATACTCAAGACGGTAAGAAAGTTTATAATTTATCAGATAAGAATTTAACCATTTTAAAAATAAATTTATTATTGAAGGTTCTGAATTCCCCAAACCAATAAAACTATTACAAGCACCCCTATTTATTTTATTAACCCCTTCGCTTATATAAATCGCGCATCCTTTAAAAAATAGATCATCTAACCTTAAGTGCCTAACTAAATTAATTTCTGATTTTTTCCATGAAGCTCCCGACCATAACTTAATAAAATTATTATCTATCTTTACAAATAAAGGCAAACTTTTTCTTGATCGCATAGCCTCCAAAGATTTTACTGGTAAAATTGTAGCCAAATCCAAGTATAAACCATCAAATTTTTTTATAATTAAAATCCTCCTTTTTTGAACTAATAAACATTGTTTCCTTGGGTCTTCCCATTCAGGATTAAATTTTACTGCATGAGACATTATATCATCAAAAGAGATGGAATTAATAGAACCTAAGCGTCTAATAACATTCACGGGAGTAAGTATATCCCACCCGTATCTATGTTTACCCTTTAACCATTCTTTGATGTTTTCTCTGGTTATCTTACGATTTTTAATTTTATTGCTAAGATACTCTGCAAGAGCAGCCTGGCTTCCGAATTTTGATATTGCAGCATCAAAAAACTTTAATCTAAAATCTTTCTCTAACAATACAGAATAATCTTCTTTTATCATATAAATTAAAGTATTACTCATTTATATAATTTCGGGTATTGTAGTATATAGAAATTATAAACAATTGGATTATAAAAGAAGGTGCATACGTAACAAAATTACTCTAATAAATGCTCTTTATGTAAAAACAAGCTTCTCACAAACCAGTACATCGCATAAAGCTCGAAAGCGAATGGAAAATATCCAAAATATCCCAACAAAGGCATCTCAAAAACCTTAAAGAATCCAACGAAAGGAACGTCATAAGTCCATTTTGGAATTGCCCAGTAGTTCCAGAATTCCCAAAAGAATCCCATAATTATGCCAGCTACAAGCAATGATAGAGGGATGGTTAAATTTCTGTCTTTTAAATGTCCTATTATGCTCGGTTGTTTGTGTAAGAAATTTATTGGATCTAATATAAAAAAGAAAGCCATCCACACTAATGGAAATGTGAACTTTGGAAGAAATATTGGCAATATAAAACATAAAACCCCAATAACAGTCATAGAATGCAAGAATGTTTTTGTTATTTTATGGCCCTTTTTTAATTTTTTGTTGTCAAATAAATGTATGCATCTTATTAGTTCAACAATTTCAAAAAAAGCAGGCAACACAGTGCTAAAGGCAATAGTTCCCATTAAATTGCTCCAAATGCCCAAGCCTTCCAGGCCATGATACTGCCAATTTTTTATTATTATATTAACAAATTCAAAAATCCACCAGAATAAGGAAGAGATTATAACCATCCCTAAAAATTGAGAAAATCTATTGCTTATCAATGAATTTCCTTTTAACTTATAAATTAACGCATCTATAGTTAAAATATATCCAAACCACACAATTGGAAAATACCAGTTAGCAAAAGGCTGTATTTTTAAAAAGAAATTTATTTGTACAAAAACTATTAATAAAATTCCGACTATGCCGTATTTTTTAAACATATAGTACCTCTTTTACTGAAATGTTTTTTTTCTTTTATTTAAACCTTGCTCCGTAGCCGCTATGCCCCCTAAATATGCCATAAATATGCCTAAATTATCCATAGGTTTATTGTAAACTAAATCTCTTGCCCCATTTGGATTAATACAACTGTATACTAAAAAAGTCCCGGGAATTCCAAATTCGCACAGCCTCTCTAATTTAGGAAGTGTTTTACTATCAAAATTTGGAATAATTCTAGTAAATACACTCTTAGAACTAAACTGCAAAAATTTAGTTAATAAATAGCCTCCTAAAAATCCTTCTAACGTAACTTCAATTGGTAAATTATGAAGCACTTCAGGCAATTTATTATGAATATGGTCAAATAAATACTGAGTTATTTTATATAATCCATAATCAGGGACAGTTTCCATAAGTAATTTGTAGTAAGAATAATTTTTAAATCTTTATAATTTCGACTAGCTCACCAAAATTAATTTCAAATCCAGCTGTTGGCTGCTCTAGATTCCATTTTTCAAGGACTTCAGGATTTATCTCTCCGAGAAAACCTAGTTCCTTCCCCTTTGCCATAATTTTTGCAGCCCTCCCGGGAATGAAGCACATTTCATCATCACTTTCTTTTATTTCGTATTTTATGTTCAAGGTTGTAAGCAAGCAGTCTATTACTTGTTTTGCTTCAGTGAAGTTAGCCTTGCTATGGCTTATCAATCCGCCAAAGCTAATCTTTTCCTCATGATTTTTTTGCAGGAAAACAGTACCAATCTCGAAAATCTTCTGCGGGTATTCATTATGTTTGTTGCTGCTTAAAATTTCCATCAGTCCAGGCAACAGCCAGTTCCTCAGAACATTATATTCTTGGTTTACAGAATTTTTTAGTGCAATTAGGCCCTTGCCCGTGTTCATTTTTTCATTTAAACTGGATTTATTGCTTAGATGCGGCATGCTTACCTCAATAAACTCAAGGCCAATCAGAAGATCATTCATTTTTTCCTTAAAAATCTCAATTTTGTCCTCTTCTGCAATGGAATAAAAGCTGTCTAATAAAGGACTGAAATTTTCATAACCATAGGCAATCGCTATATCTTCAACTAAATCAAACTCATGCAATATGTCTTGTCTATACGCAGGTATTGAAACAATTCCTCTGCTATAAGAATAACCCATTTTCTCAAGGAAGCCCTTCAATTGGGTTTCTTTAAGTCTTAATCCAAGAAGTTTATTCACATAATTAATGTTAATCTTCATTTTGGAAGGCGTTAAGTCAGGCATCAAATGGCCTTTTCCAGAATAAACTGCATTAACAGAATAGATTTTTCCGCCCATCTCGGCCATGTTTGTTGCGATTATATTCAACACCTGATTTAAGAAGTTCAAATCAAAACCGCTTACTTCTATAAAAACATCAGTTGTCTTGCTAGTTATTTTTCCAACACTATCTGAGTTTATAACTGGCGGCATGGATAGTATATTATCTTTAGCATCAATGAAAACTGGATAAAATTTAAGGTTATTAATCAAATGGCCATATTTCTTGCCAGCATCAATATCCTTCAGTATTTCATCTGCGCTTAATTCAGTCCCATGTTCTAGTGGTTTGAACTTTATAGCTTCCCTTGCTATAGCCATGAACCTTATAGGGAATTTTATTTTGTCTAAAGGATAAATGCCGATAGCTGCTTTTCTCCTATTCCTGCATAATGTAATATGCAATTTTTCCTGGAATTGTATTATGTCGCGTATTTTTTCGTCGCTAAACTTAATGTTCTTTATTACGCAACATGAAGTAAAAGGCCTTATGTTCTTTAAGTTGCTATCGACTATAACTTTATATCCAGATTTTCTTGTTTCATAGTTGACAAGGCCTTTTTTAATTCCGAGAAAACCTCTTAATGCTCTCGCAATTCCGTACTGGCTCAAGTAATCAGGCCTGTTTGGAAATACCTCAAGAGCCAGATTGTCTTCTTTAACATTCTCTACAGGCATGCCTAGCATCCCTATTCGATTGACCAAGTAATCGAGCCTAATGTCTCGTTTAATCAATCTACTTAATTCTGTCTTGCTTACTTCAACTGATGCCATATTATCTCTTGTTTAGTTTTTGCCTGAATAAGTTCACGGTGGTCTTTTTTATCACAGGAAAATCTCTGCCTTTATAGCCGCAAAGCATGCACTCCGCCACAACTACCTCTCCTGGTTTCTGTTCCCAGACTTTTGGAGTCTGCTTTAAGTTGACACTTCCGCACTTTGGGCATACCATTATCGTATCTTTCTTTATCATATTGTTTACTTCAACCATGGTTTGACCTCCCTCAGCAGTTTTAGATCATTTTTATACAAATCGCGGAAATCATCTATGTTGTAATAGTTCATAATGCTCCTTTCCATCCCCTGCCCCCAAGCTAGTACAGGAACATCCTTGCCAAGTAACGGCTTTACGACTTCTGGCCTGAACATTCCAGCTCCGCCTAATTCGAGCCATTCCTTTCTCTCTTTATGATACACTTCAACTTCGACGCTCATCTCAGTGTATGGAAAGTAACTTGGTCTGAATCTTATATCATTAAATCCTAGTTTCATGTAATATCTCTTTAAATGCCCAAGCAAGTTCCTGAAGTTTGCGTTTTCATCAACCACTATGCCCTCAACTTGGGTAAATTCAAATCCATGCTTCCAATCTACCGTTTCATTTCTGAAGCACCTTCCAATTGAAAAATATTTGCATGGCAATTGCTCTTTTTTTAAAGATGATATTGTAAGTGCGCTTAAAACCGTTGTATGGGTCCTTAGCACTAATTCTTTTGCTTTTTCAGGGTTCCATTTATAATTCCATCCCTTGCTTCCTGTATCAGAGCCATTTTCATGCACATTTTTTATCTTGTTGACAAGTTCCTTGCTAGGCAATTTTCCCATGCCCTCAACAAATAATGTGTCCTGTAATTCACGGGCAGGATGGTCCTGCGGTGTGAATAAAGCGTCAAAATTCCAGAAACTCGGCTGAATTAAGCTGCCTTTCATTTCCTTGAAGCCCATGTCGAGCCATATTCTTCTTATATAACTTACAGCCTCATTAATGAAGTGCTTTCTTCCGGCAAAGACTCTGGGCACTTGAACTTCAACATCATATCTTCTGATTGCCCTAGATTTATATTCCTTGTTTTTTATTATATCCGGAGTTATGGCTTCGATTAAATCAATTTCTATTTTTTGGCTTAAAAGCTGCTTGCACAAGTCAGTCAAGATTACATGCTTAGACTTTTGAGATTCTGTTTTTATGAATTCCTTCCTTCTCTTTAAAGAATCAAGCAGTTTCTTGTCAAATGTGCTAAAATCATTCACTGTATGGATTCTTTCGCTTATTCTCTTCAGAAAAATCTCTTCAGGAAGTGGCTGACTTATGTAATTTAGGCCATCACTGTTCAGCTTAAACTTTACGACGACGGCCTTTCCATCTTTTTGTATGGACATTAAGTTCTTCTGCCTTAAAGCTCCGATTCCGGGATTGATGTCTTCTTTTTTGTCTTTGTAATTGTGCCTTATCTGCTCTAGAGTTAGTATCTTATCTTTGATTAGATTTATGAGATTCCTTTCTGGAAGGCCATGCTTAAGATAGTATAATCCGTTTTTATCCAATGAGATTATTTCATAAGAACTGGCTTTTATTTCAAGAAGTTTTTTGTTCTGCATCCATTTCAATGCATGCATAATCTCATCTTCTTTAAGTTTTGACTTAGCGGAAATTTCGGTAATGCTGATGTTGTCATGCAAAAAAGGAAGAATTTTTCTTTCTAGAGTGTGTAAGGAATGGGCTAGCCTAGTTAAATCCATAGCCATAAATTATGCTATGTTATTTTTAAATCTTTTTATTAAAGGCTCTGTAATATTTAAGGCTGATAAAAAATAAAAGAGTTAAATCTTTTCTAGATTCTTCCAAGTTAAATCAAACAAGCTGTTCACGGCATTTGAGAAGAAAGGGCTATTAACCCATACTGCAGTGTCATAGCTTTCATGAACATTTTCGTCAGAATTAAGCATGAACACCATTTGTTTTCCATCTACTATAACAAACCTTCCCTGCACTGAGTCTATCTTTTTTATCTCTGCTAATTGGCCTAGATCCTTAAGGAATTTGTTGTCTTTGTTATTTTCCTTTACTGGAACCGCAACTTTTATTTTAACGCCCTTGTTGCTTAATTTTTTTAATATGGAACCGAAATTTTCATATTTTCTGCTGAGCTCTTGCATTGATGTTACTATTAAAACTTCTTTCTGCGCTGTTTCAAGCATTGAGCTTATTTGATCATAGATGTTTCTTCTGCCCTTTATGGCTCCGGTTATTGTTGCATGATCGATATGGCTTATCCCATTTTTGTACAATAAATTAAGTTCATTAAAGAAATCGTCTTTTTCAACGTTTTCAAGACTTTTTACTTGGTAGTCTGCATGTTCTTGGAATGTCTTCTTGACCCTTTTCGTTACCTCTTCAGGCTTGACCGCAATGTATTTTATTGGCTTTCCAAGCTTCATTATCACAAATCCGCGTTTTTCAAGAGACTCGAGAACATCATAGCATCTTGATCTTGGGACGTCAGAAATATCGCTTAATTCGCCGGCTGCCGCAATTCCCTTGCTCAATAAAGCAGTCCATATCTTGACTTCATAAATATTCAAATCAAATGCGCTTCTCAGCTTTTTTAAAAATTCATCGTTTACTATCATTTTTACTCCATATTACTACCAATTCATAATAAAGAAAGGGTATATAAGTCTTTCGCTTTTATACTTCTTTAAAGTAGTAACAGTAATTGTTATTGTTAATCTTTAAAATTCTTCATAAAATCATGCAATTGTTTATGAAGATTGTCTTTTCCAGAATTATTTTCTAAAACCAAATTCCAGCCGTCTATAGTATCAAGGTCTGTTTCTGTAATATCCTGCTCTCCAGAGTAATAAGGTATTCTAGATTTTCTTGTTTCATTGTCTGCATTAATCCTGATTATCTTGAATCCAAGTTTTTTTAATGCATCAAACTCTGATTTAAGCCGTAAATCATCAACTACGATATCTTCGCCAGAGTCAGAAATTTTTCCTGTTAACTAATTTGTCCATACATTATAGTTTATTTCTCTCATATGATAGCCGATTTTCTGCAACAATAGCCGATTCTTTGATTTGCCATAAGATTCTTCATAGCTTGCCCCAAATAAGTCCATTGCAACTTCTTTTATCTTGTCAGAAAAGCTGATTATCTTGAAATTGAAGTTTTCAACCAAGTAATTTGCGGCAGTTGTCTTTCCAGATCCTTGCTTGCCGGAAATGGCTATTAGCAATCCCAATATAACACCCCCTTATTTCTCTATTTCTATGTAGCCCTTTTTTGCAATCTTTTCCTTAAATCCAAAGCTATTATGCCCGAAATTTATCAGTAAGTCTACATTGATTGTTTCCAGGCCAACAGGGACATCGCATGCGCCCCAGTTTGAGTTAAGCCATATTATTATTTTAGCTTTTGTATTCTTCTCTAGATAGTCTGTTATTTCAGTTGCCCTCGGCTTCAAGCCGTCAGGCAGTTGGATGCAAACTAATTTAGCTTTTTCTTTCTTTATTATTTTTACTGCTTTTTCCAAATCAAGATTATATTCCATATTTTTGTCCTATTATTATAGTTTTTAAGAGTTGCTTTTAACAAATAGCTATATTTATATACTGGTATATCCTTATATATCTTGGTGATTACCAATTAAAATATTTTTTAGCAAACATGCTATAGGAAAAATTGATAATTATGGTATAGATATAGAAGAAGCAAATATGGTTCTAAAAAAAGGAATGAAATGGAAAAATTCAAATGATAAGTGGCATGCCAGTTTTGCAGGATTAGAATGTGTTTTTACCAAAGACAAAAATTATATATTTGTAATAACCGTTTATAAGGCAGGTGTTTAAAAATGAAATGTGTTATGTGCGGAAAAGGACGGGTGGAAGAAAAAATAGTTGATTATAAAGAATTTGGAGTTTCATTGGGCAAATTTAAGGCCGGTGTATGTAAATCTTGTGGGGAAACCTTCTTTGATAGTGATATAGCAAAGAAAATTCAAGAAAAATCAAAGGAGTTGGGATTATTTGGACTTTCTAAGAAAACAAGAGTTGCAAAAGTTGGAAACAGCCTTGCAATAAGAATCCCAAAAGAGATAGCAGAATTCTTAAAACTGAAAAAGGAAAAGGAAGTAAGGATAGTACCTAAAAGTTCTAATGAATTAAGTATAGAAATATAATACTACACTTTTGCTCTTACCATCAATTTGCCCATTCATTAAATGATTTTTTATCATTGCCGGTATTGCTGTCTATTAATCCCATGCTGTTAAACGGCTCAATTGTCTTTTGGTCGTACATAAAACTCCATATAATAAATTCTTTGTTTAAATCCTTTGTTAGATCAAAGAATTTTTTTACGAATTCTGCTTGTTCATCCTCACTGCTTTCCCAGCCTTTTGGGCTATTTGCAGTGTGCCAGCCTATTTCTGTAAACACAATCGGCTTTGAAGCATACATTTTTATCTCATCGTAATAATCTGCCGGTATTTCTTCTGGATTTTTGTATACTAAGTCCGGGTATGTAGTGAATGCAATAATGTCCGATTTTTGGAACTGGCCTATTAAACTCCATTGGTTTTTTGTTTGGTCATTTGTTCCGCCGAAAAGCCCGCCATTTAAGCCCTTCATTTTCTCTAATTGGAATACTGTGAAGACTTTTGTATCTGGAGATTTTGTTTTTATTAGGTCATATGATTCATCAAATAATTTCACAAATCTTTCAAAGTCTGCTGGAGACTTTTCATATAAAACATTTATTTCAATACCTATTCCTAGATATTCCGGCTTGTATTTTTCTGCAAAATTGCCAAGATAATTCTTGTAATTGTCTATAGTGGTTTCATCTAAAGGTCTTAACAATTTTCCATTATCTTGAGTGAAGAACTGCACTATGATTAAGGGCATGTAATCATACTTGCTGGATAGGCCATTAACTACAACCGGGCCCCCTTTCTCTAAATTTGATAGTTCATTCCAGTCACCATACCACGCAACAATATTGAAATTTCTCGATTTCTCAAAGAAATAAGTGAATTCTTCCTGGCCGAAACTTTTTGGTGTTAGAGTAATTCCTTTTGGTGTTTTAGATTGATAGCTGGCAGTGTCTTTTTCTTTGTCCGATTTTTGGTTATTTGTGCAGGAAGCTATTATTAAGACTGAAAATAATAATAATGCAAAAATATATTTATTTATTTTATTCATGTTACATTCCAAAGCCTTTTGGCATTTTCCTGCTGAATTTTTTCATCAGTTTGTTCATGTCCTGCTCTTTTTCCATGCCTTTCATTAATTTAGCCATCTTCTTGCTTTGCTTGTATTGCTTTAGTAATTCTCTGACATCGCCCGCGCTAGTCCCAGAGCCCTTTGCTATTCTGTCTATTCTTGTTCTTGTTATTGTTTCAGGGTCTTCAAGTTCTTGTTTTGTCATGCTCTGCATCATAAATTTCCACTTTTTTAGCTTGCTTTCCTGAACTTGTAGCATTTCCTTAGGGATGTTCATGTTGCCCATTCCAGGAACTAATTCCATAATCTTGCTTAAAGGCCCCATCTTTGACATGGCTTCCATCTGCTCATAAAGGTCAATTAGATTAAACTCACCTTTCAAGAATCTTTTTCCGAGATCTTCTGCTTTTTCCTTGTCAATTGCTTCTTCTGCTTTTTCCAGTAAAGCTTTTATGTCTCCCATGCCAAGGAGCCTAGAAACAAAGCCTTCAGGATCAAATTCTTCAAGGTCATCTATCTTTTCCCCAACTCCAATAAATTTTACAGGGGCATTTGTAACGGCAGTTGCAGTTAGAGCTCCACCTGCTTTAGCAGTTCCATCAAGTTTTGTGATTACTACTCCTGTTATTCCGCAAGCATCCAGAAAACCTTTCGCCAGTTTAGAAGCTGCTTGCCCTATATCGGCTGAGATCACTAATAGCTTTTCATCAGGTTGTATTTCTTTATTTAATTGCTTTAATTCTTCAATTAGTTCTTTGTCAAGGTCATGCCTTCCGGCAGTATCAATAATCAAAATATCATAATTCTTGTATTCATCTTTGAATTTCTTATATATTTTTATAGGGTCTTTTTCTTTTTTGTCTAAAAAACATTTTACTTTCACCTGCTCGCTTAGCTGCTCTAATTGGTCTATTGCAGCAGGTCTATGGACATCTAAAGCGAGAGTAGCTATTTTATATCCTCTTTTTGAGTAATATTTTGATAATTTTCCGATATTTGTCGTCTTGCCAGTTCCATAAATTCCCACCATCATAATCTTGAATGGTTTTTTATCTAGAATCTTAATGCCTTGTTTTTCTTTCCCAAGAAATTTAACAAGCTCTTCATAGACAATCTTGATTAAGTGATCTCTCTGATTTATTCCTTTGATATCTTTCTCATCCAGAGCCCTTCTTTTGATTTCCTTGCTCAAGTCAAAGACTAGCTGTACATTTACATCTGCCTGCAGTAATGCCCTCTGTAAGTCTTTTACTAATTCATCTATCAGTTTTTCATCTACAAACAAGCTTCCGGTTATTTTTCTTAAGGTAGCTTTTAAGCTACCCCCTAATTTATCAAGCACCATATTTTATAAGCGATTTAATTTGTATATAAGTATTTTTATTGGTGATTTATAAAGCTTATATGTGACCACCTAAAAAAAGTAACATAATAGAAATATTTATAAAAGGATTTTTGCTTTATGCAAGCTATGAGAAAAAAACAGCATAGAAAATATGTTCCCGACACAAGATTTATTGTGATGGACCGTAGAATAGGCATTGATTATTCTAGGGGTGTCCCTGAAGGATTACAGCTCTATGTTAAAGATAGAACAATAGTTGACTATAACAATGTTCCATATAATGGAATCTCTCAGTTCATAGTGCGAGATGATTTAAATCTTAGATTAGCTAAGGTATTTCCAGCCGAAGTTTTTTATATGCCCCACCCAACTCTTACTAAAGGGGGCCCGGTTATTGGTGCAGGCCAGGCAGACCTAGTTAGTGGTGAAGTATTAGAGGCAATAGCAGAATCAGGTCATTACAGGGACAAAGTTAATCCAGTTGAATACTCAATTAATACATTAAGGACCTTTTGGCAGGCTGTGGAAAAGAATAGAATCAAGATATCTGATTTTGCAACGTCAAGTCTCAGATATATTCTTTTCAGAGGGTGATTAACTTATAAGTTCAAGCGATCTTTTCAATTCTCTTTCGATAGTATTATCATAATTGTTCAGGCTTGATACAAGTCTTCTTGGCTCTACACCCATTTCAATCAATGGCATAAACCCAGAGAGTGTTGATAAAAGTTCATCGCTTTCATCTTCCAATGGGAAAAAGCTCAATTTTCTGAACATGGATTTTAACTCTCGCACAATTTCATTTTTTGCCCCAAGTTCATATGCTACATGCGCTTCTTCATGAGCCTTTACGAAAATATTCACAATGTCTTCTCGGTCTTTTTTATAGAAAGTTGTCCATACCTGATGGATGTTTTTTTCAAGATCCCTGAATTTATATGCTCTAGTTATCCCTCCGCCTTCTAGATATTCTCTTCCTATAAGGTGTGCTGGAAGCCTCATTACTCTTTCTATGCCATAAATCTTGTCAAGAGAATTCCCAAACTCATGAATATTTATATGAAAGCCCAGATCCACATAACAGTTAAACCCGTTTGTTGTTATGTCTAATTTTATAGTGGGCAATCTTATCTTGTTCCTTTCGTTCCTTTCTTTCCTTAATTCCCTTGTAATCAGGGTATAAGCTCTTTCCGGGCTAATATTTGTAGAAGAGCCTAGATATTTTTCTCTAGCCATATTTTTATGGATGTACTTGAACTTTAAAAATCTTTTGATTTGTAACCACCATAAAAAGGTAACAAGTAGAAAGCTTTATAAATAGCTTAACTTATTATTATGCTATGGCAGATAAATATACTTTAGATGAGCAAGTAGTTATAAAATCTTTGGAGGCCATAGCTACACAAGTTCATGAAAGAACCAATGAAGGTCAAGAAGTTGACAATCCAACAAAACTATTATTAATTGGCGGTATTGCAAATCAACTTTATTGCCATTCTAATTATCCTCATCTTATAAGACCTACTGCTGATCTTGATATATTAACGGACTCTTTTGTAGGATATCCCACATTTAGAGATGTTCTAGCTCCAAGGATAGAATCCCAACTTAACGGCTATAATCCTCAGCATAAGCAAGCACAAAGAGTTTATGAAATCTTGCTTGAAGAAGACAGTCATAGGGGTTTTATGATACATTTTCCCAATCTTTCGAGAAAAAGATATGGGAGATTAAAGGGAAGCTTAGAAAGACAAGTATCAAGCTCTTTAGAGTTTAGAATACCAAATTCAGAAAAGACTGTAAGAGTTCAAATACCAGAGGAAATTTTTTATCATAAAATGCATAGACTAAGAATAATAGAAAAAGAAGGGCATATTCCAAGAGAATTAGAAAAAATATACAGGAAACTTTCAAAGATGGATTGGATTTCTTTGTCCGGAATAGATATAAACACATGGACAAGTGACCTTAAAAAACAAAAAGAAATGCTGCCTGCCTATTTTGATCATGGATTAGATGTATTCATACCAAAGATAAGAGAATATACAGCATCTAAAGACATTTTTGATTTATTAATGTTGACTTCATTAGCTGTTCAGAACGAATTAGATTTTAATGAAGATATGTACAAACACATAATAGAATCCGAGAAATCATTTGGCTTATATGATGTATAGTCTTTAGAAATATCCAAATTTTTATAAAACTTTATCTTTATCCATAGTTATGGCTAAAGTAATAAAGCCTGGAAATATTTATGGCATAAAAGAGGCCTCTCAAATAATTAAATCAGGGGGTTTAGTTGTTTTTCCTACAGAGACTGTTTATGGCATTGGGGCAAATGCTCTAGATCCAAAAGCAGTTAACAGGATATTCAAGGCCAAGGGCCGCCCATCAGACAATCCATTGATAGTTCACATTGATAAGATAGATTGGATATCTAAATTATGCGTAGATGTTCCAGGAATAGCATATAAGCTGGCATCTAGGTATTGGCCTGGCCCATTGACTTTAGTCCTAAAAAAATCTTCGATAGTTCCAGAAAATGTAACCGCCGGGCTGGATACAGTAGCAGTTAGAATTCCAAATAATAAAATTGCTCTTTCATTGATTAGGGAATCTAAAGTGCCCATAGCAGCTCCAAGCGCGAATCTTTCAGGAAAACCGAGTCCAACAAAGGCTCTCCACGTAATAAAATATCTCGATAAAAAGGTAGACCTAATAATTGATGGTGGGCCAACAGACATAGGCTTAGAGTCTACAGTGCTGGACTTAGCTTCTAAAATTCCTACAGTATTGAGGCCCGGCAAGATATCTTTGGAAGAACTAAGGATGATAATTCCCAATATCAGAATGGCTAATCCCAAATCAAAAGTCAAATCTCCGGGCATGAAGTATCGGCATTATTCTCCAGAATCCAAAGTGATATTGTCCAATCCTAAGAAGATACCTATGTTGATCAAAAGGCATGCTAATGATAAGATTGCAGTCATTCATACTTCAAAGATCAAGATTCCTAAAAATATAGAGTCTTTTTACTGCAAGAATCTCGAAATTATGGCGCATAATATTTTCGATAAATTTCACGAGTATGATTCAAGAAATTTCGATTTGATAATAATAGAGTCTGTAGAAGAAAAAAATATTGGAACAGCAATAATGAATCGCCTTAGGAAGGCTGCATCGGAAATAGTAAACTGAAGGAAAGAATTTATTTCTTTCCTATTATCTTAAACATCTTTGTCCCGCAGTTTGTGCAAACTCCAGACATAGCTTTCATGCCATTCTTCATTACCACTTCTTTTTCATTTTTCATTTGTCTCTGTTCTTTACAACGCATACATCTGCCTTCTACCATTTAAAATCCCTCCACTTTTTCTACAATAATTTTTCAAATATGTAGAAAATGTACCGCTAGAAGTGTTTTTAAATTTATTTGTTGTTCTATAATATATATTTTAGAGTGATAACCTAGTATAAACCTTTCAGGTAATTGAAGTATTCATATGCTTTGAACAAGTCAATTAAACCAGGGTTATTATAATTTATTTTTAGGGCCCTACATAAAAATCTGTCTTCCAAGACATCATATATGAAGTGGCCGGTGGTTTGATAAGAATCCGGATATTTTATATAACTAATAAAGCAATCCACTATTGTTGGTTCGTCTGTGTCTAGCTCAATCCTTTCATGCTCTCTTATCAATTCCACAAGTTTCAGGTTTTTTGAGCGATTAACCGCTAATTCCATATTATAAACCTAAATTGGTTATTAATTTATATTTATCGAATTTTTCTAGGTTATCATAATTCTGCCCATTCCCCAAATAAATAATTGGTTTATGCGTAACATAGCTGACAGAAATAATTGCTCCACCTTTCTCGTCAACATCTGCCTTGGTTAAGATAATTCCATCTATCCCTACAGATTCGTTAAATCTCTTTGCCTGCTCCACTGCATCATTTCCAGTAATTGACTCGCCCACAAAAATTTTCAAGTCAGGATTAGCAACCCTAACTATCTTTTTCATTTCATCTATTAAATTTACGTTCGAGTGAAGTCTTCCTGCTGTGTCTATTAGAACAACATCTATCGATTTAGATTGGGCATGCTTTATAGCATCAAAAGCAACAGCTGCAGGATCGCTGCCATAGTCATGCTTAATGATTCTTATCCCTATTTTGCTTGCATGCTCCTCAAGTTGTTGGATTGCGGCAGCTCTGAAAGTATCTGAAGCTGAAATAACAGAAGATAAGCCTATTTTCTTGAGAATATATGCGAGCTTTGCGATTGTTGTTGTCTTTCCTCCGCCATTAACCCCAAAGAAGACTATAACAAACGGTTTCTCTTTTTTTTCCTCTATTCTTTTTATTATGTCTATGGGTTCTATGTAAAAAAGATTCTCAATACTGTTCTTCAAGCTGTTTTTAATTTCATCTTCAACTCTATCTCTTTTTATTGGCCTGCTTGTCAGATCATTTTTTAGGTCATTTTTTATCTTTTCTATGACTTCAAGTGCAACATTATTTTCCAGCAATGTTATTTCCAAGTCCCAGAAAATATCATCAAATTGCTTTTCGCTGATTATCTTTGTAGTTACTTTTTCCTTTATTGTCTGGAAAAGGCCTTTCTTCTCTTCTTTCGATTCTATCTTTATTTCTTCTTCCTTAACTTGTTCTTTTAATTCTTCTTTATCTTCCTTTTTCCTTTTTAGAAAATCGAAAAATCCATGCTTCTCTTCTTGTTCTGAAAGAGATTTTTCTTCTACAGCCTTAACTTCTTCTTTTGTTTCTGATTCAGGCTCTTCTTTTGCCGGCTCTTCAGCCATTATTTCTTCTTTTTTCTTCTCTTTCTTTTTCTTCTTTTCTTTTTTTCCTGGTTTTTCCTTTGCTTCTTCTTTAGTTTCAAAAGCTTCTTGAGAAATAGGCTCTTCTACTTCAACTTCCTTTATGGGCGCTTCTTCCTCTACTTTTTTGGAAATCTTCTCTATTACACCCTTCAGCTTTTCCTTTAGAAATTTAAACATAAAAATTAGCTATGGAAAGCGCTTTTAAATGTTTTGCTGCAGCAGCTCGTTATACAAATTCAAGGCATCATCGGCTTTATTTTCTCGTATTAATTCATGCAATCTCTTGAACGGTTTTTTCTCAAACCTTATTGTTTCTGTTGTCTTGATGTTTCTTGGGGTTCTTTCAACCTTTTCTCTTGTCTTTTCCTTCTTTATTCTTGCAAAATTATACATGGCAATTTCAGAATATGCCTGTTGTTTTAGAGAATTAAGTTTTATTTCCCTGTTCAAGTTTATAACTGCATTGTATAAGATATTCCTAACCCTAAAATCGCCGTATTTAGCAAGATGGGTATAATATCTTAAGAGATGGTTATTATAGTGGTTTGTGGCCTTTTCAGTCCAGCCAGCATGCATGAAATAGTAAATGTTCTCATATTCCCTCAGGAATTTGGTCTTGTAGAAATTGTACATGTAATAACCGACTAAATAGTGATAGTTTCTTTCAATGAAGCTCGCTAGCTTTTCAGAGCTTATTCTCGGCAATAATGAACTTTTCTCGTAATACAAAAAGTCAAGCTTTTCCTTTAATTTCTCCAATTCATTTTTTCTTGCCAATATGAGGCATTCTTCCATCACTAAGTACAATATTATACAGTTTTTGTATAATTCATAAGTTTCGGTTAAGCTCTTGTCAATCAGATCTTTGGCTGCATCTCTTTCTAGATAATAATAATATTTCAATGCATCCTCAAAATTTGCATCGTTAATCAAATTGGTTGCTTTTAATAGCATCTGGCTAGTGCTCAGATTTTCATCCATAAGATTATGAAATAATTTTGTTATTTAAATTTATCTGTACCAGAAAGGTGATTTATATCCTCTATGATCGGTTGTTTTCCTAATCAAATTACTCCCGTCGGAATTAATGATGTAAATATCGGGCATGAATATAATCGGAGATACCGATCCTGGATTGTCTTTGTTAGATAAAAACATGATTTTATCTCCGTCAGGGCTCCAGACGGGCGAATCAGAGTCGTATGTGCTGCTAGTTAGTCTTTGTAGATTGGCACCATTGCTGTTGCTTGTCCATAATGTTAGCCTTGGCCCGGGTTCTAAAAATGTGTAGACTATTTTTGAACCATCTGGGCTATATCTAGGAGTTCCGAAGCTATATCCGGGTTGTAATAAACTAATGTTATTGCCATTAGTGTCCATCGTATAAACTCTCATTGCTCCATATGGGCCATCTCTGTCAGATGCAAAAATTATCTTGTTCCCATCGCTGCTAAATGAAGGATCAACATCTTGGTGAGAGTCGTTGGTCAACCTTATGAGTCCAGAGCCGTCGGAATTTATTTTATATAAATCGCTGATGCTATTTTCTATTCTAACAAATACAATCGTGTTGTTGTTTGGATGCCACTGTGGAGTATGTGTATTAGCTGTTAAAGGCCTAGGATTTGTAAAATCTATATTTGCAACATATAGGTTATAGCTAGAATTATAAGCTACTTTAGATTTATCCTTGCTAACAGAAACTTGCCAGTCTTGATTTGGGCTGTTTGTTCGTCTTAAAAAATTGGAAAAATTTAGATTAGTCTCATAGATTTCATCATTTCCATCCATGGTTGAGGTAATTAAAACCTTGTCTTCTAATGTTGGTGTTGTAAAGTACTGGACCACTAAGTCAGCAACAGAAGTGTTTTGAGCCAATTGTAGGTGGTTTAAATTTAATCTCGCAGCCTGGTTTAATCTTGCTAATTCATGCGGTGAAAACTGATTCATGTCTAAGCTGTTAAAATAGACGGCCCCATCATGAGGTACTGGCAAAATATTTGTGAGATCCATGTTTTGTGATAACGCGCAATTGCAAATCCCCCCGATAAAAAAGTAATCGACATTAAAAGGGCCCCTAGTTCTATTAATTCCATTTAATTCTGCACTTCCCTGAACTAGAGAAGCAATACCGTCTCCCTTTTGTATAGGAATGATATACTGATATAAATTTAATAAATAATCCAATAAACTTTTAACAGCGCCTAAAGTTTGGAATCCATTATTTGGGCCGGCCACTGAACAAAACTTTTTAACATTGTTATTGGAATCATTATATACAATAAAGTCCCTTGCCACAAGGCTTCCCATACTGTACCCGACAAGGTAGAGTGGAGAATTTATGATGCCAACTTTGCCTAGTTCTTCCTTTAATTTCAGGGCATTTCTATACGGTGAATCAGTAGTCGGATATTCAAATGTCGCCACAGGAAAAGTTTGTCTTATTCTATCTTCTAAGCTGGATAAATCTGAAGCTTTCTGTCCTAGGCCATGAATCAATAAAACTACCGGTCTGTTAGGATTAGAAAAGTCTGCATTGTTTCTATTGAGTTTTGGTTGTTGAGAAGGCAAATCACCGACCCATGTTGTGATATCATTTATTTGTGCTGTAGCGTTCGTTGATAAGGCTGTAGAATTTCTCAATAAAGGTATTTTTACATGACCACTTCCAAGATCAGCAAGATTTTCATATCTAAAATAGCCGTTTGTGTTTGATATAGCTACCAATGTATCTCCATTTATTGGCAATATAACATATGCACTATCAACGAGCCTAGCACTGCCCAAATTTATTTCTAATGGCCTAGAAGAAGAATTAAAATTGAAAATATTGAAGTCTATATCGGATTTTTTTAATGTAACCTTAGCATCTTGGCTTAAGGAGTTGGCAGGAATCATCACTTTGTAGGTCTTTCCGTCTATGTCTGTTGTTGTTATAGTATCACCTTCAGCAGCTTTTATTGTAGTAGTAACCTCTATTATTTCTTGTATTGGAGCTGGTGTAGTGGGGGGCTTGCTTTTTTTCCCGCAACTAATAGCACCCAAGCTTAAAGAAGTAGCCAGGACTATAGAAACTAAATCTCTCGCTTTTCTTTTTATTTTCATAAATAAAAATTAAGAAGAATAAAAATTTAAATGTTACTAAAAACTGTAAAATCAATATTCAGGAGGCATTCCGCCCATTCCAGAAGGCATTGCCGGAGCACCGCCTTTGCTTAAGTTGCTTGCCGCTATTACGTCATCTATCCTTAATATCAATTCAGAAACTTCTGTCGCGCTTTTTGTGGCTTGTGTTTTGATCTTCAAGGGCTCGATTACGCCCATCTTCCATGTGTCTGTTACTTTTCCCTTAAATACATCCAAACCAGCCCATTTATTGCCTCTGTCATGCTGGACTTTAAGTTCAGTGAGCATGTCTATTGGATCCAGGCCTGCATTTTCTGCTAGAGTTCTAGGGATAATCTCAAAAGAATCCGCGAAAGCCAGAACAGCTAGTTGTTCACGGCCGGACATTTTATTTGCATATTGCCTTAAGGCCTTGCTTACTTCCATTTCAGGAGCTCCCCCGCCAGCAACAACCTTGCCAATTTTTAATGAAGCAGCAACATCCCCTAGAGCATCCTTCAATGCCCTTTCAACCTCGTCAACAACATGACTGGTGCCGCCCCTTATTAGTATTGTAACAGATTTCGCATTCTTGCATTCCCTGACAAAAGTCATTGCCTCATCCCCAAGTTTAATCTCTTCTACCAATCCAGCCTTTCCTAAATCATCTTGTGTTATATCATTTAAGTTGCTGATTACATTTCCGCCCGTTGCTTTTGCCAAATTGTCCATGTCGCTTTTCTTTACTCTTCTGGCAGCATAAATTCCAGCCTTGCTTAAATAATGCTGCACAACATCATCAATGCCTTTTTGTGTAATAACAACATTAGCTCCAGATTTTATTACCTTGTCAGCCATATTTCTAAGCATTTTTTCCTCATGGTCGATAAATGCCTGCAATTTCATAGGATCATTAACCTCGATTTTGGCGTCTGTTTCTGTATCTTTAATTTCCAGGGCTATATCGAGTAATGCTATTCTCGCATTTTTAACACTTCTTGGCATTCCAGAATGAACTCTTTCCTTGTCTAGAACTATTCCCTGTATTAATTCAGAATCCTCTACTCCACCGCCCACTTTTTTTTCTATTTTTATTGTGTCCATCTCAATTATTACTTTTCCATTTTCATTGCCCATTACTTGCTTAATAGACCTAACAGCAAGATCAGCAAGCCTTTCCTTGTTTGACTCTGCTCCTTTTCCTGTTATGGCAGTCATTGCAACCTTTCTTAAAATTTCAGTGTCTTTTTCAGAAATGTCTACCGCGATTTTATTAAGGATTTCCTGGGCTTTTTTTTCTGCTATCCTATAGCCCTTAGCTATGACAGTAGGATGTATTTCTTGATCAAGTAAACGCTCTGCATTCTTTAATAATTCTCCTGCAAGTATAACGGCAGTAGTAGTTCCATCTCCAACTTCATTTTCCTGGGTTTTTGCTACTTCAACAATCATCTTGGCTGCAGGATGCTCTATTTGCATTTCCTGGAGTATAGTAACGCCGTCATTCGTAACCACGATATCGCCTAAAGAATCCACTAGCATCTTGTCCATGCCCTTAGGCCCTAAAGTTGTTCGTACAGTTTCTGCAACTAACTTAGCTGCCATAATGTTATTTCTTTGGGCATCTCTGCCCATGGTTCTTTGTACATTATCAGCTAGAATGAATATAGGTTGATTGCTTCCTTGTTGTGCCATTTTATTGTCCCCCACGTCTTTTAGAAATATTAATATTTAATTGATAAATTTAACCCTATAAGTTGTTTATAAACATTACGGTTTGCGCAGTATCTCCGAATAACTTTTATTTTACGACTAAGCAATGTGCTTAGTCTGGTAAGAACTAAGTTCTTACAATCTCTTTAACGCAGTCTATGATTGATTTCCAATGAATTTCCCCCTTATTAACATAGCTCTCGCTATTCCTAAATCTAAACTGCAACAACATCTATTGCTTTAGCAATAGATTCATGAACATATTTTATGAAATTCCTAAATGTTATTTTTGTTTTATGATACAAATTCAATATCAACAAAAGCAACATAGAAACAGCAAAGTAAAACAATCTTACCTCTGATCTGGCACTTTTCGTCCTTATTTTCCCATAGAACTATTAGGCACCCGAAGTATATAAATCTTTCGGTGCCCGAAATACCGCGCAAAACGAATGTTTTATTTAATATCTGTATTATTCTCTCCTATTGATAACCGCGCAAAACGAGGCTTTAAATAAGGGTAATCATTTTCAATATTATGACATGGATAAAACCAAAGGGGTTTTCTAAAGGTATAATTAACAAATCTGGAGATATTTTAATTAATAATGAAAGCTCTGAAAATGATTTTGATAAAGCTCTTGATATATTAGACAATTGGAGAGCGATTCATAGCTACCCAATGCATATTTTTAAAATAAGATTAAAAAATAAATCTAAACTTATAGATAAAGATTCTTTAACTGCACAAAGACTTAAACGTGTTCCTGCAATTGTTAAAAAACTTAAAAGGAAATATTATGGCCGAACTCCTACTATGAGGCTCTCGCAGATGCAAGATATTGGGGGTTGTAGAGCGGTTTTATCCAATGTTTCTTTGGCGAGAAAATTATATAGGGACTATTATATAAGGGGGGATTTAAAACATAAAAAGCTTGGAGAAAAAGATTATATTACTCATCCGAAAGATGATGGATATAGAGGTATTCATTTAATTTATAAATATAATAGTGACAAAGAAAAAAAAGAATATAATGGATTACTCATAGAAGTTCAAATAAGGTCAAAATTACAACATCTTTGGGCTACTGCCATTGAAACAGTGGATTTTTTTACTAGACAAGCTATAAAATCTAGTGAAGGACAAAAAGAGTGGATGGACTTCTTTAAGTTAGTTAGTTCCGCCTTTGCCAAATTGGAAGATTGTCCTTGTGTTCCAAACACTCCCGAAGATGAAAAAGAATTATATCAGCAAATTAAGATAAAAGAAAAAGAGCTAAATGTTATAAAAATCATGAAAGGTTGGGCTACCGCATTTAATGTTTTCAAAAAAGAATTTAAACCTACTCAAAAAGTGCAATTTTTTTTATTGGAATTAGATATTCTAGGAGAAAAATTGAATATCACTGCCTATACAAAAAATCAAGAAAAAAAAGCAATTGAAGATTATTCTAATGCTGAGAAAAGAAACAATGGAAAAAAACAATATGATGTTGTTCTTGTGGGGGTAGATACTATCAATGATCTGGAAAAAGCATATCCAAATTATTTTGTAGATACTGGAGAGTTTTTGAGGCATTTGGAAAAAATCATAAAGAAATATTAAAATTCTGATAAGCAAAGAATTTATTCTGTATAAATAATGATTTTATTATTATACAATTCGGCTTTTAATTCTTTATTAAGAAAGTTAGATTTTTCCACAACTTTTTTTGGTAAATTAATCCTATACTTGTAATAAGTAGTATCACTAACCTTTTTATCAAAAACTTTCATAATTTTCATTAAGTATATTAGGTACCCGAAGTTTATAAAACTTTCTGCGCTCTTGTATTGTAACATTAGCGGGTGCTAGTCTTTAAAAAAAATTAAGTTTTCTTTTTTGGTTTATTCCAGTAAGGGATTTTGCACTTAGGACATACTATCAGTTCTATTTAATCATATAGGTTTCTTTTAAATCCCTGAAGTCTTCATCACCAGTAACGACTTTAGCATTTAGTTTTTTGGCAGTTAATAGGACTAATATGTCTGCTAGTCCGATATGCCTGATTTTTTTCTTTAATTCTGCATGTAATTTTCCTGCTTCGTCTGCAAACTCCGTATTTATTGGAATGGGAGAAGATAATGAAATAAGTAATTTCTTCGCCTCTTTAAAACTAGAGTCTTTTCTTTCAAAGAAGCTTGATAATTCCGCAATTGTGATCACATTAGTATAAATTAAGTTGTTAGAATCTTCTACAATATTTTTAACCTTTTCGCCAGGAACAGTACCCTTAAAATATTCAATCCAAGCGTAAGCATCTATAACAAATTTATTCATTATTCTCTAACTGCCCTACAAATTTATCTTTTTTTGTAAAAGTGCCTAAGCTTTTAAACATCCCGAAGCCACTTTTTTTCATCTTCTTAACATCTATCCTGACTGCTTGGTTTTCCACAAGCCCCTCTTGTTCAACAATTTCCTTAGGTATAGTAACTACTAAAGATCCTCCAATCTTCCTAGTTTTAGTTAAAGCTTCCATTTTATATAACTTTAAGTATAACTTTATTATATATAAAGTTTTCTATTCCTGTCTTTTAAAAGACTTCGCTAGAACATAACAAGTTTCGCCCCATCTGTAATGATTTTTTAATTCTGCTTCTTGTTCATACTTATATCTTTTATAAAAATCAATCCCTAGCTCAGTTTCAGCTATAGTCAATTCAATTTTTGATGTCTTTGAAGAATTTCTCACAATATTTTCTACTTCGGATAACAATTCTAACGCAATAGTTTCAGTTTCGAAAGCAAAATGCCTGAATTTCCACACTCTGTGATATTTATTAAGGCTTGTCTGAAAATTCACTAAAAACAAAGCTCCAGTTATAGACTTTTTATCTTCATAAACAAGAAGTTCATTTTCTTGCATCTGCTCGTGCAAATACTTTAATACTTCTTGACTTGTCTGCTGGAATATATTATGCACTTTAAAGTGCTTCTTCATCAAGTTGGCTACTTTTGCTAAATCTTCCACATTCGCTTTTCTAACTGGCATTTTTTATTCAACCCAGGAATTAATTTGCTCAATAAACTCTTTTGTTCTGGCAAAATAGTCCATTAATGTAGGAATGTCTACTTGCATTGCCTTTCCGTTTACCTTTACGAGCAGTGCAACGTTCTTCCTGTATTCTTCTCTTCCAGAATAATCTGCCTTGTCAATCTCCTTAAGCAGCTCATACAGCTTAATGTGGTTAATGATATTCTCCTTATAGAGTTTCTTGACCAGCCTTACTCTGTCTTGCGATGAAGCAGGTATTTCCTTTATTTTCTTGGTTTCCTTTGCATATTCAAGAGCTTCCAGGATTATGTAATCGTAGGCATTCAATAGCCTCTTGATGATATTTTTTATCACGTCTACCGTCCTTGTGTATTTTAAGGTTACGTAAACTAGATGGTCTGCTCTTTTAATCTCATCTCTAGCCATTTCAGGCAAATCTTCTATCATTTGCATTTGGTTGTAATATCTTGTTTATTTTTATGATTAATGGCTTCGCTTGTTCTATATAGCGCTTCACCGAATCTATGTTCAACGTCTTCATCACGCTGAAGCCATGGCCTGCGATAACTAATTTTTGATCTCTGGTAAAGACCATGGAGCTTTTCTTATGTAAATCAATCAAGCCTTTAATGTCAAGTATTGAAGCGATTGCCATTCGGTCTAGATTATATTTCATTGATATTCTCTTGAACATATCATATTTTCCTTGGAAGTCAATTGGCACGTAGCTTATCCTTTTATAGTATCTATCATATTGAAGCAAGGCTTCCATCACCAGAGTTAGTGCAGAGTATAGATTTTCAACAGTGGCTAGAAGCAATTTTGATTCCTTTACTACTGAATATGTTACATATGCTAAATGGTCCGCCGTGTTTAATTTTGTATTTGCCTCTTTGAGCAGGGCTATAACATTTTCCATCAATAGTATATAGCCGAGCTACTTTTTATAGCTTGCTAAAAGGGAGAATTATTATTGTATGCTGATTTATATACTTTTTTGTTTTTATTTTTTTAAGCTAAGAATTGCCTCTGCCAAATCGCCCCTGCTTTCTTCCAATGCTTTCAATGCTTCATTCCTAGAAACTTGTGCCTGTTCCATTACAGTATTAATGTCATCTTCGCTTATCTTGGAGATTTCTTTTTCTATAATGCTGCCAGAAATCTGAAAGCTGTCCCTTCCCATCATATTTACCTTAAGAACTTCAGGATTCTTGATTATTATTTCCTTGTTGCTAGTCTTTATTATCACTTCTTCTGCATCTATCTCCTGCTGCTTTATTCCAAGCCTTTGCATGGCTTTCTGCATGTCTCTGGGGTTTAGTTTCGGCATCATAAAAATGCAGAGTCTTAGCCATTATAAAAACCTTACTAATTATGTTTTGTCAAAAAATTCTTTATGCAATAAAGAAACGACAATATCCTCATATTTTTGGTCAACTACAAAAGTTAAATTGCTAGAATTGTTCCCTAAGCTTGCCATTTCTATACCTATTTTATTGGGTATTGTTGTAAATACCCTGGCAAGTAATTGTGGCTGATGCATAATCTTTTCTCCAATAACAGCGATTATTGCTTTATCCTCGCAAATTTCAGTTTCACCATACCTTCTGATATACTCTTTTAAGGCTACCATATCTATCGGCTGGTCCATTTTTTTGTGGTCTTTTACAAATGGGTTTATAGTAGCAGAAATAGAAGATCCAGAGCTGCATACAACATCTATCACACCTTCCTTTCTCGCAATGCCTCTAAAAATCCTTGAAGCATAACCAGTTTGGTCAATCATAGAAATGGAATTTATCATAATTGTATTGTTATGCCTCTTGCTAATTATTGCCTTTACAGAGCCTATATCCGGTTCTTCAAGTTTTGCAATTAATGTTCCGGGGTGATTTGATTTTAGATTCATCACTCTTATTTTCAGATTATGTTGAGAAGCCAATTTAATAGCTTTCAAGCTTAAAACATTCCCACCATAAGCAGCCAATTCAATTGCTTCATCATAACTCATTTTGGGAATTGTCCTCGGTCCTTCAACCATAATAGAGTTGCTTGATAGTACGCCTTCTACGGTTTTGTACATTTGGACTTCTTTTGACTTGGAGGCAACTCCAAATATAACCGCGCTGTAATCAGAAGAATCCCTTCCCATTGTAGTTACATTGCCTTTTTTATCCATGCCAATAAATCCGGTTATTACTGGAAGCCCATGGGTATTTTCAAGCTCTCTTGGAATAAGGCCAAATGATTCCAGTTCTAAACTAGCTCTGCCATGTTTGTTGTTGGTTATCAGTCCTAATTTGTAAGAATCATATGGCCGGGAAAATATGCCATTATCATTTAATAACTTCGCAACCAATCTTGAAGAATATCTTTCGCCCATGCTCAATATTCCATCAGTGAATCTCTCCTGGTCCGTACCATCCGCAGTTAATGAACCAAGAAAATCAACATCCAATTCCGTGTCTTCAAATCTGACTCCAGAATCAGAGGCTAGGCCATTATAAACACCCAATATTTCATGATAATAGGGAAGTGCTTTAGCTTGTTTTTTTTCAAAGTCAACATACGAAAAATCCTTGGACAAGTCATTATATTTTGCAAATAAGTTATAAGCTATATCTTTTAGTCTTGAGGTCACACCTTCAACAGCAGAAACAACAAGAATAGGGTTTCTTTCAAAATTGGCTTTTACTTTGGCTACTAAGTTCTCTAAATTCTCCCTAGAGCTGATACAGCTTCCCCCGAACTTCATCACGATCATTTTGTTTGTTGCTCTAAAATATCAGCCAAAAACTTTGTAATGAAGCAATAATTCAAATATTATTACTGCTAAAATAACAAAGACCAAGATTATAGGCCTGAACTCTAGCTTACTTTGGTAGTCATCGAAATATCTTACTAATCCGCCCATACCAGAGGGCATCTGTATTTTGTCTTCTGCCATATTAGCAGAATAAAAAAGGATTTTTTAAATGTTTCTAAAATAAAGCTGTTTGTTCCGTAAGCAAGATTTCCCTTGCTTTTTCTATATTCTTTCCTTCTACGATGCTGGAAAGACAAGCAACCTTTTTGTAATTTAAAGCGCCACGTTCAAAACAAAAAATAGAATACAACACATTCCCTATAGTTCCTTCGGAGAAACTTCTAATTCCCTCATTCAAAGGACCAAAAAACCTGCATTTATACCTTTCATAGTCCACTTCTAGTCTTCTATTATAGAACTCTGGAACAACTACCAATGTTTTTATTCCCTTTATGAAACCACCATTGAAAATTTCTCCCGCTCTTTTCCCGTAATAAATCAGGTTTTGTACTTTTTCTCTTGTGTGCGCCCTATCGCTGTAATCCAAAAAATCTCTTAATACACTCTCTCTCAAATAAGCAAATTTTTCTCGTGGCTCATTTTCAAAATCTGCTATCCTTCTTGCCAAGTAGTCAAGAACTTCAGTCTTGGAATTGTTTTTTAATATCTTGGTGAGAATTTCACTTTTTATTTCGTATTGAAGAAACGTTGCATCTCCCCTTGTCGAGCTTAAGTCTAGGCCTTGACTGATAAACTGCCCTTCTAAGTTTATAGAGAACCTTCCTCTTTCCAAAGACAAAGAATTTCCATAACCTAATTTTATAGCAAGGCTATTTAATCCGGAAACATCAACATCACCATTTAATAAAACAAATTTATCCGAAAAATTTATTATTTCTTTCCCCTGCAAGAATCTTTGTAGGTCATTTATTCTTTCGAAAACATTATTATTTAATGTAGTTATATTTCTTGAATAATGGTAAGGGCCGTTTTTTATTCCATAAATCTTTCCATAAGTGTAATCTTCCCTAGTATCTGGCGCATCAAACAATCTACTTTTGAATTTCTCCCCCTCTTCTACAGGAAGTCTTACCTTAAGGTCGAATAACGCCTTCCTCAAGTAGGCTTCAAGCCCTTCTGCAAGGATAACCTTGTCGATGCTGTTTGCACTTTGGAATTTTCTATACGTGGCCATTGCAATCGGGTCAGAGCTTATTATCTGAACAAGGCCTTCAATAAAGGGCGTAAAATATACCAATGAAGCATTAAACAAACCTCTTTTACTTTCATTTAATTCTAGGAGTCTTACTTTTTCTTCATTGACGGAGAATTCATCGAGCTTTTCTTCTGCCTGACTGGTTCTATAGCCGTAAGTGTTAGTTCTCTTGAACTGTATCATTTCATGCACTTTTAATGCTAGTTCATCTTTTGCAGTTGTTGCAATGACATCTGGATTTTCCCTGAACAAATAGCTCATAATTAAAATATCCTCTAAGCTTCTTTCTCCGAGCTTGAATCCAAGTATAGCATCTTTAATCGCATAAACAGAACATTTTCTTGTATACTCGGGGTTAGTTTTGGACTTTTCAGCCCATTCCTCAAGCTCGTCATAACTTTCAATTTCCTTTTCGTGATTCTTCCCAAACATGTAATCATAAGCTGTAAACAACTTGTTGTTTGGCAACCACAACCAGTTTAAGGAAAATGGATAAGTGTCTATTATATAGCCCCTATTGATGCTGTATCTTTTTATGTATGTGCTTGAACCGCCGGTCATTATGGGTATTTTGCCACTTTCTTCAAGGCTTAATCCCGGCCTGAAATTTTTCTCAAGGTTTTTTAATTTAGACAGGTCGTAATTAGCATTATGTATGAAAGTGAACAGAGGATCATATGCATAAAATAATTTGTTTAACTCCTCTCCAAAATCCCTGACATTGTTTATGATGTTAAACTTGACTTGCCCAAAATCACTGTCTACAATAATTTTATCTTCTCCAATATCATCTCTGACAAGCAAGTAATTTCCAAAATTATCGTCAAATGTTATGAAAGGGCAGAGGAATATCTCGTCGTTTTTCTTCTTCCAGCCTCTGACTTCTAGGTCTATTGAAGCTTTCTTCTCTCTTAACAGTTCTTCAAGCCTTGATCTAGCGCCATTTTCTGGATATATAGGGAAAGGCATGTTAAGAAGCCATCGCCTCATCCTAAGCACATTATTTCTAGGGTCATTTTTGCTGCCAACTATAAAATCATGTGGCAGACAATATTTCATACTAGGATTTCCGATAGCATGTGCCACAAATTTTCCATGTTTCTTTATCCATTCAAAATCATCTTCAGAGAACTTGTCTAGGTCCTTTTCAGTTCTTGCATACGGGAATAGCTCGATTCTTGTATTTAGTCTTATTAAATTCCCATCAAGAACTTCAAAAATCTTCCTGCTATTTTTAGCGGGTCTTGCAACTGCGCTAAGATTTTCGAGAAGCACATCATGTTGTATGTTCCATGTCGGAATTATATGCTCAAAATTCTCTTCTATTAGATATGAGCGCCCTTTAGACCTTACTTGCAATAATTGTTTGTTTCCTCTTAATTTCACATCTACTAAAAAAGCCATTATTCTGTTATTGTAGATATTTTTAAAAGCCTTTTTAATATGTTAAAAATATGACATATATTCATACAACACAATTAATCAATGATCCCGCAGATATAATCCAGGTATCAAGGCCTTTTTTGACTGATATTAAATTCACAAACCGCGGAAGGTATAAGGCAAAAGTTCTGGAAGAGATGTTTGAAAAAGCGCAAGAGAAAACCAGAGACAAAAGGCATTATGGGAATTTCGAGAAATTTTTTCTATACAATTCAGATTTGAAAGAAATACTGCCAGAACTAAAAGAATGTTTTGAAACTGTTATATTCTCAACAAGCGTTTCCATAAATCTTACAAATCAAGGGTCTGGGATCCCTAAAAAGATTGCAACTGATCCATTTACAGAATCCTTTGCTTTAACAAGTAAAATGCTTCAAAAGTATTTGGAGAATCCGGAAGCATATAGAAATGTTTTGGTTGTCCCAGTCTCTCCTGTAGTATTTCCGTTCACTTTCAAAGATGGGAAAATAGTCCATGCGTCTAAAGAAATAGTTTACGGTGTTAATGACTGGCTTCTTGACCATAATAAAAAAGGATTCGGCTCTTTGGAGAAATCATTAGAAAGCTCGGGAAGCACGGCAAATTACGAGTTCTATGAGGAATGTTTCAGCAGCGAAAGAAGGCTATACCAATTAAAAAAGAGCCCGCAAGAATTTAATCCGGGCGAGAATATTGCTGCGATAAAGGAAAGGATTGGCTATGAAGTCCTGCTTAATAACTTAATTATGATCAATGCATTTTCTAATATAATAAAACTGCTTGGTTTAACTGAAATTAATCTCTTTTCAATGAAAACAGGCTATGCTCTCCCCATTATTGGGAGGGCTTCCACCGAAAATAAAATTCCTTGTCATATAATTGGCGGCATGGAAGGTCCAATGCGCAACACAGAAAGAAGCGACAAAGGAGAATCAGATATCAGCGCAATAAACATACTAAATGGATTCTTGGTTTCAAGGCACGCCCACAAAAACAAGACAATAATCACTCCAAAAACTTTGCCAATCAAGGAAGAGCAAGGCATTAATTTGGAATCATTGATATGTCCGTTCAATTCTTATATGCTATGCCCCTTCCAGAAAAAAGCGAATACTCTAGAAGACTGCTGCAACAACAACTTTTTTTCTGAAAAAGAAGCAAAATCTGTTGAGCTGTTAAAAAAGCAGGCAGCAGATATGCATTTCGGCATTAAGGGCATAGAAACAATATTGGTCGAATTAATGTCGGGGAAAGACTTTGATGTTGTGGATTCATCAAGAAGGCATTATTCATGGCGCAATGAAATAAAAGGCAAGCAGATTGTTTTGACTCCCAGATTTGAAGTGCCTTCTCAACTGGACATTAGGTCTAGCAGTTTCTATAATGACAGCGTCATAGGAAGGTTTATTGGCATGTATAAATATTTGTTTCCTATAACTGTAAAGCCGAACGAGTTTGCGGAGTTCGGCACATTAATGCACAAAATTATGTTCTCCCAACCAGATATCAATTATAAACACAATGAATTATTGCAGCTAATAGGATTTCCAGTAACAAATAGGCAAGAATACTGTGAAAGGCCTGTTCTTTACACTAATGATGGAATAAATGTTCTTGGGCATTTTGATGCTTCTTTTCTATTGCAAAATGGCTCTGAGGCGGATATTGTCGTTTTGGACGCAAAGAGGTCAAGAAAATTTCCGTATGCAAAGCTCGGCTATAAATACCAATTACTAAGCTATGCTTTAGGGATTAAAAATGGATTGTCTTTGAATCCAGACAATTATTATTTAATACTGATAAACAGGCCTTTTGAAATAGACCTTGAAAAAAATCCATCTATACTGAAAGGATTGCATAAGAGCCAAGAATACACTATAATAAAAGTTCCGAACAACGATCCATTTATAGAAAGATTAAATTCCCGCATTGAAGAAGTATATCTAGAAGATCAAAGATTATTGAATGACAGGAAATTCTTTTTTTCTCGATTAAAGGAAGAATGGCCATTCTTCCAGAGGTTTGGGGATTCAAGGGAATACTGTGAGCATCTGATTTCAGAATTAAAACATCATAAAAACTTAAGAAGCTATCTTAAGAGCAGAAATGAAAGTGTAGGTAAGCTATAAGCCACCTTCTGTCAGTTTTCCTTTATGCAAAGGAATAAACTGTCCTAACATTTTACTGAGCGTCTCTTGGAGACTTGCACCGGTTGGGTCTATCGTTTCACCAATTCCTTTTGCCTATTCAGCTGGTTATCTCATTTCTCTCACGAGAAACTTCGCGAGCCACATTTTTTGCAGCAAAAGGCTGTATCGTTTCTGAATAGTTGCCTTCCATTTCTGAAACTTACCTTGCGATAAGCAACCTTTTTGCGGTGGATGGACTTTCCTCAGAACCCATTTCAGAAGAGCATTCGCGAAAAACGCTACGCCTTCAAGGTTCCGTAAGTTAGGCACTTACCTACAAAATTAAGGCTATTTTTAAGTTTATAATACTTTAGATTTCAGAAATAGTTCCGAATGTAGATAAGTGGGCATGGCCTGGAATCTTATTGAAAATTTTGTTGTATAAGTTATGTTTATATAGTAATTTTATCATAAGATATTTTAATCAAAATGGAAAATCTAAATGGACATATTATTCAAGACTGGCAAATTTATATTATATGCATCAACATTATACATGTTGTCTACAATCCCCTATTATTTCACAAAAGAGAATTACAATATAAATATGTATAATTATTGCTTGCCATTGGGTTTTGGTATTGGTGGTGGGGCATTGATGATAAGTGCTGTTTTATATGAAAAGAAAAAATTGCAAGATTTGTGCGGTGGCCTAGAGAAAGATATTGTATAGAACAAACAGGCCACAATTTTATTTTTTTATTGTACTCAACACAGTTTATAGTACACTAATTTTGATTTAAATATTTTGGAATTTCATACTGTTTGAATTCCTGCAGTAAATTTTTACCATAAACTAATCTGCTGAAGGCTTCCGCTTCCATTTTTGCGCCGAGAAGTCCGTTATGCGGAATTTTTTCTTCAGGCAATCCAACATAAATGTATATTTGAGAAGGGCTTAAATTGCTCATGCCTTCTTTGATTGGAGGCAATAAACCTCTTTTGAGGTAATTTGCATAACATAATGAATGAAGATCAACAGTTCTATGGTGCAAAGGCCAGTATAATTTAAATCTTTCTGCAGCAGATTTTAAAAAATCTCTGTCAAAGGAGGGATTTTGCCCAGCAATAGTCCTATAATTGAACTTTACTATCCATATTAAAAATTGTTTTATAACCTCTCTCTGAGGCCGTTTATTTGGATTCTTTATTTGTTCTTCTGTGAATCCGTTTATTGCAAGCGCCTCTTGTGTTATCTCGGCATTATCAAAAATTCTGCACTCTTCATAAAATTGATTTTCAGGATTAAAGAAATCAATGGCGCCTATACTTACAATAGAATGTTTTTTTGGATCAAGCCCCGTTGTTTCAACATCAACAATAATCATAATATACCAATAAAAAATAAATATAAAAATTTATCTAATCGAACGTTAAGTGGGAAATATGAGTTAAAAAACATCTAGTTGTTATGTTCATACCAGCAAGTTTAAGTAATGTTTATATAGTTTCCCCACATATTGTCTAGCTATCTTTTTGAGGTGAGATTTACATAAACCAAAAAGAAGTGGGGGTTTATGGTGTTTAACTTCGGAAGAAAATTATTTGTATATGCCGTGATGTTTGCAATAGTCATATTGTTGTTAACTTTATCTTTCGCAGTTACAGATAACACTTCTAATGTTCCTGGCTCTGCAACAAAGATAAAAAAGCAGATTGAGATTGTTCCAGAACCAGTAAAAACTCCTGTTGATGAGGATAAACCCCGAGACATTGTATTAAAAAAGTTCTATATAGAAAAAGATCAAATTCTTTCTAATGAAACAATAGAGGGCAGCTTTGAAGTAAAAACAGAAAATCTAGGTGGCGTTGAATTTCGCGGAATCTTGGAATTGTCTAATTCAGATTATATTGAAGAATTTTATCTAAACAAGTCCGGCAAATATAAAATATCGCCAATTAAATTTGATAAAGAGGGGAATTATACTTTAAATTTAATCCTTGATAAGGATAATAACATAGATGAAGACAATGAGTCCAACAATAATGCAACATTGAATATCGAAGTCCTTCCTCTTCCAATTGACAATGATAATACAACATTGCCAATAGACAACCAAACAAATGAGAATTTGAGTATTATTACTGGAGGTTCTATATTTGACTTCTTTAAGTTTATAAACAACAAACCCAAACCGCAGAGCCAGAGTTTTGTCTATCTTAATGGAAGATTAATTCTGGCGATATCCGGGCCAAATAATGATGAAATATACTACCATGAAGACCTGCAGAAAAATATAATAATTGCCACCGATACTAATGGCAATGTAGTGCAAAGCAATCATTTTGAGCCATTCGGGAATGGTTTCTCCACAAAAAATGATATGTACAATGACAGGAGATACTCTGAGAAAGAGACTGATAACTCAAACCTTGTTTATTTCGGTGCTCGTTATTATGATGCAGAAATAGGGAGATTTAATTCAAATGATCCTGTTTTTGATACTAGAGAGTCTGGTTATGCTTATGTAAGCAATAATCCCCTAGCATATAATGATCCTGACGGACAAGCAAAAGTATCCAACAATAAGGCCCCCGATTTGATAGTAAAGGGCCCGCATGATGCATATTATAACATTAATAACGTTTATGTTTCAAAAGTAAATAGCCGGAATAATTTAATCCCGACATCAAGTGCAGGGCTAATATCTGGCGGTATTGCAGGATTCAGCGAAGGTGTAGCTTTCTTAAGGAATGTTCAGATTGCTACAAAAGATGCAATAGCCATTGGAGAAGACATCGAAACTATTGGGTGGAATAATTTCTGGATTAATTTTATACCTATGGCGAACACTTTTGCTATACGAGACAATTCACCAAGCTCCTGGGAGAATCCGTTCACAGGCATTCAAACCCAAAATGCTTTGAGGCCATATAAATATCTTGTAACCATGTCTGATGTAGAATATACCATGACAAAAATAAATAATGAACGAGATTACATATCGCTCTTAAGATATGTGGATTTTAGTGAAAATGCCAATAGAATATATTTCAATAATTTCAGAAAAAAACCGCTAAGCGAAGAACAAAAAGCATTATTCTTGCAGATGATAAAAAGAGTGCATAGCAAGAAACTTCCTGACTATGCTCGTTCAAAACCAAAAAAAGAAGTAAATCGGCAAAGGATTCCTATTATTGCGGAGCCAGACTTGACGAGGGTTGAATAAATCAAAATGCTTATATACCAATATAATTACACTTAAGTAGTAAAAATGACAAAATACAGGACAAGCTTAAGAGGAATTGCAGCTTTGCTACTTGGGATTTCGGCATCTGGCTGTGGAAATGAAGTAAAAACTCTCACTCCGGACATAAGACCAGAAGATTATGCTTCATACCATATACAAAGCCCAAAGGATTTAAGCATTGACGTTTTTACTAGGCCCATTTATGTTGATGGCTCAAGAAGCGACTATAAAACAGCCATTCTCGGGTCAAAAATAGTAAAGGACTATTTAAAAAAAGCAAACCTCACTCCAGATCAGATGGATATGGGAATTTTTGATTATCCAAGACTAAAGAACCATGCCTGCATAGAAGACATAGAGGACATTTCTGGGAGGGGTTTAGAAGAACAAGCTAAAAATCTTGAAGCAGGATTGCTATATCTTTATTATGCATGTAAAAACCTTGACATAGCACGCCATAGCAGAGATAAGCAGGAAGCGCTTTCGAATGACTGTGATTTAGTAGGCAGGGTCATTGACAAAAGAAATAATACTGCATATGCTGTTGGTTTTTATATAAAGGGCAAGTAATATTGTTCATTAAAATATACTAGAAGATTTATTAAAACTCAATGAAGATGGGAATAATAAAATTTATATATCTCGACATTAGCAACTTATTAGAGGGGGTGTTGATATTGTGAATAAAGCAGCTTTTCTATTACTAGCTCTAGTCTTTTTGCTTACCTCATTCTATGTAGACTATGCTAACGCAGATATGAATGCAGCAAATCCGCAGGCAGCTTCTTTTGCAAATGTTGACAAAGGGTCTTCAGGATCTGGAGGAGACCTGATATTGCCGATACAATTGTTTAATGTTCCTGGGTTAGGCGGCCTTGACATTCCCGTAAACATTATTTACAGTTCTTCTGACAATACATTAAGAAAAGATTCAACTGATGTCGGATTTGGATTTAGCCTTGGAGCATCAAGTGCAATTACAAGATCTGTTAATGGGGTCCCTGACGAATATATCCATGTAAATGACCGTATTGACAGCGATTGTAATGGCAATACTGTTAATGTAGAAGAGACAGGATGGCTTTTTGATAGGCCTGGTGGATATGGATCAAAATACTCAGAAAAAGACATTCCCGGAGTTAATATATGCCCTAGTGCTGTAGATTGCCGCCCTAACCCATCTAATGACTGCCTAGCTATAAGTGGCTGCTATTGGGATACTTTTGACGGATTATGCAAGAATAGTAATAGCAACAATAAATTATATGATTATATCAAGGGAGTGAATAGAGGCAATCCGGATAATTTCTACATTAGTGTTAATGGTGAAGGCAGCGGAATGATGCTCAATAGCAATAGGCAATTTATTTTTGGCAATGTAAAACCATGGAAAATATCTTATTCATACGATGCTGGTGGCGTAAACGGCATTAGCGAATTTGTTGTTACTGTGCAAGATGGGACTAGGTACATATTCAAAGATCTTGTCATAAACACAAGAACAACACAAACAATATGTGACAATGATCCGGAGCTTATCACAAGTACTGATGAACAAATTAAGTTCTTAAATTATGCATGCTCTATAAGAAACTTAGTTATAAGCCCCGCCAATAAGCCATATACTTATTCATGGCCACTTGCTTACATAGAAAGCGCTGATTATGTAGATTCTGACTCGATTCCTGGACCAAGCCAGAATGATAAAGGAAGCTGGGTGAAATTTGATTATGAAACCGGTCCAACAATTACTATAGAAAACTCTCCAAGCTATCTTTACTCAAGCTCTGTTTTCTATGGGAATGAAGGATCACATTTGTTCAAGCAAGCAAGAATAACAAGCTCCTCAACAATAGTAGATTATAGGTTAATAAAGATAACAACCCCTTTGTATGAAGTAAATTTAGACTATAGTCCAACAAGAGGCATATATGACTCTGTAAGGCCCGGATTAAAGAGACTGAACTTCATATCATTAAAGCAGAATCCTGGGGTGCCTGGAGCATCTCAAGAATTATTGAAGAAGGTAGCCTTTGATTATTATACAGACTCCAGCAGAATTAATGGCAAACTGACCTTAAGGCAGATAAAGGAGTATGGAATATCAGAATCTGCTTCATTGCCACCGACAAAATTTGAATACAAGAACATTCCATGCAGCGCCGAAAATAAATATGGCCTATGTGCCAATGACCCCACAGATTTCTTGATTAGCACAATAACTTATCCTACTGGCGGCAACGTAAAGTATGTTTTTCAACCAGATAATGTTTATTATCTACAAGATGTTCAAGAGATTGGTACGCTAAGATGTTTACAAGATAATATAGGCACTGTTCCTTTTTGGAGTACATGCCCGGCAAATTTTAATCCGTTTAATGGGCTTGGAACAAGGCTATCTAGAATAGAAGCAGATGATGGCTCTGGAGAAATAACCTCGACATATTATCAATATGGAATGGGCGTAATAGAAAGCGATCCTTTTTGCAGAAAAATAAAAACAACTGCAACCCAATACTGGCCATCTGAATTTATTGGCTGCAAAGGAAGTGTGAGTGCTGGATATTCTTATTCAGAAA
Source organism: Nanobdellota archaeon (assembly GCA_038046405.1). Lineage (GTDB taxonomy): Archaea > Nanobdellota > Nanobdellia > SCGC-AAA011-G17 > JAGVZF01 > JACPNH01. The sequence continues at coordinate 1,701 of JBBSWI010000003.1, read as the reverse complement.
GTGATATTGGCCGATCTAATGTAAATAAAGTTGCATATACAAGTGTAGCAACAAGAATAATCGGGAAATCTGGAGGTTCAGACTCCGGAGCCATGGTAGATTACTATATAACTGCAAGAGATTATCCTAGTGCGTGCAGTGGAAATGGTAATTGTATCACGTCATTTGATTATCAATATGGGCGGCCAATCAGGACAAGACTTTCCAAATCTGATTATACTTTGTTCAGAGAAACTTTCTATTCATATAATCTTGACGGTAACGATCTTAAAATGGATGACGTTAGTTACAGCGATTGGTTTAATACATGGTCAAAGCATATATACAAAGTACCACTTCTTGACTGGGACCATTTAGACGAAGAAAAAGGAATACCCATACCCTATGCAAGGGTTGTTCCAGATACATTTACCGGCAAAGATGCTTATGCTTATTCATCTTCAGGGAATTTCTTGATGAGGCAACAAGAAGTTGAATACTCTGCAGGTTCATCTGTCCCGAATATAATAAGTTCAAAGGCATTTTCTTATTACTCTGCTGGGAATGATATCCCGGACAGCAGCTATGGCTCTTCATTCAACCCGGGAAACATTTATAGCTACTCTAATTTCAATGGTATGCCAAAGAAGGTAATAGAATACCTTTTGTATAAAAATTGTTATGCCTATACATTGCCTAGTTTACCTGCATTAGGCATGCTCGGATCAGTTTCTTATTATAGTTGCATTCCTATAAAAGCAAGAGAGATTAATTACAATTTTGCGTTCCAAAATCAACCTGGGCTTTTCTTGCAGAAGAATATGAAGGGCCAAGAAGGAAGCGTCACTTTAATGGAAACCTCTTATGATTCTTATGGTATGGCATCATCAAGAAAACCTTTGTCATACACAGATACAATATGGCTTACATTCAATAATGATCAGGTTTATCCTGCAGCCAAAAAAACCTGGCTTGACAAAAATAAAAACCAGCAGATAGACCCTGAAAACATATACCCCCCAGATAATGAATATGTATATGTGAATTTTGATCAATATGATACTCATGGAAACTTGTTGAAGTACACAGATCCGATAGGCACAGAATATCATACAACATACTATCTGAATAAATATCCAGAGAAAATATGGAATGAATTCCTTGGAAGCAGCGCTAATCCTATCCAGAAGAGCACTTATGATGAATCAGGGAATATTAAAGCAATCACCGAAATAAACCAAAAAACAACAAGCTACAATTATGATGCTCTAGGAAGACTTACAGAAGTCATAAAACCTTATGACCTGTTGCCTTCACAAAAGATATCTTACTGCTATGCCCTCGATAGTAATCCTAATTGCGACAATAGTTTTCCGAACTTAAATTATGTTAGCACAACAAACGTTTTGAACGACCTTGTTTCAGTAGAATCAAGAAGTTTCAGCGATGGTCTTGGAAAAATCAAACAGGCTGCAGTAATAGAATCCCCTTCATCAACAATACGCATGAATAATGAGTATTACGAAAATGGAAAGCTTAAGAAAAGTTACAAACCAGTGAGAGATCAGGGAACTGTAAGTTCTGGAACACTAAAATTCAAGCCTTACGGTGTATTGACGCCACAAGGATCACAAACCAAACAATTAATCAATACAGGATATGTAATCTATGATTTTAACACCAAAAATAAAATAGCAACAGAGAACAATAATTTTGGTTATA
>JBBSWI010000002.1:0-7172 GCA_038046405.1 Nanobdellota archaeon | reverse complement strand
TTGGTTTTTTGATAAACACAATTTCTTTCACCGCAAGAAAAATATTAGAAGTGAACAAAAAATCAAATTTGATACTTTTTAACTCGATAATAGCTGCTGCTTTGAACATAGTATTGAATTTGGTGTTGATACCAAAATATGGACTAGTGGGAGCGGCATTAAGCAGTGTGGCAAGCTTTATTGTGTATAGCTTGTTATTTGTTGTCCAATCCTCATTAATTGCAAAATTTAATCCACCTTTAATGCAATATCTAAAAACAATCCTTGCAGGGATATTAGCTATAATCTGGGTGCTTTTAATCAGAAATTATATAACCAGCAACATATTTTTTATAGTCATAACTTTTGGCATTATTTACTTTCTGCTTGCATTATTATTTAGGGTAATAAAGAAAGAAGAGTTTATGCTGCTAAAAAGCATAAGGAAAAGCTAAATACTTATTTTTTTGTAGTTTATGCCCTCTAGATAGATTTTTTTCCATATCTCATAGCTGATTAGGGTCCATATTCTTCTGTCGTTATTTCTTTCATTGCTTTTATGCTGCTCAAGAAGCTTTTTTACATATTCTTTTTTGAATACTGTTGATTTGTCTAATATTGATGACGCGGAAGTGTAAAGCTCCTTCCTTAACCAGTATTTAAGCGGCAGGGCAAAGCCCTTCTTTTTCCTTTCTAAAATAGCATTAGGAAGAATTTCCATCATAGTTTTCTTCATTAGATATTTTCCATTGTTGTCCCTTGCTTTCATCTCTGGTGGCAAGGAAGAGACAAATGAAACCATCTTGTTACTTAGCAAAGGAACTCTGACTTCAAGCGAATGGAGCATGCTCATCCTATCCACTTTATGAAGATTATTATCAACGAGGTATGTTTTTGTGTCTGTGTAAAGCTTTTTGTTCAGTTGTGACATTTGATATCGGTTGTAATATTTGTTTATAACTTCAAAAGAACTCTCCCTAATGTCTGGAGCATATAACAATTTTTTCTCATTTTCTGCAAAAAGGTTTATTTTCTCCTCAAACCACAATTCTGATTCTTCCATCTTTGACAGTGAATCAATCTTGTCGTATTTCCTCAGTTTATTTTCCCCCAGAACAGAGAAGACATTCCTTCCTAATGATTTTATTGGTGATGGAAGTGTCTTGTATTTTTTTATTGTATTGTCTTGAGGCCATTCGTGATATCTTGGGTAGCCTGCAAATATCTCATCCCCGCCTTCTCCCGCCAATGCTACTGTTACATGCCTCCGAGCCATTTTTGATACGTAATAGACTGGAAAAGCTCCAGGATCAGAATAAGGCTCATCCAAACTCCAAATTATCTCTCCTATGACGTTAAGCAAATTAGGAGTAACTACAAATTCCTTATGATCTGTGTTAAAGTGCTCTGCAACAATTCTTGCATATTTCAACTCATCATAGTCTTGCTCTGAGAACCCGATTGAAAAAGTCTTTACTTGCTTTTCTGAAAATTTACTCATTAAAGCTACTATGCTGCTTGAATCTATGCCGCCAGACAAAAAAGCCCCTAAAGGCACATCGCTAATAAGATGCGACTTGACTGACTCGCCTAATGTGGATAATAGCTCCTTTCCAAGTTGCTCTTCAGACTTTTTGGTTTTCTCATTAAACTCGAGATCATAGTAACATTCTGTTCTTAATTTTCCATTTTCCCTGACAAGAATATAACCTGGCTCTAATTTTTTTATATTTTTGAATATAGAATAAGGGCCCGGAACATATCCAAAGCTAAGATAATTATGAAATGCGACTGGATTTATTTCCCTTTTAATTTCTTCATAATTCATCAAGGCCTTTAGCTCTGAAGCAAAACAAAAATCTCCTTCTATAGTGTAATATAAGGGCTTTATCCCTAGCCTGTCGCGGACAAGAATCAGCTTCCTTTTTTTGATGTCATATAATGCTATTGCAAACATTCCATCAAGATATTTAGGAAAACTCTCGTTATATTCTTCGTATAAATGTACTATGACTTCTGTGTCTGTTTGAGTATAGAAATTGTGTTTTAATTCCTCAAGCGAATGCCTTAATTCCTTGAAATTATATATCTCGCCGTTATAAACAGTAACTATGCTCTTGTTTTCATTATATATTGGCTGGTCTCCTGTCTTTAAGTCTATTATCTTTAGCCTTCTAATGCCTAGAGAAATGTTTCTATCAATGTAATAGCCAGAGCTATCTGGACCTCTATGGATTAGGGCATCATTTATTTTCCTAATTAGGGCACGATCCTCGAATCCAAGCCCGCAAATGCCGCACATATGATTGTAAAAAACTATAGTTTAATTAATCTTTTTATTAAGCAAGCTACTCTTTCAGTGGAACTGTCATAGCCCCATTTATTTTTCATACTCATCTTAATATGTCTAGCATAATTTTTATTAATTTTTTGAATTCTTCCTTATTTTTATTATAAAAAGCCATTGGAATATCTTCACCATAGTACTCTAATCTATTCCTAAAATAAGACATCTGGGCAATTAAATAGGCTTCTTTCTCAAAGTTGCTATTTTTTCTGTAAAAATAACTTATAAGGCATTGGTGGTTCTTTGATCTTAAGCCATTCTTTAACATAAAAGCAACTAGCAATTCCTTTATAACTTCATAATAATCTTCAACTATGAACGATATATTTGGTATAGAGACTTCTGTAGAATCGGCTCTGTCTAATCTTTGCAATGCTTTTTTTACTAAAGAATTTATTCTTTCTTTATCAACCTCAACTTTTCTTGTATATTTTCTTTCACACTCCTTCCAGCCCATAATATCAATTTTATGATTCACTTTATTGTAACACTCCCATATAGTTTGATTCCGTTTATTATGTTGTTAAAAAGATTCTCATGGACTTTTTTTATATCTGACTCAATAAAAAGCTGTATTTTATGCCCCAATTTTTTCTCAAAATTTTTAAGGTCTAACTCTTTTTTTATATCTGACTCAATAAAAAGATCAATGTCACTATCCATGACCGAGTCGCCTTTTCTGATACTGCCAAATAAAATAATGCAGGATGGATTTAGAACTTTTACTAATTCGTCTAATAAACCAGACTCAACTATTTTTTCTATGTAATAATTTATCTTTTTTACCCTGAACAATATCGAATTTTCTGCGTTATTTTCTTTTGTGATCAAATTTTTTTTCCTTAACATCTTAAGATAATTATGGGCACTTGCTCTTGGTATTCTTGTTAATTTAGATATTTCTCTTACTGTGAACTTCTTTTCCGGATTTTCATAAAAAATTCTTAGTATGCTATCTATTTTTCCTAATCTCATCTTATCTGTCCTAATTATTGGACTTAAGTCCATTAATTTAGACATATTTATAAACCTATCGGTTCTATTTGATCAATCCTTTAATTAATTTAACTACTCTTTCTGTGGATCTGCCATCTAAGCTGTATATGTAATCGATAAGAAAAGCTTCAGCATGCTTCATTAATTTTTTTCTTGTGCTTTCATCATTTAATATTCCACTTATCACAGATTTCAGGTCTTCTGGCTTGTAAACTCCAATGGCTGCTCCTAATTTAGCAAAAGGAAGCCTGTCTGGAGCGGTAGTAAAATTCATCGTGACTATTGGCTTTCCTATTATCATTGCCTCTATTGCAACTGTAGACGCTTTTGTTATTAATAATTCTGAATAGCTTATCAAAGAGAATAAGTTAGAAAAGTCCTTGTTAACTAAAAGAGACCAGTTGTTCTTGCTGCATATATTCTTATAAAACTCTTCCTTGTCCGCAGGATGCAATGCAAGCACTAGTTTGATATTCAATTCATTGCAAGCTCTTGCCAAATTGGTGAACATCAATTCCTGTTCTGGCATCACATTAGTTGCATAAACAATAATCTTGTCTTCAGGCTTTAAATTAAACAAAGCATAAATCTCTTCCTTTGACCTGAATCCTTGCTTCTTGATTAAAGAATCATATCTGGGGCAGCCGGTTATTACTATTTTTTTCTCATTTCCGCCATAGCTGATTAAAGCTTTTTTGCTAGTTTTGCCCCAGCATGCAAATCTATCCGAGCTTATGGGTAAATAACCATAACGGCCTGCTCTTTCTCCTGTAGCTCCGTGCTGCACAGTTACGCTCGCTACTTTATTTAACTCAGCTGTTTTTGCGGCTGTTTTTCCCGTCCTTAATACGTCAGAAGCAAGAACAATTGCTTTTACATTATATTTAGTGTAGATTGAGTTAAAGTATTCGATATAGAAAACTGCCTCAATAAGATGCTTCCTGAATATGTAATTCAGCTCCTCCTTAACTATTTCATACAATTTAATGTTTTTATATCTGTAATTTTCCTTAAAACTTGCGTCATTTTTTACTGTTTCATGGGACTTTTTAATATCACTGAATGTTTTTCCAAGAAGTTTCTTGTCTATTTCAATGTTGTAATCTATAAAAGATTTGTATGGAATTTTAGCTTCCTTGTAAGCTTTTTGCTGATGAAATTCAAGTGCAAGAACATCTACTTGAAAATCTTTTTTCAGCTCTGGTATTAAAGGGCTTAAAGAGGGGAAGTCGAGATGCATGTAGTTAATCAATAAAATTCGTGGCTTGTTTGTTTCAGGATCTTTTTTTGTGTTTTTAAGCTTTGAGTTTAAATTAATGGCCATAGTCTTGAAATAGCGCGCTGCAATAAATCTTTTGTAAGCATTTAAATGATATTTAGTATTTTTTACTTTTATTCTCTGAACTTTCAAATTGAAGAAATTTAATGCCCTCAAATAAGGGAATTCGGGGTCGTCTATCAAAATCACGTCTTCTGGCTTTTCTTTTTCTATTATCTGTATTATTGTCTCTATTTGGGTAAGGACTTTTTGGTAGTATAATTCGAACCCTAGGTTTACTACTTCTGAAAGCAGAATTCCTTTATGTGTTATTAGCTGCTTTAAGCTCTTGTTAGAAACATAATCAGACCAGTTCAATGACAAATTTACAGTTTCCTTGTCAACAATAAATGGCAATTTACCTTCATGTATATAATTCTTATAGCTATTAAATTCAATATTATTCGATTTAAGAAATGGTTCTAAGTCTTTCGACATGGATATTATTTTAACATCTTTATATGCTCTTATCTTATCATAATGCATTTTGTTATAAATAAGTGACAATTTCATTATAAATTATTTTTCTTATAATCTTTGTAATAATCTTTTGCTATATTGGGGTAATTTCTAGCAACAAATTCCAATATTGCAAAATCAAGTTCGTCGTGAATGTCGAAAAAAGGATATTTCTTCTCTAACAATATTGTATTTTTCCCTAGTCTCTTTCCATTTCGTATATTATCTGCCCTAGTAGCGGTACCCAACCCAGTATCCTCTCTAAATATAGGTTTTCTCTGCTGTCTAGGGGTATAAGAGGCATTTGTTAGTTTGATGTATCTTTTCCCCTGTTTCTTCCAATAATTTTTGTGTTCTTCACAACCTATGAAACAGGAATCAATTTCATTATTATTTAATAGGCACTCGATGCATTCATCTATCCATTCAGGTTTTTTGAAGAAATCAGTTAATTGAAAATAAACAACAATATCCACATTAATTTTTTGGTTTTTTTCATAAGTTTCTAATACATACTTAAGCATTGGCTCCATTGGTGATGTATCAGTGGTTAATTCTATAGGCAACATTACTACATCGGCCCCCAATTTATTGCATATTTTGGCTATTTTCTTATCATCAGTACCTACTACTACCTTAGTTATATATTTTGAAAGTTTTCCTGCTTCAATAGAATATGAAATAAGCGATTTTCCATTCATTGATTTAAGGTTCTTGCCTGGTATGCCTTTAGAACCAGATCTAGCTCCCATGATGGCAATAATATTATTTTTATTTGATAGTTTCATTTCTCTTACCAAACAATAGATATTCATAATATTTATAAAATTTATGTTATGTTACCACTATTTAATAATTTAATTTGTTTTTATAAACATTTCTGATTTAAACATTCTTTATGAAAGGCAAATTAAAAGTAGGCATTGCTGGTTTTGGCATGATTGGGCCTGTTCATTACCGAAGAATATATGACAAATCTAGGGATATTGCAGATGTTGTCGCGATAGCTGATCCTAATACTGAACTTCTAGACTCAAATCTGGAAAAAGTTCTTTCTGAGATAGAAAGCATTGACACAGAATTTGATAAGAACTCTGAAAGAAGTAGGTTAAAATTTTATGACGACTATAGAAATATGCTTTCAAGAAGTGATATTGATGCGATACACCTCTGCTTGCCCCATAATCTCCATACAATGGCTATTATAGATTCTATAAAGAAAAATAAATTTGTCATAGTAGAGAAACCACTAGGCCTGAATTTTTTAGACATATCACGAAGTGAAGATAGGCTTGGGGATTTTAATATTAGAAAAATTGCTTTAATAAGCCAGAATCGCTATAATGAGGAAATAGAGTGGCTGCAAAAACAAATTTCAGAAAGAACATTGGAAATAAGAGATATAGACATCACCATAGATTGGTATAGGGCTCAGAGTTATTATGACCAAAATGACGGATGGCGCGGAAGAAATAACTCTGCCTTAGGTGGAGTCTTAACGAATCAAGCATATCATAGCCTGGATTTAGCATTATGGTTAACTAGATACAATGGGCAAGAGGTTAAGGCTATAGGCAAGGAAAATAGCATAGACAAAAAACTTCATCCAGAAATTGATGTTTTCGATACAGTAAGAGGAACTTTGCTTCTAGATAATGCACGCATAAATTATTATGCAACCACATGCAATCCTGAAAAGAAAGATATAACAAGGATAAAAGTTCATTTCGACCAGGGATATGTAGAATTTAACACCACTCCTGAAGGCGTCAGCGGAAAGTCTGATTTCTTGCAAGTTCCAGAATTCACAAGGGATCAGAAATTGTACAAAACAAGCTTAGGAAGACCTTCTTATGGGTTCGGGCATGGCAGCAATATTAGGTATGCTTACGAATCATTTTTGAGTGAAGAGATTCCGCCAATTTCATTTCATGATGGAAAATTAGTCTTGAAGGTATGTGATGAGATACTAAAACCTTGATTATTTCTTAATCATTTAACACTAAACATTGTGTCTTTCACCATATTATATGCTTCGTTACTATAGCCTTTATCATACAAATAGGAGTTCAT
>JBBSWI010000001.1:0-10761 GCA_038046405.1 Nanobdellota archaeon | reverse complement strand
GCCCAACAAGTCGCCGCTCATTTTAATACGCTTGTTCATATAATGATCCTTGTCTATCGGCTCGTAACCATCACGAGCCACCATTAAGTATCTTTTTATAATCTTGCATAAGTTATAGGCCTTTGCAATCCTATCTTTTTGCGTTAATCCAAGATGAGGCAATAAGTACCTGTCGAGCTGCTCCATGGTTTTTTCGAACCTTATTTCTTTTGGCTGGGTAATGCCTATTTTTTTTGCAAGATATTCTAAAGCATCTTCCTCTGTCTTGACCTCTTGCAGGCTGGCCATGTTGATGAATATGTCATCATACTGCTTTTTTTCTGAAATAAACCTGACAATTTCCTGGTCTTTTACAAGACCTAGAGCTTTTATCACCACTATAATTGGAACTCTTCTGAACCTTGTGAATGAAAGATAGATTATACCGTTCTTCATTTGCTCTATCGAATGAGGGATCCTATAAGAGCCACGCTCAGAGAATATCTTGCCTATGAACTTGCTCGGGCCTGATGAACTTTTGTTTATGAAAAGCTTGTTTGGAGCAAGGTCTTCTACATTTATTAACACTCTTTCATTTCCATTCAGAATAAAATAACCCCCAAGGTCATCAGGATCCTCGCCATGGGCTATTAAATCTTCACGCTTCATCCCATGAAGGTTACAGTATTTTGACTTTAGCATTATTGGCATCTTTCCTATCTCTGTAGAAAAAGACTCTCTTTGGACTCCGTCTATGTAAGCGGCAACTTCTAAATATACAGGGCTTGAATAAGTCAGCTTTCTTAATCTCGCTTCTATGGGATAGATGTTTCTTTTCGATCCATCGGCTTCTGTGATTTGAGGCTTTTCGCACCAGATCTTGTCTATTTTTATCTTGAAGTTCTCTACATCATGCGGTATTATTGTAGGAAGTATCTCAGAATTTTCTGCGACTATGCGCTGCATCTCCCTCTCAATGAAGTTGTTGAAAGAATTTATATTGGACTCTACAAAAGAATATTCTTCAAAGTATTTGCTTATTAATATCTTGTAGCTTTTAACCATTTATTACAACCCTGTAAAAAACTGCTTCCGAAGCTGTAGGACTTGACCGTATAATTTTTATTACATCGCCCTGCATTGCATTCAGATCCCTTATTGCCGGATCATCATCATAGATTGAAGGCAATTGTGACAATGAAATGTTGTATTTCTCCAGAACTTTCTGCTTTTCTTCTTCGCTTAACTTAATATGCTTCGGAATTAAATTATGTTTATGTATTGTGACTTCTTTTTCTTCTTGCATTTTTATTTGAGTGTGGGCCGGACGGGATTCGAACCCGCGACCACTTGCTTTCCCCTTGGTATTAAAAGGATCACCAAAGCATGACTAGAGCTTTTCAAGTGCTCTACCAAGCTGAGCTACCGGCCCGTTTTTCTTTGATTAATCTATACATTTCCATGTTATAAATTAATACTAAAGAATTTACTAAGCCGATAAATTGATGATAGTGACAAGCCTTTACTTGAGATGGAATTGTGTTGGTCATTTTATTAGTAAGAATCATGGATTATTTTTTTGTAAAGTAAATACTTATAAATCTTTCGATTTGTGAAGCTTTGCAAAATAAAATACCAAAAAAATGTATAATAATGCTAATACTCCTATTATGCTAAATTTGGCCATTAAAACGGGCGATTTCATTATAGGAGATTTATTATTTCCTTGATTGCCATTTTGGTTATCCTTCTTGTCATAGCTTATATTTTTTCCTTGATTGCCATTTAAGCTATTTGTATTAGATAGGCCTGTGCTTTGGCCAATGTCATTATTTCCTTCGTTTCCTGCGCCACCGGCATTTCCGACTGTGGCACTATTAAATACAAAAATTGAATTATTTGAAACAACCGTGTTATTTTGGAAAACCAAATCTAAATACACATAAATAGTTTGATTGCCTGCAACATTTATACTCTGAGAATTGTCATCATAACCGCTTAATGAGCCTCTGATATTGTGAAATCCTTGCACTACATTATTAACTAGCAATGGGCTATTCCCAATCAAACTATTGTCAAGGAATATAGCTGCTGATATAGGATTTGTTGCGATGTATATGCTCCCTGTTTGTGAAGTATTACCCTCTATGCTGTTGCTCAATGTTAACATCACCATTGTAGTTTGTCCAGCAGACACCTCGACCAAATATACAATTTTATTATATCCCTGTAAATCTGCTTCTAACCTGTGTGTGCCGACAGATACACTATTGATCATTATCGGACTAACACCTTGGTATATTCCGTCTAGATATATTGAAGCCCCAGAAGGATTTGTCGTAATGTCCATGTTTCCCACTTGCCCAAAATTTCTCGAATCATTGGACATCAATGATAGGTTTATGAACACAAAAAAAGTCAGATTGTTCTCTACAAATATATTCAAATATGCTGACTGATATTGCGGCAGGGAAGCAAATATTGTATGATTGCCCCTTTCAACATTGTTCATTTCTACAGGGCTTGCCCCGCGAAAAATATCATCTAGATATACATTTGCTCCAACTGGATCTGTTTTTACATTCACATTTCCAGCGTTAGCACTTGAAAGCTCAATAAAAATCAATAGCAGCAAAAATAGTATCTTTTTCATCAGTTCATCCTTTATTTTATAAAATAGCATAAGCCCATATTTAATATTTGTGATGGTTTATGAAATTTATGCCCTTTTGATTTTAGGTCGTTCCAAATAAACCCCCCAGCATAGAAGATACCAATTTTCTTACAATAAAAAACACGACTAATGAAATGACAACAATAATTGGCATGAATCTTAATCCGTACTTGGCTTTGCCCTTTGATATCGTCCCTATCACAAGGCTGCCCAAACTAGAAGTGATAATCAAGCTAAATATTGCATAATTCATTATAAAACTTGTTGAAACACCGACTTTTGATATGTTAAAGGGCATCTGGATGGAAGACGTTAACGTTTCTTCAGGCAACTCTATGGATGCTATATTTTTTGTTAATACTTCCACTAAATATGTGCTCAATCCGAACAATAACGGAGCCCCAAAAACAACTGCTATAAAAATAAATATTACATACATCAGCACATTGCTTCTTATCTTTTCTTCTACTACCTTTTGGGATCTTAAGTTGTATGCTGTTTGGTCCAATAATTCAGCTAATTGGCCTCCGCTTCGAATACCATTGACTAATAAAAGCACTGTTTTTTCCAGTTTCTCGCTCCTTATTCTGTGGCTGAGGTCTATCAATGCGACGTCTATCTCTTTTCCAGTGCTTATTTCCTTCCCTAGCCTGTTGATTTCCTCTTGAAACAACCCGAACTCTTCCCTGGCGCTTAACAACAGTGCCCTGTCTGTAGTCATTCCAGCCCTTAGATTACTGCTCATCAACTGCAAGAAATCTGGAAGAACATTCTCCACGAATTTTGATTTATTGTCTGCTTTAAGATTAAGAAAAGAAAAAATAAATAATTCTGTCACTAAAAACAATCCTATAAACATCAAGAAATAATTTATATGATAAACATAACTGATGAAAAATGACAATCCCAATGACAGGCCCATCCCCAGGAAAATCAAAAGTCCCAGGAAACTTTCAGAATTAATTTTTATATTGTTGTATTTCAGGATCTCTATATAACTGTCTCTTAATTTCTTCGGCATTATCTTTGTAAATATTCTGTACATTTTATTGCATTAAATTAGGCCTCCTTGCCTTTAACAATCCTAAAAACATTAACTGAAAAAATACATCAATGGATATTAAACCGTAAAAAATCGCCTTTGTTGTGGACTCATTTAATGATATAAAGCTAGTCAGCACAATAATTAATGTTATGCCTAATGATGGGATAATTACTGCCATCAGCATATAAAACATCGCTAAAGGATTCAGCTGCGACCCATATTTTTGTATCTGTATAAGCTGTTCTTCCCCCAGATTTTCTATTATTCCTGATATTACCTTGCTTAGGTCGCTTCCTGCTTTCATTCCATTTACAAGCTGCCATATCCCCCGCCTAAAAAAGATGCTCGAGTTTTTTGTAGCTAGCTCTTCTATTGCAACTATTTCATCCTCACCTGCAGCAATCCTCTTAACTGCTATCTTAAACTGGCTCGAGATTTCTCCGTAACCACCGAAGCTTATGTTTACCAAAGTATCAAATAAAGGAACCCCTGAGTTGATCTGAATCATAATATTCTGTAGAGCAGGCATCAAATTTTGCTCGATAGACCTGACCCTCTTTTGCACCATCAACCTCGGGTAGAACACCTGCTGGATAAAGATGAATAGAACCATGATTAAAGAAGCAAAGAAAGAATAAATTATTGCACCATCAAATTTAGCCTTGCTTAATACTAGGCTTAATACTATAAAGAAAAAAGCAAATACCATGGACGAAGCTATAATACACATTCCGAGGTAATCTCTATCAGAGACTTCCATCTCACTGAATTTAATGTCTAAACTAAGTTTAGGAAATAGACCTTTTAATCTCTCAGAAATACCCTCTATCTTTTTTGCCCACCTTAACAATACTGGTCCAGGAACAACTGCGTAAGGGACTTTAATCATTTTTCAGGATTTCTTTAGGATCCCCATTTTTTGTAACAACCTTTAATACTATCTCGGGATCTATATAATAGTACTTAATTATCTTGCCAACGTCATTTATCTGGCGCACCTTCTTGTTTACCATCCAATCAAGAACTTTTTGTTTTTCTTTCATGTCATTTTGTATTTCTGCCTCACTTAACCCAGTATGTCTGTTAAGCTCTTCATAGAATTTAGTCATTACATTATGCTGAACCAGTTTATCGCTGTTCGGTTTCCATCTGTATATTATATTAGGTTTTATAGACACCTTTCCTTCTTCTTCTGAAGCTAAAAATTCTCCAACCTGAAATACTCTCCTGATTCCGCGCCGCCTATCCCTGAATAGAACTACATTCAGATGGACTGCCTGCAACAAGTTTTCTGCCACTTCAATCGGCGGATTTATCAACCTCTGGATAGTTTCTGATACAGTATTTGCGTGCACTGTCCCGTATACGCTATGACCAGTGTGCATGCTTTCGAATAACACCTCTGCATCTCTTTTTCTTCTGATCTCTCCTAGAATTATACGATCAGGGCGCATTCTCAAAGAATTTACTAACAAATCAAGCATGCAGATTTCCCCCTTACCTTCTGGATTTGGCAGCCTAGTAACCAGAGGAACCCAGTAAAGATAGATTGGCAATTCTAATTCGCGAGTGTCTTCTATGCTGATTATTCTCTGGTTGGGGGGGATGAAAGGCAGAATTGTATTAAGAAATGACGTCTTTCCTGATGCTGTTCCACCACTAATCAGAATATTCATCTCATACTGCATCCCTAGCCAGATCAGACTCATAATCTCGCTGGAAACTGTCTGGTTCTCTATGAAATCTGTCACAGTCCACGGGTCGCGGGCGAATTTTCTTATAGTGATTGTGTGGCCCTTTGTTGCTATTGGGTAGAGAACAGCATTAGCCCTGTCTCCGGTTATTAGGTGGGCGTCTAATAACGGGTTCAATGCGGTTATCTGGCGACCAACCCTTCTGGCTATAATGTTAGAGTAATTTAATATTTGGGCTTCACTGTCTAGGGTTATGTTTGTTTCAAGCCACCCGTATTTTTTGTGGTAGACTCTTATAGGCTCGCTCGCACTGTTTACGACTATTTCCTCTAGCCAAGAATCATTCAACAAGAATTCAATCTCTCCAAGACCGAGCATATCACGAACCAGCTTATTAACCATAATTTCTTTTGTTGTTTTGTTTACCAAAGGCAATCTTTTCTCTAGAATAATGGAGGCTACCTTTCCAAATCTGTCCTTTAGCTCATAAACGATTTTTGGGTCCAGAATTTCCTTTCCAGAAACCTGAACCTCGACTATTAGCTCATCTTTTATATCATCCAATAAAGCTTTTGTTGCCTTCCCTATCTCTGGAATAACCAGGTTATACTTTTTAATCGACCCCTCCCCGCTTTTTATTTGTATGTCTATAGTAACATTATCTGCAGTTATTTTATACTGTTCTATTATTTTATTTGGCATTTTCTTTCTTTGAAGGCTCTATGTATTTTAATGATGCCGGTCCAAAAGCCGGATAATAGATTCTTACTAGATTATGACTCTCAAGTATCTTTGCAAAATACTCTATCTTATCCAGACTATATCCGAAATCATGAGCCACTGTTGTTATTAAAACGCTTTTCTTAGCGTTGATATATTCCAGCAGCAAATCAATTTCAGTCTCGTTCACTTTCAGATTTTTGATTTTTGCCTCTATCTCTAGGGATGGCTTTGATACGATTCCTGTTTTTGTGCTGTCCTTGTATTTCTTCTTGCTTTGTATTAATGCTATAAATGAAACCGCCAATAACATCACTATGATTGAAATACCATAAATCGATGCGAGCATATTGAATTTATACAGCAAAAAAATTATTGCTATGAAAATCAGCAAAAAAAACGTCATAAGGCCAATTTTTTTTAATTTTTGTTTTTTTGCTATTCCGGAGGCTAGTTTTTCTTCAGGACTTTCCTTTATTATTTGGATGGGCTGTTTAGACAAAGGTGTTTCCTTTGAAATGCCCTTATGAAAAAAACTGAAACCGAAGTGTTTTTTATTAGTTTCATCAGATGCAATGATATTAGGCAAGTCTTTAGTCTTTGGTATCTCTTTGTTCAAGGGAATATTCTTTCTGTCCTGATTGCTTTCTGACAATAAACTATTTTTTTGCGCAGTTTTCCTTGAAGGTATGGCATATATGACCAATGAGATTATCATTAAGAATATTCCTATTCCTGCCATTAATAATGACGTTAACTTCAAAATGAAAGATATTATCACTACAACCAGGCCTGACCAGAATAAAAGTTCAAATGCTATTTTTTTTGCGTCCAATTTATGTTTTTTTGTTATGTCTTGATTATCTGACTGGATTGGCTTTTCATAAATTTTTTTCATCTGCGCATTTTTTATGGAATCTAGAGTTTGCAAAGGTTTTGTCATCACTATAGAATTTTTATCTTTATCATCGGACTTTAGGTTGTTTATGTCTGAACTGATAGCATCCTTAGACGACAGCAATTTATCGCCTGAATTAATATCATTTAAATTTCGGTCTCCAAAATTAAATGTTAAATTATGCTTCGGTCTTTTAGAAGAAGCCTTCTTTCTCTTTTTAACCATCGACATACTTTTCCTCTTTTTCATAAGATTAAATAAAAACCCTCTTTTTGATATTTAAGTTCCATCTTTTACATTATTAAATTATTGTATTTATCGTTCAATAGTTACTAAGCGATTCTTGCATCGCCCAACTTTTTAACTCCTAGATTCACAAAATTAATGTTAATCACACCCAGAGGATATCTGACTTCCAGTTGGTTTTCATTAGTGTTGTTTACAGTCATTTTCGTTTTTACTTTGCTGTATACCCCATTTGGAACTGTAATCAGTATTGTGCCAGGATTTGTTATTATCACTGTCATATTTCCCTGTGAGGTGTTTATAGACGCCAAGCTGTGTTTTGTCGGATCTATCTGGCCCACGCAGTCGTAACGCCCGCCATTTGCCAGATCCCCAGAGACGCTAAGCAAAATTGAAGGACTAGAACCCATTGTTAAACTGCAGCTATAGCCAGAAAGCAATGTTGAGTTTGTGGCAAAATATACATCCAGAGCATTTATGTTAAATTCAGAATTTGTGATATTTATTACATTATTTTGGCTGTGGTTGTAAAAAATATTATGCGAGGGCATTAATAACGGAATGTATTGTTTTATGCTGCCAATTGATAAATTTATTGAATCAAAATTAGTTTCTAGATAGTTTTTGAAACTGTCAAGAGAAGCGTTAAACTCTGCATGGACATTTGGAAGAGTTTCTTCGAAAGTAACATCGAGACCTTTTATCGTCACGTTTATTCCGGATTTGTCATCAAAAATGTTTTTGAGCACTTTTTGCGCAGACAAGTCTAGATTGCTTAATCTTTCGAAAGATGCGATATCGCTTAACCTGTTCTCAAAACTCTGGCTTGTTTGATAGGCTATAATAGACAGCGTCAGTATAGTGAATGCTAACAGGGTCAATGTCACCAAAAATAATTGCGCCTTCTTATTTTTCATCTGTACCACGCCAGATATTTTGCTTTTGCATAATTCCCATTGATGTAGATAACCCTTGATCCGGATACTATAAGACCCTTAGGGGGAGGTTGCATAGTGGTCTGTGTAGCTGAAGATGGAGCTTCAATCAGAATCTGCATGTCCATATTGGGGGGGAGCATAGTTTTCATTTCATTATAGATTAGAGTTTCATTCTGCGATTGCAATATTGCCTTATAATCCAGAATAGCTAGGATATCATTACCGGTCCTTATCAATTGCAATTGCCCCAGTTTTTCATCGCTGGCAAGGGATAAGTAGACTGATCCGAAAGTCAAGATAATCAAGACTACCATAATGCCAAGCATTACATCTAGCGTAAACACAATGCCTTTCCTATCCTTTCCAAAGATCGAGTTCAAAAATCGAGGTTTCATTTTTAAATATTACATATCTTCTTATTTTTATCACGGTTTTAGCTGAAGGCGAGGGCGAAATTCCATAAGAGTAAACAATGCCTTGCGAGGTCTTGTTTAAATCTGTTATGAGGATACTGTAGTCATAGTCAAAAATATCTATCTTCAATAGCCCTTTGGTATAATTGTAATTAAGCTTGCTTAAATTGTTTAGCTTTGCTTCTGATAGAACCCTATCATAATCTGCCAGGCCCAGCACTCTGACGCTGGTATTGCTCCACTTTGTCGGCTCTCCCGATGTAGTGACCAGAAAATCAGACATCGCAAAAGCGTTGTTTAGTATTTCTGTCTCTATCAAATTGGTCTGTAGCCTATTAAGGAACAAATCAAAGAATACTATTATCGCTATGACAATAATTGAGAATAGCACTATTGCAATTGTTAAATCAAGGCTTACAATTTGGGCTTTTTTATTGCTCATGTTGGGTTTTGTATTACTAATATTGTGTTGTCGTCGTTTCTTATCGTGATGTTGCCAGTAACTTTGTTATATGGGCCGTTTCCATAAAAAACGCAATACTCGCCAGGCCCTTTTTTTGCACTTACGAGCAAGAAATATGCATTTTTTATTATGCTGACAAGATTGTCGGAGTACGCCGTTTGTTGACTAATTACTTCAAAATCAGCGATGTAATGAACCATTCCAGATCCGTAACGGAATGTAAGAATTGTAGGATCCCCGGAGTTAGCGGCATTCAGGTCAGAGCAATTATAATTCCCCATATTATCTACATATTTTGATATCACATCTTCGTTGCCTTTCAAAGAAGATGTTTTAATGCATGATGGCTCGCTAAACCCGTATGTATCGCCTATATTGAATGTGTATGGGTCTGTTTTGTTTACTATTTTAAGCTGTCTTCCGGGAGGGTTAACATAAGCTCCAGAATATCCATATAATTGCCTCCCAAAAAAAACTTTTATATTTCCCATGTTAGAAGGCATCTCTGTATTTTTACACTGCCAATGATTAGATAGTTCATCTAAATAACCTCCTCCGTTATCAATACAAAAGAAATGTTCTGAAGTTATTAACACTCCACCATCATGCGTCCAATTTTGAAAGATACTTGGATATTCCATACCCTGATATTTTAAATTAGGCCCATTATATATTTGAAGTGGATGAAGATGAGGGTCCTCTAAATAAACCGTATTATAGTTGTCTAAATTAGCTATTAAATCTGAAAGATTTTTTGGAATCAGATTCCAGTTTACTTGACCAGGTATAATATTCGGATTGCAATCTGTAGGGTATCTGTCAGTGTAACCCCCAAAACCACCATCCCAGTCATCTGAACACCATTTATAGAAGTCTGGATGAAGACTAGAATTTATTCTATTATAAAAATCCTGTGTGGAAACTCCCGACTCTGACAGCAAGACCGCTATTTTGTTTGTTATTACTGTCGTATTTTCTAATTTTTGTATTTGCATTACGCTGTCATTATAGACTGTAAGCACATGATTGGTTTTTGTTGTCACTTCTGTGCCTGGGCCATTTTTATAAACGCCGGAAATTAAATTGCTGAGCCTTATACATTCTTTCTTTTCATCAACAGAGTCCTGCAACTTCCTGAGATCTGCGTTTCTATCGAATGTGAAAGCGAAAAAGAGCACGAAAATAAGTAAAACTACCCCGATTATTAGAAGAAATTCAAAGCCTACCTGAGATTTTTTTATTTTTATCATTTATGATATCTTCATTCAATATATCTAGTCACAACAACAAGATGTTGAAGGAGTATACGGACAATATACATCTCCGTCAGCATAGTGATGTGATGCTCCGCCCCAATTTGGACAGTTGTTATTATCACAATTTCCTATTTTTCCTATACTTATACAATAATTAGAACAGCTATCTATTGTACCCGCGCCCAGAGTCATATTGACTCTCATCCACCATTGCAATGAAATATTTGTATTTGTCTGTGGGCTTGAATCTGAACATATTACAGACCAGCTGTGATTTCCTTTATCTAATGAAGCCTGTATTGTTTGATTTATATCTTCAAAAACTGAAGTGTCTGTTATTTGTTGGAAACCAATTGCACCATTATCATACTTACTTGACATACTTAGAGTGCAGCTTGCTATGCTCGACGTTGTATCTGAAACACTATAATTAAA